>CAMFKX010000078.1 GCA_945957375.1 uncultured Roseiarcus sp.
CAGCGTCAGATGTGTATAAGAGACAGCCTGATAGGCGGCAACGTCGGCGGCGGCTACTGGGACAACGTAGACCTCCTCGGGCACCCGTCCGGCTCGAATGTCCGCATCGACCAGAGCGTGATCGCCGCGCCGAACAGCCAGCTCCGGTTCAGCCCCGGCTTCGCGTCCGATGGCGGCGGGTCGGTCCTCGGCATCGACATCGAGGACAGCGGCCAGCCGGCGGGCTTCCCCTTCAAGACGACCGCGCCGAGCGGCTGGTCGGCCTCTGCGACGAGCATCACGCTCGGCGGTTGCCCGCCTTCGGCCAGCAACTCGACCGTGATGGACATGAGCGCGACGCCTCCGGTGGTAGTCGGGCATCTCTCGAGCTGCACGGGCGGGGCTGCGGTCCTGTCTTCGGGCTCGGCTTACGCGGTCGCGTCCGGCCACAACGTCACCGTGATCCACGGCCCCGGCATCGGCCGCGCGGGCCACCAGCTTGCGATCGAGAATGGCTGGGTGTCGACGACGGCGACGTGCCTCAACATCGGCGCGGACGTGGTCTGGGAGGTCAAGATCGACGGCGCGACCGTGCAGGACTGTTCAACCGCCGGCATTGTCAACAACAGCGCCTATTCGCGCATCATCATCAACGGCGGGACGGTCGCGCAGAACGGCATCGGCATCAAGAACACCGTGGCAGGCGGCCATATCGAGTTCCAGGCGAAACCCAGCTTTTTCGGCAACACGACGGACGAGAGCGGACTCGCCCCCAGCGTCGCGTCGGGCTGCGGCGGCGGTACCGTCACCGGCGACGACTACGACGCCTTCGTGAGCTGGGGCGCATCTGCGGGGACGAGCTGCGTCATCGCGCTGCAATTCCAGCATGAGCGTGGCCCAGGCGGCGTCTCGGTGATGCCGAAAGACGTCTCCGTGTTCCCGAACCTCGTGTCTGGCGGCGGGACGACGCAACTCCCCATTAATTTCAGCGGCACGGTCTCCTCGGGAAACGGGATCTTGGTGCATCTCAACGGGACGGGTTTCTGATGGCACGAGGAACATGGGTCTGGCGCGACGGCGCGCTGGTCGAGAAGCATAGCGCCGCGCCGCTGTTCGCGCGCGGCCCCGCCGGCGATCTCGCGGTTCCCTATCTCAATCGCGACGGCGTCGACGCCTTTTTCAGCCACGCGGACGGCGGCGTCTACGAGAGCAAGAGCCAATATCGGCAGATGCTGAAGGCGAACGGCTACCGCGAGATCGGAACCGACGTCGAGGGCCATGTGAAAGAGGCCAAGGCGAAGATGCCGTCGAAGCCGATCGCCAAACCCGACGTGATCGAGGCCTACAAGAAGGTGCGCGACGGCTACAAGCCAGCCCCGCTCGCGGCCTCGTTCGGCGACGGCCTGCCGGAAGACTGACCCTCACCCTTTCACCCTTTCCCTGAAGAACCCCCCAGGCCCCCTGACATCAACAGGCGGGTCGCAACCCCCGTGCATCCATGGCTGACTACGACATCGACGCGCTCGACAGCGTCATCGCCCCGGAAACCCCCGACAAGCCGGAGACGCGCGAGACGCCGGAGAAGCCATCCAGCCTCGCGGACACCGTCCGGCAGGCCTACGACGACGCGCGCGAGAAAGCCGGGGCCGAACCGGACACCGAACAGCCGGGCGTCGATCGCTCGCGCGACCAACGGGGCCGCTTCGCTGGCAAGGCGCAGGGGGACGAGGCGCGCACCAACGCCCAGGCGGCCCCCGCGGACCAACAGGAGGCCCCGAAGCCCGCCGAGCAGGCGCAGGAGCAACCGCTCGTCGTCAAGCCGCCGGTCGGGTGGAGCGCCGCGGCGCGCGCCCAGTTCACAGCGCTGCCGCCAGAGGTGCAGGAAGCCGTCTCTCGCAGGGAGCAGGAGGTCAACAACGGCTTCAAGGTGCTCCAGGAGCAGAAGCAGCAGCTGGAGAGCTACCGCGAGCTGGAGCAGTTCACGCCGATCGTGAAGGCGAACGGCATGACCCACGCCCAGGTCATGCAGCGCGCGCTCGATTGGGAGCAGGCGACGTTCTCCGATCCGGTCGGCTCGATCGTGCAGCTCGCCAACCTCCGCGGCGTCGACCTCGTCCGCATGGCGCAGATGCTCCAGCAGCGCGGCTATCGCGCCCCCCAGCCGCAGCAGCAGGGCAGCCCTATGCAGCGCGGCCCGGCGCCGGCGCAGCAGCAGATCCAGCCGCAGCCGCAGAACATCGAGGCGATCGTCGACCAGAAGGTGCGCGAGCGCGAGGCTTCGCAGAGCGCCGAGCGGTTCCTTTCCGATCCGAAGAACGTCCACGCGGAAGCCGTCGCCGACGACATGGCGGCGCTCATCCGCGCCGGCCGAGCGCAGACCCTGGAGGCCGCCTACGACATGGCCTGCTGGGCGCGTCCCGACATTCGAGCCCTGCTCATCAAGCAGCAGGGCTCCGGCCCCTCAAACGGGCGAACCCCCCAGCAGCGCGCGGCGGATCAAGCTCGCAACGCTGCGAAAGCCACCACTGGAGCCCCCTCGTCGCGCCCCGCCGCGGCGAAACCCCAGTCCTATCCAACCGTCCGCTCCGCTCTGACCGCCGCCTACGAGGCCGCGCTCGACCGCGAGTGACCACCGCAAAGGTTTGAACCATGGCCTCCCCGCAGGTTACCACCGTCGACTGGGGTGACGTCGTCACCACCACTCTGGAAAATCGCTCGAAGACGCTGGGCGACAACATCACCAACAACAACGCGCTCCTCGCCGTCCTGAAGAAGAAGGGTCGCGAAAAGCCGTGGTCCGGCGGTCGCGAGATTGTCGAGGAGCTGCGCTACGCGCAGAACCAGACGTTCATGTGGTATTCGGGTTCCGAGTTCCTGAACATCTCGCTGAACGACACGATGACCGCCGCCCGCTTCCCGATCAAGCAGGCGTCGATCGCGATCGCGATCAGCGGCCTCGAGGAGCTGATGAACTCCGGCTCGGAAGCGATGCTCAACCTGATCGAGGAGCGCGTCGAGACGGCCGAGGACACGTTCTGGAACCAGATGTCGGCCGGCATCTACTCGGACGGCACCGGCTGGGGCGGGAAGCAGATCAACGGCCTCGGCCTTCTGGTGAGCAAGTCGCCTACCGGCCTCGTCGGCGGCATCAACCAGTCGACGTCCACCTGGTGGCAGAACCTGGCGATCAACTCGACGACCTTCTCGTCGGGTTCGCTTTCCGGCACGCCGACCGGCGGCACCTCGGGAACGATGATCCCGTACATGAATTACGCGACCATCAACCTCAAGAGGAACAGCGACGGCGTCGACCTGATCGTGGCCGACAACAACTATTACATGCTGTACCTCAACAGCTTGCAGCCGCTCCAGCGCATCGACAGCGACGACGGCAACACCGAAGGCGGCGCGGGCTTCACCTCGCTCGTCTACATGGGCGCCGGCAAGAAGGCGCGCGTCGTGCTCGACGGCGGCAAAAACGGCCAAATCCCGGCAAATACCATGTACTTCCTGAACACGGATTACGTCTATTACCGGCCGTCGTCCAAGCGCAACTTCAAGGTCATCGGCGGCGATCGGAACAACGTCAACCAGGATGCGACGATCCGCATCATGGGCTGGGCGGGCAACCTCACCGCCAAGAACCTCTCGCTGCAAGGCGTTCTCTTCCAGTAACAACTTTGCGGCCGCAATAACGTGGCCGCATTTCTTCTCCACATATTCTTGAAAGGAACAAGCGATGTCGATCGCTTACAAAGAATACGAGGGCATTGGCTCGCGCCTGTTCGCCCCCGAAGGCCCCTACGGCGCGGCCGGAAACGCCCCGCTTCCCTCGTTCCTGCCCGGTTCCGTCGTGGCCGGCGATGCCGAGAGCGAATTCACCTTCGTCACCTTCTGCCCCGGCGCGGCGGTCACCCTCAATCAGGGCGACTGGCTCATCTGGGACAACAGCTACCTCGCGGTGCAGCCGGTTCTCGGCGCGACCGCTCACCCGGTCGGCGCTTCCCTCGGGACGTTCTTCCTCGGCGGGCGCGTCGGCGATCCCGCGTCGCAGCAGGGCAACGTCTGGTCGTGGACGTTCGCGGCCGGCGGCACCTACGGGATCTGGGTGCAGCGCGCCGGCACCAGCCTGTCGAACCTGACGATCACCAACGCCAACAAGCAGGTGAACACGAGTTCGACGCCGGGCCAGCTCACCCAGATCACCGCGGGCGTGGCGAATTCGCTGACGATCTCGGGCGTCGGCGCGCCGGCGACCTCCTATTCGCTGGCCTCGTCGGTCCTCGTGTCGGGCAACTTCTTCTTCACGCTCGCTTCGGCGACCAGCGCGGCGAAGGGGCTCTACAAGGGCATGTACCTGTCCGGCACCGGCATCCCGAACGGCTCCTACATCACCGACTTCGACGGAACGACGGTCTGGTTCACCAACAAGGCCGGCTCGCCGATCTCGGCGAGCGGCACCGTCACCGTCACCGCGGCGGCGAACACCGTCTGGGGGACGATCGTCAACGGCCAGCCATATATCACGGGCGTCCCGTCGATCCCCGGCGTCTACCCGAACCAGACGCTTTCGGGGACGGGCACGAGCGGCACGATCAAGTCGATCACCGGCGTTCCCGGCAACTACACGATCACTATGTCGGGCAACGCCGGCGCCGGCAACGCCTTCGCCTCGGCGATCACCACGTCGAATTACTCCGAGACGTTCCTGCGCTGGCCCTACGGGCAGACGCAGAACTGATCCTGAAGGGGGCCTAGCGCCCCCTTTTCCATCCTCCTCCCATCAACCGGAAAGCTCCCGCAATGCTCGACCCCGAAATGGCCGCCGCCTACGCCGCCGCCACTGTCACGATCGATGAGAACGGCCACGAACGCCTCGCAGAGATGAATAAGGGCGTGACGCCGCTCTTCTTCAGCCGCCCCGCGAAGAACGACCGCAAGAGCGCGGAGGCCGGGCGCCCGATCTACGACAGCCAGGAATTCGTTCGGCTGTTCGTCGCCGGCGACCCCTACAACCAGGGCGAGGCCCCGGTCGACGACCGCATCAAGGAGCGTTTCCCTGATCAGTACGACGCCTGGGTGAAAAAGAAGCAGGGCCTGACGATCTCCGGAACCCCGCTGCGCCAGTGGCCCGGCCTCGACACGGTCCAGGTCGCCGAGCTGGAGGCGCTCAAGATCTTCTCGGTCGAGGCGCTCGCCCAGGTCGCCGAGACGAGCGTCCAGAAGGCGCAGGGCCTGCGCGAGCTGCGCGCCCGGGCGCAGGCATATCTCGAGCAGGCCAAGGACGGCTCGACCGTGCTGCGGCTCGCCGAGGAGAACCAGGGCCTCAAGGCTGACCTCGCCGCCGCGCGTCAGCAGCTCGACGAGCTGGCCGCGCAAGTGCGCGATCTCGCCGGCAAGCGGAAGTAAGCCATGAGCTTGATCGCGCTCGTCCAGGGCGCCGCGCGTCGCGTAGGCATCACCCCGCCGGCCGTCGCAATCGGGTCGACCGATCCGATGATCCAGATCATGGTCGACTTCCTCCAGGACGCGGGCGACGAGGCGGTCGAGCGCGTCGACTGGCAGGCGCTCAAGTTCATCACGCCGATCACCTTCACCGGCGACGGCGTCACGGCGGCGTTCGCGCTTCCGAACGGCTTCCAGCGCCTGTCGCCGTCGACGACCTTCGTCTCGTCGGTCTATCCGACGATGAAAATGGTCGGGCCGGTCGACGAGGGCGCGCTCCTGCGCCTCAAGGCGACGCCGATGGCGACCTATCCGAGCGTCTGGAGAGAAGCGCAGGGCAAGATCGAGTTCTATCCGGTGCTCGGGGCCGGGGAAGTCGTCACCTACGTCTACGCCTCCGGCCTCTGGGTCACCGACCAGTATGGCGCGCAGTACAGCACCCCGGCATGGGTCGCTGACACCGACCTCGCGATGGTTCCCGATCGGGTGCTGCGCCTCGGCGCAATCTGGCGCTGGCGCAAGAAGCACGGGTTCGACTACGGGCAGGACTTCGACGACTACGAGGCTGCGCTCGACCGGATCGGCGGTCAGGAGACGACCGGAACGATCGTCTCGATGTCGAATGCCCTCCCCGAACACGACACCTGGCCGGGTATCATCACCGACCTGACGGTTGGCGCATGACGCGCCGCCGCCGCGCCTCGCGCGTCGTCAATCCGCGCAAGGCGCAGATCGCGAAGCCGGTCAACTTCGTCGCCCCGGTCAAGGGCTGGCGCACCGACGTGCCGCTCGAGGCCATGCCGCCGGACGCCGCCTCCACGCTGATCAACTGGTTCCCCGAGGCGGGCTATTGCCGGCCGCGCAACGGGTCGAACACCTGGGCGACCGGCATCACCGGGTCGGTCGGCACGCTCGCGCCCTATTCTGGCGCGACCCAGAAGCTTTTCGCATTCTCGCCGAGCAGCTGCTACGACGTCTCCTCGGCTGGCGCGGCGGTCGCGCAATCGCCGACCGTGACGCACAGCCACTGGTCGACTGCGAATTTCACCAATTCCGGCGGCCACTGGCTCGTCGCCGTGAACGGCTTCGACGCCGGGGCTCTCTACAACGGCTCGACCTGGTCCGCTCTCACCTACACCGGCCCGACCTATCCGCTCTTCGCCGTGGCCTCCTATCGATCGAGGCTGTGGTTCCTCGAACAGGGGACGACGAACCTATGGTTCTTGCCGACGAGCGCGATCACCGGCGCGATGCAGGCGGTCAATCTCGGCGCGGTGCTGAAAAAGGGCGGCCTACCGGTCGCTGTCTCCTCGTGGACGAGCCAGACCGCGAGCGGCGTGCTGATGTTCCTCGTCATCATGTCGAGCGAGGGCGAGCTGGTCGTCTATCAGGGCTCCGACCCGACCGATGCGACGAACTGGTCTCTGCTCGGGACGTTTGCGCTGGGCTATCCGCTCGGCGGCGACCGCTGCCTCCAGCAAGTCGGCGCTGATCTCGCGATCATGACCGTCGACGGCATCGTGCCGATCACCCAGGCGATTGCGCTCGACCCGGCCGAGGCCGACCAAACCTCGATGACGAAGGCCATCGCACCTACGTGGCTCCAGATCGTCCAGTCGGTCGGCAGGGCGACGCAGGGATGGGAGCTGGCGCTCTACGCGCCGCGGCGCATGGCGATCGTCAACGTGCCAGACCCGGCCACGGGCGCCTATCAGCTCGTGATGAACAGCGAAACGCTCGCTTGGACCAAATTCACCGGCATGGCGGCGAACTGCTGGGCAAGCTGGAACGGTGGCCTCTATTTCGGGACCGGCGGCGCGGTCGTCCAGGCCGACGCCGGGTCTTCGGACGCCGGCACGCCGATCGATTGCCTGTCGGTCGGCGCGTGGCAAAGGCTCCCCGATGGGCTGGCGCCGAAACAGGCGTCGATGATCGGCGTCGACGCGATCATTGACCAGACGGCCACGGTGTTCGCAGGCGTCTCGTGGGACTTCAAGTCCACCATCCCGGCCGCGCTCGCCGTCTCGGGAACCGGCGTTACGCCCTCGCAATGGGACAGCGCTGTTTGGGATACCGACGTCTGGACCGGCTCGACGCCGGTGCGGCTGCTCGCGGCGGCCCCCGGCGTCGGCTCGGTGTTCGCGCCGACCGTCCGCGCGTTGATCAACGGCAACGCCGGCACGCCGAGCGGCTGCACGTTCATCGGCGGCGTGGTGATGCTCCTCGTCGGGCAGGGTCTGTGATCGTCGTCGGCGCTGCGGTTGCGGCCTTCGTCACCGAGCGCACCGGCTACCAGTTTCGGGGCCCGCACGCGACGATCGGATATGAGCGCGCCGGCAAGATAGTCGCCGGGCTCGTGTTCACGAACTGGAGCGGGGCCGACATCGAGATCACCGGCGCCGGCGATGTCCTGCCGCGGGCGCTCCTGCGCGCGGCGGCCGGCTACGTCTTCGATCAGCTCGGATGCATCCGCGCCACCTTCAAGACGCCGCGCGACCACACCCGGGCGATCCGTGCCGACAAGCGCCTTGGGGCGCGCTTCGAGGGGCGTCAGCGCAATTTCTTCGGCCCGGGGCGCGACGCGCTCATTTTCGGCATCTTGCGAGAGGAATACCCCTATGGGCCATAGCAGCTCCCCGCCTCCGGCCCCCGATCCGACGCTCACCGCTGCGGCGCAGACCGGCACGAACATCCAGACCGCCATCGCCAACGCGAACCTGAGCCACGTCAACCAGACGGACGCGTACGGCGACAAGTCGACCTACACCCAGACGGGCACGACGCCGTTCACCGACCCGACCACCGGGACTGTCTACCAGATCCCGCAGTATAGTCAGGCGACAACCCTCTCGCCGGGCCAGCAGTCGATCTACAACACGACGCAGGGGGCCGAGCAGAACCTGGCGAACGCGGCGCAGACCGCCAGCGGGAACGCCGCCTCGGCGCTTGGGAACCCGGTCAACCTCCAGAGCCTCAACCTTTCGACCCTCGGCGCGCTCCCGAACGCCGATCTGTCGGCCAACAATATCAATAAGTATATCTCAACCAGTTGGGAGGAGCCGTTCAATCGTCTTGCCGGACAGGAAATGGAGCATTGGAACCAAAACCTTGCCGATCAAGGTATTAATGTCAATGATCCAGCGTATAATAACGCTCAATACAATCTTGGTCAGACGCTTCAAGGCCAGCAGGACACTTACGCCAACGCCATGTACGGCACGGCTGCGAGCAACATCCTCGCGCAAAACGCGCAGACCGACCAGAACCTCGTCAACCAGAACCAGATCAACAACCAAAGCGCGGCGACGCAGGCCGGCTTCAACAACCAAGTCGCGCTCCAGGAGCAGAACCAGCCGATCAACGAAATTTCGGCTCTTCTGAGCGGGTCGCAGATCTCGACGCCGAGCTTCGCCACGACGCCGCAAACGACGATCCCGACGACCGATTACGCCGGGATCACCAATCAGGGCTACCAGAACCAGCTCGCCGCCTACAACGCCAGCCAGGCGAACAGCAACGCCACGATGGGCGGCCTGTTCGGCCTCGGCGGATCGGTCATCACCGGCGCCGCGACGATCTTCTGATGCGAGAGACCATCGAGCGCCACGCGCGCATCGTTCTGCAATTCTCCGGCGGCAAGGACAGCCTCGCGACGCTGCATCTATGCCGGAAATGGTGGGATCGCATCCTCGTCGTCTGGGTGAACACCGGCGACGCCTTCCCCGAGACGATCGAGCAGATGGCGCGGATCAAGGCGATGGTCCCGCATTTCTTCGAGGCGCGCAGCGACCAGCCGGCGCATATCGCGAAGCACGGCTGGCCGAGCGATGTCGTGTCGGTCGAGGCCTCGACCTTTGGCCGCCTGGTGCGCGGAACGAGCGGGCCGACCCTCCAGGGCTATCCGGCCTGCTGCGGCGCGAACATCTGGGCTCCGATGCAGGCGGCGGTCGCCGCGGCCGGCGCGACGCTCGTGATCCGCGGCGTCAAGAAGGCCGACGCCCGCCGAGGCGAAGAAGGCCCGGGCGCCGAGATCGACGGGCTCGAGTTCCTGCTCCCGGTCTGGGACTGGAGCGACATGGAAGTCCTGGACTACCTCTGCGGGCAGGGCGTCGCGCTCCCCGACCACTACCGGCACACGAAAACCTCGCTCGATTGCCGGCACTGCACCGCCTACCTCGACGAGAACGCCGAGAAGATGCGCTGGATGTCGATGATGCACCCGGAGCTTTCCGGCGAGGTGCAACGCCGGCTGAAGGCAATCCGGCACGCTGTCATGACTGACGTTTCCCACCTCACAAAGGCGATCCTCTGATGGCTGAAGGCTATTTCTACCCCGGCCAGGCTGCGGCGGGCGCGCTCGGAGGCGACCCCCAGTCGATGAAATCGCGCCTCGCGGCGTCGCTGCTGGCGGCCGGCACCGACACGAGCCCGATCAAGAGCCCGTGGCAGGGCGCGGCCCGCCTGTCGCAGGCGCTTGTCGGCTCGCTGATGATGAACCGCATGACGGCGAATGATCCGCAGGCCAAGCAGGTCATGCTCCAGCCCCCGCCGATCCCGGGTTATGGCGGCGGCTATCCCGGCGCCCCGGCCGGCGTCGCTCCGGCGCCCGGCGGCGGCTTCCATTCGCAGATCGGCGGCGCGCCGGCCTATGCCGACAGCAACCTCGGCGGCGCACCCACCCCGCCGCCGCGCCCGCCCGGCCTCGGCGTTCCTCCGGCCGGGCCGGGCAACCAGAACGCCGGCCTCCCGCCCGCGCTCGCGCAGCCGAACGGGCAGGCCGGCGGCGCGCCCCCCGGCACGATCATCGGCGGCCAGGGCATGGCCGACAGCGGTCAGCCCTCGACGGCGCAGATCCTCGCTTCCGCGCTCGCGGCATCCGAAGCTAACGGCGGCAGCGCGATCCCGCCGGGCAGCATCCAGACGGCCTCGCTCGACGGCAACGCCGGCTTTCAGGCGCTCGCGGACAAGCAGCCCTACTATGCCGGCACTGGCCCGCGCGCCGACGCGTCGCCCTATTATGCCGGGACGGGCCCCGCGGCGACGCAGGCCGGGGGCTTCTCGCCTCAGTTCCAGCAGGCTGACGCCGTCACCGCGCGCTTCGAGGGCGGCAAGACCCGCAACGACGGCAACGGCGGAACGGCGGCCTACGGCATCGACCAGAACGCTCATCCGGGGATCAACGTCATGGACCTGACGCCGCAGGGCGCGCAGGGCATCCGTCACGGCTACTGGCAGGCGATCGGCGGCGACCAGATCGCGGCGGTCAACCCGCAGCTCGCCCAGGTCGCCTACGACACCGCGATCATGTCGGGGCCGCAGAAGGCGCTCGCGATCCTCAACCAGTCGGGCGGCGACCCGATGGCCTATCTCCAGATGCGTGACCAGTTCCTCGCCAACCTCGCGCAGAACCCGAAATACGCCGGGGCCGCGCAGGGCTGGGCGACGCGCGACAACCAGCTCGGCTCGATCCTCGGCAACCGGCCGGTGATGTCCGGCGGCCAGCCAACCGGCATCGCGCCGGGCCAGCTTCCGACCGCCGGGACGCAGCCGAACAATTCGGCCGGGCTCGACCCTTCGATGATGTTCTCCGGCCCGGGCGCCCGCGGCGCGCCGCCGCCCCAAGTCCCGCCCGCGGGAGGTGGTGGCGACCTCATGTCTCAGCTCGGGAACTGGTTCAACCCAAACCCTTCGGCGCCGCAGGGGGGTAACGCTCAGACCTCTGCGGCCGGCGGTCAGGGCGCGCCCCAAGGCCAGATGCAGGCCTACATCCGCCAGCTCATGGCGATCAGCATGGACGAGAACACCTCGCCCTATATCCGAAATCAGGCTGCGCAGATGGCGCAGACCTATATGGCCTATTCCCTGCCGCACCCCACGACCTGGGAGACGATGCCGGGGACAAACGACATCGCCGAGCGCGACTGGCTCGGCAACTTCACGGGTCGGCGCGTCGCCGGGCCCGCGAAATACGAAAAGCTTGCGCCCGGCGAGACGGCGGTCCCGCTCCCCGGCACGGGCGGCGCAGGAGGCGCGGCCGGCGTGCTGGGCGACCCCAACGCCGGGATCAAATATGCCGCGGACAAAGCAGCGGCGGAGGAAAGGGCGAAGATGGCGGCGCAGAACCCGCCGCTTCCGCCGCTACCAGGCGCGCCGCAGTCCCAGCAGCAGCCCCAGACCGGCCCGAGCCCCTACGCCCCGTCCGACCTGACGCCAAGCGCCCCAGCGGCCCCCCAGCCCCAGCAGCAGCCCGGCGCGCCGCGCTCGCCGCTGACCGACGTGACGATCCCGCCCGAGCAGCAGGGAGACGCTCAACTTGACGCCTTTGCGCGGGCGAACCCCCAGATGCAGACGGCGGTCAACCTCGCGAAGGCGATCCTGCACGGCAACGCCCCGATGCCGACCGGGAACGCGGGCGAGAAGCCATGGGAAGTGCAGGCGCGCCAGCTCGTGCAGCAGGTCAACCCGCAGTTCAACGCCGGCATCTACGCGCAGCGCCAGAAGGCGCTCACCGATTTCAACGACGGAACGACGCCGAACAGCGCCGGCGGCATGATCACCAACGCCAACGCCGCGATCGGCCATCTGGCCGACCTCGCGCGCAAGAGCGAAGCGCTCGGCAAATTCCAGGGCAACAGCTGGCCGCTCTACAACATGGCGCGCGGCTACGTCGCGGACAAGACCGGCGGCGACTACGCCAACGCGCGGGCTGACTTCCACGCGGCGGTCACCCCGTTCGCTGGCGAGCTGACGAAGTTCTTCACCGGCTCGGAAGGCGACGCCGCCACCCGCAAGGCCTACGACGAGATGGTCGACGAGAACGCGACGCCGGACAGCCGCCGGCACGCGCTAAACACGCTATCCGACTTCCTCGAGACGAAGATCAACGTGCTGTCCGAGCGGTTCAAGAACGCGACCGGCGGCGACATGCCCTACCCCGTTGAGCTCCAGCAGGCGCGGGACGGCCTCAAGTTCGTGCGGGGCCTGATGGGAGGCCAGCAGCAGCCCCAAGAGCAGCAGGCGCAGCCCAGCGCGCCGGCGCGCATCAACAGCCAGGCCGAATACGACGCGCTCCCCTCTGGGAAGCAATACATCGGGCCTGACGGTACTGTGCGGAGCAAACGCTGATGGGCTGGCAGGACGACCCGATCGTCGGGCAGGCGACGCTGCAGACGTGGCAGCAAGACCCGGTCGTCGGCGGCGCGCCCCCGCCCGACAAATATCAGCAGGCCGCGCAGGACCAGCTCGCCAAGCTCAAGGCGGCCGGCGTCGACCCATCCTATGGTCCGGCGGCCTCGGCGCTGAACGGCGCGACCTTCGGCGCGCTGCCGACGCTCATGGCCGGAGCAATGACGCCCGCCGAGATGATCAAGCATGGGACCTGGAGCCCGTCAGAAGGCTACAGTTACGCGAAGGCGAACGAGAACGCGGCGCTCGCCTCCGGCAACGCGCAGCACCCGATCGCGAACACGGTCGCGGGCCTCGGCGGCGGCATGATGTCGGGCGCCGGCCTCGCGGGCGCCGGCCTCACGGCGACGAAGGCCGGCGCGGGTCTGATGCGCAACGCCGCCGGGATGGCGATCGACGGCGCGGGCTACGGCGCGGTGAACGGCGCATTGAGCGGGGAGAGCGGCGGCAGGCTGGACGACGCGATGACCGGCGCGGCCGGCGGGGCGGCGCTCGGCGTAGCCGGGCCGGCGATCGCCAAGGTGGCGGGTGCGGTCGCGGCCCCGATCGTGTCGAACGTCATGGCGCGGATGGACCCGGCGAACGCCGCCAAGGTCAGCCTCGCGCGGGCGATCCTCGCCTCGGGCAAGACGCCCGAAGGGCTCCAGCTCTCGCTCGACAATGCGACCGCCGCCGGGCAGCCGCAGTACACGCTCGCCGACGCGCTCGGGAAGGCCGGGCAGGACAAGCTCTCGTCCGTCGTTCGATCGCCGGGACCGGGCGGCGTCGAGGCGGCGACGTTCCTCGACCGCCGGCAGGCCGCGCAGGGGCGTGACGTGGCCTCGGCGCTGTCGGATGGCCTCGGCGTCACGACGACGGCCGACAAGCTCGCCAGCGCGCTCAAGGCGCAGCGCGGAGCCGATGCGGACGCCGCCTACGGGGCGGCGCGCAGCGACCCAAACCGGAGCGCAGTCGACGTCTCCGCGGCGATCCGCCAAGCCGACGCAACGCTGACGCCGGGCGTGACGGCGCTCGTCAACCCGAACAGCAACATCGCCGACAACTCGGTCGAAGGCGCGGTGCGCAAGGCCAAGGCGTTCCTGACCGATGGCAAATCGAACCTGTCCGACTTCGACCAGGTTCTCAGCGCCAAGCGCGAGATCGACAACATGATCGATGGCGCGACCCCGACCGTGCAGCGCGCCCTGATCCCGATCAAACGTTCGCTCGACGACGCCTTGACCGCATCGTCGCCGCAATACGCCGAGGCCCGCGACACGTTCGCGCGCCAAAGCCGCGCGATGGACGCGATCGACACCGGCAAGCAGGCGGCGCGCCGCGGAAGGCCCGAAGACACGATCCCGGCTTACGGCGCGCTGGAGCCCGGCGCGCAGGCCGCCTATCGCACTGGCTACGCCGACCCGATCCTCGAGAACGCCTCCAACGGCAATCCCGGCGCGAACAAAGCCCTTCCCCTCATGAACGAGGGCACGCAAGCCGAGCTGGGCGCGATGTCGCAGTACCAAGGCCCGCAACAGCCAGGCGGCCCGGGCGACATCATGTCGCAGCGGATCGCACGGTCGAACGAGATGAACGCGACGCGCCTTCGCGCGCTCGGCGGGTCGCAGACGGCCGACAACCTCGCGCACGAGAAGGAAGGCGCGCTGGAGCCCGGCCTGCTTCTCGACGCGGCGCACGGCAATCTTCACGGCCTGGCGATGGCGCTCGCGCGCAAGGGGCTCAACGGCCTGACCGGCTCGACGCCGGAGGTGCGCGCCCAGCTCGGCAGCTTGCTCCTGACGCGCGGACCGGCCGCTGACGTCCAGCAGGCGCTCGCGCCCACCGTCTCGCGCGTCGCAGCGCATCAGGCGCTCGCGCGCGCGCTCGGCGCGGCCGGAGGATCGGTCGGCGGCCGGCTCGCTATCGGTGCAGGAAGTACCGGACGCCAGCCCCAATAAGCAGCCACCAGATCATGCTGACCGCGACGTTCAGCGCTTCCGGGCCAAAGAACGGCTCTTTCTTGTTCGGAATGTCGGCGCTGTATTCGCGCGGGTCGAGGTCGATCTGCTTCATGAACCCCTCCACAAGGATGGTCTGATGCCCCGCAATTCTTCAGGGATCTACACGGCCCCGGCCGGCACCTATGCTGTCTCCGGCGCGGTCATCAGCGCGTCCGCCTACGATGCGTTTCTGTCCGACCTCGCCACCGAGGTGACGAACAGCCTCAATGTCCAGGGCACCGCACCGATGCTGGCCGCCCTGAACATGGGCGGGTTCAAGATCATCAACGGCGCAACGCCGGTCAATCTAACAGACTTCGCGACCAAGGGCTATGTCGACACGAGCATTCCCGCGGGAACGGTCATTTTCTATCTCGGCTCCTCGGCGCCGGCGGGCTTCCTCCAGCTCAACGGCGCGAGCCTGTCGACGGCCTCCTACGCCGCACTCTTCGCCTGCTGCGGTTACACCTTCGGCGGTGCGGGAGGATCGTTCCTACTCCCCGACGCGCGCGGAACCTTCTTGCGCGGCTGGGACAACGGGCGCGGCCTCGACAGCGGCCGGGCGTTCGGCTCCTACCAGGCCGACAAGGTCGGCGTGCACGCGCATTCGATCACCGACCCGACGCACTCGCACTCGATGAACAACCCGGCCCATGGGCACACGGGCGGGGACTCCGGGCACGTCCACTCCGACGCTGGGCACACCCATCCGGGCGGGGCGCTCATCGCACCAGGCGGGACCGGCGTTGGCGGTTCCGGGACGGGCCAGGGCGGGGCGTTCGGGACCGGGTACGCAAGTATTCAGCCCGCATCGGCGAACATTTTTATCAACAACGGGACACAGAATACGACGGCAAATTACGCCAGCACCGGCATCACAGCGACGAATTCTTACGGAACTGAAACGGCTCCCAAGAACTGGGCGCTACTTGTCTGCGTCAAATACTGAGGATCACCGATGGCCGCGCCCCCCGTCTATAAGCTCGATCCCGCGTCCGGCGTCCTCGTCGGGACCGAGCCTGCTGTCCAGTCCCCGCTCGACCCGCCCGGCACCTGGCTTGTCCCGGCGCATGCGACGCTGACGCCGCCGCCGGCCGTCGCCGCCGGCCGAGTGCCGGTGTGGTCCGGCTCGAGCTGGTCGACCCAGCCGGCTTCGCCCACCGCGACGGCGCCGGCGACGCCGCCTGACGCGACGCTGGCGCATCTTCAGGCGCTCGTGATGACCGCAGGGGCCACGGTATCGGGACAGCTCGTCTCCGAGATCCTGCCGACGCCGACAGACCAGGTCGCCTACCAGAACATGGCGGGCATCATCGCCGCGAGCGGAGGGTCGGTCCCAACGAGCGGCCCCTATGCCGCGATGTTCGCGCCGGCGCTGGCGCAGTTTCCGGGGCTCACCCCGGCGGCTTTCGCGGCGATGGTGGTTGCGCTCACCAGCGCGTCGATCGCCAACCAGGCTGCGCTCGCCACGCTGCGGTCGAGCGCCGCCGCGGCGAAGAGCGCGGCGCAGCTCTCGGCAGCCGTCTATGCGTTCGAGCTGGCGGTGCATGGGATCGTCGTGTCGATCAACGCTGTGGCCCCGGTGCAGATCGCGCCGCCTCCGGCGATCGATATCCCCGGCATTACCTGATTTTTCCACACAATCCGCGCTGATGCGTCTTGATTTGTGCATGGTATGCTGTGCATGAGATTAGGCATGACCGACTATCAGCGCGCCGCCAACGTGATCGCGTCCTTCGAGGGGTTTGCCCCGCACGCGGAGTGGGATGTGAACCACTTCCGGCTCGGCTTCGGGTCCGACACGGAAGGGCCGGAACAGCGCGAGGTCGTCAAGGGCATGACGACGACGCGCGCTCGCGCGCTCCAGAACCTCGCCCTGCGCATCCCGGCCTATGAGGCCAAGATCGTCGAGCAAGTGACGCCTGCGTCGTGGGCTGCGCTGACGAACAACGAGCAGGCGGCGCTTCTCAGCTTCGCCTACAACTACGGCGCCCTGACATCGTCCGTCGCGCGCTGCGTCCGCGAGCAGTACGGTTGCCGCGCCATCGCCGCGGCGATCGAGGCGCGCGAGGACGACAATGGCGGCGTGAACGCCCGCCGCCGTCAGCTCGAGGCGCTGCTCGTCTTGTCGACGGAGGGCGTGGCTCGTCCCGCCGCGCGCGACGCTGACGCTGCCCCGGTACAGCCGGGCGTCGTATCGCCCAATCCGCCCCCCGGGCCATCTTCGAAAGAGTTCGTTGAGCCCCGCGATCCAATCACGATCGACGTCGGCACGCCTGCGGGCGTCCAGAAGGCGCTCAACGTCTTCCTCCCGCCTGGCGCAACGAAGCTCGCCGTCGACGGCGTGATCGGCCCCAAGACGCGCGCCATGATCCGCGACTGGCAGGCCTGGCGTGGCCTCCCCGTCAACGGCCTCGTCGACCAGGCGACGACCAATTCCCTGCATGCCGCCCTGACCGGGCGATAGGAGAAGCACCATGCTCAAAGGCTACCGGACGCTGATCTTCGGGGCGGCGGTCGCCGTCGTCCCGCCGCTGATGACCTATCTCGGCGGCGTCGACTGGACGTCGATCGGCATTTCGCCGGGCGCCGCGGCGGTCATCGGCGCGGCCATCATCGGCTTGCGCGCCGTCACGACGACTGCGCTCGGGACGAAGTGATGCGCCGGCGCGCCTTCGCTCTGTCGGCCGCGCTCGCCGTCTCGTTCACGCTGCTCGGCTGCGTTACCCTGGCCCCCTCCGGGGCGATCTACTCATGCGTGACGAACGCATGGGCCTGCAACTGAGGCCACCATGCACCGCATCATCATCGCCTCCCCAGCTCTCGCGCTCGCGGGGTGCAACGCCGCGACCCTCACGCCGCAGCAGCAGGCCGCCTACACCCGCGCCTTCTGCGTCCTGTCCGCCGATGGCGCGGTTCTCGCCGTCAGCCTGACCAAGGGCGGCGCTCAGGCGACCGCGCAGCACCTGGCGGCGGCGCAGCCGGTCGCCTGCGACGCTGCGACGCTGCTGGGGCAGGTGGTCGCCACCCCGGCGAAGTGAACTGGCGATGGATATCCGCCCGCCGGAGGCCCCGGATTGGTCAGCGGCGGGGTGGATGACCACCCTTTTCGTCGGCCTGACCGGGATGCTCTATTCCGTGTTCATGTTCATCACCGGGACGCGCGCCGAGCTTCAGTCCCATAGCGGCAGGATCAAGAACAACGAGGAACGCCTCGACAAGATCGAGGTCAGCCTCGGCGCTCGGCTGGACCGGATGGAAGGTAAGATGGACGCGCACCATGCGACCGTCAACGACGCGCTGATCCGGCTCGCGACGCGCGACAGGGGGGACGACAAATGACGCTGCACGGCGCTGACCGATGGGCCTTGAGGCCCGTCAGGATCGCAGGCGAGAACTTCTGGGAAGCGATCGAGCGGCTGGAGAAGCGCATCGCCGTGCTGGAGGCGCATATCGCGTCGGCGCCCGGCACGACGCTCGAAGCAATCCCGGCGCTGATGGACCGCACGGATTTCGCACGGGAAAGTGAGCCGTGTTCTGCCGATGTTCGCTCGGAAACAGCCATCGACGCGCTTTGGCCCGTTGCGACCGATCCTTGATTTTGTTGGGTAAAAGTGGTGCTGCAAGAGAGGATTGAACTCTCGACCTCTCCCTTACCAAGGGAGTGCTCTACCACTGAGCTACTGCAGCCATCGGACGCGGCCGTCCGGAGCGAGCGGCTTTTGCCACAGGCGCCGCGCCATGGCAAGCCGATGACGCGTCACTCGCTTTCGCAGCCTTCGATGGTCTTGCGGTGCTTGAACAGCTCCGCCCCGGCGAAGTCCATGAACGCCCGGACGCGCGCCGAGCGGCGCAGGTCCGAGTGGATCAGGATCCACAGGCCCATGTCCCAGGCGCGCATCGGCGGGCCGAGCCGCGCGAGCTTGGCGTGCGCTTCGCCCAGAAAACAGGGCAGCGGGCCGGCGCCGAGGCCCTGCGCGATCATCTCGACCATGGCGAGGGTCGAATTCACCCGCGCCGCCACCCGCTCGGGGCGGACGTTCGCCTCGATCCAGCGGCGCGCGAAGCTCGGCCCGGAATCCTCGACGAAGCCGACGAACGGCGTCTCGTCGGACAACATCGCCTGTTCGCCGAGCCCGCGCGGACCGTAGATCGCCCAACCGACCGTCGAAACGCGCCGGCCGATCAGGGTTTCGTGCGGATGATTGGTCACCCGAATCGCGACGTCGGCGTCGCGCTTGGCGAGATTCAACGGCTGCTCCGACAGGATCACGTCGACGACGACGTTCGGACTCTGGCCCTGAAACTGGGCCAGGATCGGCGGCAGGAAGCGCAGCCCGATCGTCTCGCTGGTGGTGACGCGAAGCCGTCCGGCCGGCTTCACGTCGCGCCCCGCGACCCGCCGTTCGAACTCGACCACCGAATCCGCCATGGTCGTGGCCAGCGCGATCATCTCCTCGCCGGCTGGCGTCGGGTCGTAGCCCGAGCGCGAGCGCTCGAACAGCGGCCCGCCGACCGCCTCCTCGAGCGCGCCGAGGCGGCGGAACACCGTCGAATGATTGAGGCCGAGGATCGACGCCGCCCCTGTCAGGGAGCGCGAATCCGCGATCGCCTTGACCAGCCGGAATTCGTCCCAGTTCAGCGCCGCATTCATCGAACCGGAACTCGTCTCGTGCGTCGCGCCCGGGCATGACGCCCGCGACGGTCGTTTCTTCAGTCCTGCGCGCAGGTTAGGACCTTGTGCGGCCGCGCTCAAGCCTCCTTCGGCGCCGAGGCGCGGCGCAGCCGGTCGTTGATCGCGGCGCCGAGGCCGCGCACGGGAATTGGCGCTGCGGCGATCGCGGTCGCGCCGAGCGCGTCGAGCGCGCGCAGGAAGGCGAACAGGTTCGCCGCCGCCTCGGCGAGGTCGCCGGCGGGCGAGAGGTCGAGGCG
>CAMFKX010000079.1 GCA_945957375.1 uncultured Roseiarcus sp.
GTCTTGCGGATCGCCTCGCGCATGCCGACCGAGAGGTCCTCGAAATAGAGGGTCTGGAACATCGACCTGTGCATGCGGCGCGCCTCCGCGCGACAGCGACGCGCGTCGCCTCGCGAACGCCGACGACGAGCCATTCCCCAGTCGTCGGACGAATCTTCCTATGGTGAAAGTCGGACGCGATCAATTCGCCTTCAGGACCCCCATCGGCACGGCGTCAGCCGTCGAGCGAGCCGATCGTCGCCACCGGCCAGAGCTTGAATTCCGCGCACAGCCGCCGGACCCGGCCTTCGTCCGCAGGCGCCTCGAACGCGTCGCCGTGCAGCGCGGTTCGGTGAATGCCGCGGGTGACCAGGAGCGCGTCGAGCCCGGCGCGCGAAGCGCCGGCGATGTCGGTCTTCATGCCGTCGCCGACCGCAAGCGCGCGGCTCGGGTCGACCGCGCGTCCGCGCGCGGCCTCCGCCAACGCCAGCGCATGGCGATAGATCGGCGCATGCGGCTTGCCCGCGTAGACGACATTTCCGCCAAGCGCGACGAACCGCTCGGCGAGCGCGCCGGCGCAATAGATCAGGGCTTCGCCGCGGTGGATCACGATGTCCGGATTGGCGCAGACCATCGGCAGCCCGCGCGCCGCCATGGCGCGAAGCTCGGCCTCGTAGTCGTCCAGCGTATCGGCCACGTCGTCGCGCAGCCCGGTGCAGAGCACGTAGGCGCTGTCCGCGAGCGAAACCAGTTTCGGCGATCGCCCCGCCGCTTCCCCGGCGGCCTCGAACAGGCTCAGGTCGCGCGGCGGCCCGATATGCAGCACGGGATCGTCGATCCGCTCGGCGATCAGGCCGATCGTCACGTCGCCCGAAGTGGCGATGGCGTCGAAGGCGTCGGGCGAGACGCCGAGCTTGCGCAATTGGCCGCGGATCGGCGCCGAGGGGCGCGGCGCGTTGGTGACCAGGACGACCGTCCCGCCGCGCCGCCGATAGGCGACGAGCGCGTCCGAGGCGGGCGGAAAAGCCGCGACGCCGTCGTGCAGCACGCCCCAGACGTCGCACAGGATGACGTCGTAGGCGTCGGAGATCTCGGCGAGGCCGCGGATCGCGCGAACCGCGCGGGTCTGGTCGGAAGAGGACATGGAGGGTCCGGCTAGGGACTGGCCCCGCGCCTGTCAAGCCGGCGGGGGTCGGCGGGAAGGCGCGGAGACGGTCGGAGCGCGGCTTTCCGTTCTTGACGCGTTTCCATCGCGTTCCTAACTAAGGGCGACGCGGCCCGGGCGCCGCAAATTGGCCGAGGGCGCAATGGGCGACAATTCCATCACTGCCAAAGTCACGGACGCGAGCTTCGATGCCGACGTGATCAATTCGAACGAGACGGTGGTCGTCGACTTCTGGGCCGAATGGTGCGGCCCGTGCCGGATGATCGCCCCGGCGCTCGAGGAAATCGCGACCGAGCTGAAGGGCAAGGTCCGGATCGCCAAGCTCAACGTCGACGAAAACCCGAACGTCGCCGGCAAGTACGGGATCCGCTCGATTCCGACGCTGATGATCTTCAAGGGCGGCAAGAACGTCGCCACCAAGGTCGGCGCCGGCCCGAAGACGGAGCTGTCGCGCTGGATCTCCGCGCAGGTCTGATCGGCGGCTTTCGCAGCGCTGGCTTCAAACCGGCAGACGGACGGCGGCCCTGAGGCCGCCCTCCGGGCTGTCGGTCAATTCGATGTCGCCGCCATGCGAACGGGCGATGTCGCGCGCGATGGCGAGGCCGAGGCCGGCGCCGCCTTCGTCCTGGTTGCGGGATTCGTCGAGCCGGTAAAACGGGCGAAACACGTCCTCGCGGTGCTCGGGCGCGATGCCGATTCCGTCGTCGTCGACCGTCACCGAGACCATCTGGCCCTCGCGCCGGGCCGAGATCCAGACATTGTCGGCGTGGCGCTGGGCGTTGGCGACGAGATTGCCGATGCAGCGCTTGAGCGCGGTCGGCCGCACGCGAATGGCGAGGTCGCCGCGCGTCTCCAGGCTGACCGTCGCGCCGTGACGCTCGGCGTCGGCGCGCAGATCCTCCAGCAGCGCCGCGACGTCGGTGGCGACGGTCGGTTCGCTGGCGTCGCCGCGGGCGAAGGCGAGATAGCCTTCGAGCATGCGGCCCATCTCGTCGACGTCCTTTTGCAGGAGCTCGCTGTCGGCGGAATCGTCGAGCAGCGCGAGCGACAGCTTGAACCGCGTCAGGATGGTGCGCAGATCGTGGCTGACGCCGTTGAGCATGGTGGTGCGCTGCTCGGTGGCGCGCTCGATCCGGCGCTTCATTTCGAGGAAGGCGTGCCCGGCCTGGCGGACCTCGGTCGCGCCGTGCGGGGTGAAGCCGGTGTCCCGCCCCTTGCCGAAGTCCTCGGCGGCGCGGGCGAGGCGCAGGATCGGGCGGATCTGGTTGCGCAGGAAGATGATCGCGACCGTCAGGAGCACGATCATCGCGCCCAGCATCCACAGGATGAAAATGTGGGCGTTGGCCTCGTAGGCGAGCGCGCGCCGGGTGACCAGGCGGAGGATGCGGTCGCCGAGATCGATCCGGATCTCCATCAGGCCCGACCGGCCGATGGTGTCGACCCAGAACGGCTTGCGGAGCTGCGATTTGAGCTCGCTCGGCAGGGTGCGGGTGAGCGGGTCGAGCGCGTCGAAGAACGACCGCGGCAGCGTCGGCGGCAGCGGGCCGGCCGGCATGACGGTCGCGTCCATCCGGAACCGATCGGCGGCGAGGTTGGAAAGGAACCGGTCGTCGACCCCGAGCGGCAGCCGGCCGTAGAGATCGGCGAGGGCGCCCGCGTCGCGCGCCACCGCTTCCGACAATCGCCGGGTGACGAGCTCGAAATGGTGCTGCATGAAAGCGAAGGTCACCGCCGTCTGCAGCAGCGCCATCGGCAGGATGACGATGAGCAGGGACCGCTTGTACAGCCCCTTGGGCAAGACGTCGGAAAGGCCGCGCGCCCCTTTTCGCCAGAGGTCGCGGACGCGCGCGAGCACGCGCAGGGTTCGAAAGGACGGCCGCGGGATCATCCGTCGGCGATCAGGCGATAGCCGGCGCCGCGCGCCGTCTGGAGATAGACGGGATTGGCGGGATCCTGCTCGATCTTGCGCCGCAGCCGGTTGACCAGCACGTCGACCGTCCGCTCCTGCGCCGCGCCGCCCGAGCCCGACAGGGCCTCGCGCGACACGCTCGCTCCGGCGGCGGCGCACAGGAGCCGCAGCATCTCGCGCTCGCGCTCGGTGATGCGGACGATCTCGTCGCCGGAGCGCAGTTCGCCGCGTTCGAGCGAGAAGGCGAACGGGCCGAACCGGACCACCGAGGCTTCCGCCTTGCCGACCGGCTCGGCCCGGGTGCGACGCAGCACCGACTTGATCCGCAACAGCAGCTCGCGCGGATCGAAGGGTTTCGCGAGATAGTCGTCGACGCCGATCTCGAGGCCGCGGACGCGGTCCTCCGGCTCGCCGCGCGCGGTCAGCATCAGGATCGGAACCTGCGAACGCCGTCTCAGGTCCTGGGCGAAGACGAAGCCGTTTTCCCCCGGCATCATCACGTCGAGCACGATCAGGTCGAACGCCAGACCGTCCAGGAAGGCGCGCGCCTCGGCGGCGTTGGCGGCGACGGTCACGCGGTGGCCGTTCTTCATAAGGTAGCTCGACAGGAGCTCCCGCAGCCGGCGGTCGTCGTCGACGACGAGCACATGGGTCGCGTCGTCCTCCGGAGGGGAAAGCGTCGTCGGCTCGGTCAATTCCGCCTCGCTGGGTTGCCCGCCTCGCCAGCCGTCTCCTGCGGGTCGATCATCGCGCGCAGGAAGCCCGCCGCGGACTGCCGGCCCATGGGCCCGAGCTTGTCGAGCGCGACGGCGAAGCGACGGGTCTGCGCCTCGGCGAGCCGCAACGCCAGCCGCTCGCCCTCCGACGTCGCGTAGAGCTCGCGACGGCGACGGTCGGCGGCCCCGGCGCGGGCCTCGACGAAATTCTTCTCGACCAGCTCCCTGAGCACGCGATTGAGGCTCTGCTTGGTGATTCGCAGGATCTCGAGAAGTTCGGCGATGGTGAGGCCGGGCCGGCGGCTGACGAAATAGAGGACCCGGTGGTGGGCGCGACCGAACCCGTAGGACTCGAGCAGCCGGTCCGCGTCGCCGACGAAATCCCGGTAGGCGAAGAACAACAATTCGATCAGGTCGTACATGGGCGCGCCGGCGGACGGCGCTCCCTCGGGCGGGTCGTCCCGGCGCGGATGGGCCGCGGGATCGGCTTCAGGCGGCATCGAGTCGCTCATTAGGTCAGCATTATTGACATAAATCGTGGAGGGTGTTAGGCACGCCCTGCATGTAACGCCAAACCGGCGGATTCCAAATCAAACTGCAAACGGAAATGAGGAAACAGCCGTGACCCATCAGCCTTTCCACGACCGGGACGGATGGATCTGGTTCGACGGGCGCATGGTCCCGTGGCGCGACGCGCAGGTGCACGTGCTCACCCACGCGCTCCACTACGCCAGCGCGGTGTTCGAGGGCGAGCGCGCCTACGGCGGCCAGGTGTTCCGCTCGACCGAGCATTCCCGCCGGCTGAAGGAATCGGCGCGCATCCTCGATTTCGAAATCCCCTGGTCGGTCGAGCAGATCGACGCGGCCAAAGCGGAGACGCTCGCCCGCAGCGGCCTCTCCGACGCCTATCTTCGCCCGCTGTCGTGGCGCGGATCGGACAGACTCGGGGTCGGCGCGCCGAACGCGACGGTCCATCTCGCGATCGCCGCCTGGGAATGGCCGAGCTATTTCGCCGCCGGGGAGCCGCGCGCGGTGCGGCTCGACATGGCCGAATATCGCCGACCCGATCCGATGACCGCGCCCGCGCAGGCCAAGGCGAGCGGGCTCTACCAGATCTGCACGCTCTCTCGCCATCGCGCCGAGCGGCGCGGCTTCGACGACGCGCTGATGCTCGACTGGCTCGGACGGGTCGCCGAATGCACCGCCGCCAACGTGTTCTTCGTCCGGGACGGCGCGCTTCACACCCCGATCGCCGACTGTTTCCTCTCCGGCATCACGCGCGCCGCGGTGATCGACCTCGCCCGCGGGCTCGGGATCGAAGTGATCGAGCGGCGGATTCTTCCTGACGAACTGCCGACGTTCACGGAATGCTTCCTCACCGGCAGCGCCGCGGAGGTGACGCCGGTCGGCGCGATCGGCGAGGTCGCCTTCACCCCCGGGCGCATCACCGCCAGGGTGATCGCCGCCTATGCCGACGCGGTCCGCCCGCGCAAGGCGGCGGCTTGACCGACGGCGTCTTCGCGGCGGGTCAGGGCTCCGCCGTGACGAAGCTCTCCATCACCAGCTTGCGGCCGGCGCGGTCGAAATCGATCGTCAGCTTCGGCCCGTCGGACGCGACCACGCTGCCCGGCCCGAACTTCAGGTGGAACACGCGCGCGCCGGCGGCAAAGCCGGCCGAGGGCGCGGGACGGGGAAGCCCGCGCGGTTCGGCGGGCCGCAAGCCGCCGCGGCCATAAGCCCCGGCCTCCTCGCGCCGCGTCCATTGCTCCGCCCGGCGCGAGCCCGGCGTTTCGTAGCGCGAGCCGAAGCCGGCGGCGTCGAAGCGCGACACGCCGTAGCCGCCGAAGCCGGAGGCGCTCGCCGTCTCCTCGATCTCGACATGGTCGGGCGGCAGTTCCTCGATGAAGCGCGACGGGACCGAGGTTTGCCACAGCCCGCGCACGCGGCGATTGGCGGCGTGAAGGATTTTGGCGGCGCGGCGCGCGCGGGTGATGCCGACATAGGCCAGCCGGCGCTCCTCCTCGAGCCCGGACCGGCCGTTGTCGTCGAGCGAGCGCTGGTGCGGGAAGAGCCCCTCCTCCCAGCCGGGCAGGAACACGAGGTCGAATTCGAGCCCCTTGGCCGCGTGCAGCGTCATGATCGAGACGCGCTCGCCGGCGTCCGCGCTCTCGACGTCCATCACCAGCGACACATGCTCGAGAAAGGCGCCGAGGTCGGGGAACTCGCCCATCGAGCGGACGAGCTCCTTGAGGTTGTCGAGCCGGCCGGCCGCGTCGGGCGTGCGCTCGGCCTTCCACATGTCGACGTAGCCGCTCTCCTCGAGCACGACCTGCGCCAGCTCCTCGTGGGCGATCTCGCCTGAGCGTTGGTGCCAGCGGTCGAAGCTCTTGAGCAATTCGCGCAGGAGCTGGCGCGGCCGGGCCTTGAGCTCCTCGGTCTCGATCAGCATCTGCGCCGCGCGCATCAGCGAGACCCCGGCGCGCCGGCCGAACTCGTGCAGGATGGCGAGCGTCGCCTCGCCCAGGCCGCGCTTGGGCGTGTTGTAGATGCGCTCGAAGGCGAGGTCGTCGTCGGGCTGGGCGACGCAGCGCATATAGGCGAGCGCGTCGCGGATTTCCGCGCGCTCGTAGAAGCGCGGACCGCCGATCACCTTGTAGGGCAGGCCCATGGTGATGAAGCGCTCCTCGAACTCGCGCATCTGGAACGAGGCGCGCACCAGGATGGCGATATCGTCGAGCGACGTGCCGTCGCGCTGCGCCTGCTCGATCGCCTCGCCGACGACGCGCGCCTCCTCCTGGCTGTCCCAGACGCCGGTGACGGTCGGCTTCTCGCCCATCGGCGCGTCGGTGAACAGCGTCTTGCCGAGGCGGCCGCGGTTGTGGGCGATCAGCCCCGAGGCGAGCCCGAGGATATGGCCGCCGGAGCGGTAGTTGCGCTCGAGCCGGATCACCCTGGCGCCGGGAAAGTCGGTCTCGAAGCGCAGGATGTTGTCGACGTCGGCGCCGCGCCAGCCGTAGATCGACTGGTCGTCGTCGCCGACGCAGCAGACGTTGCCGCGCCCCTGCGCCAGCAGGCGCAGCCACAGGTACTGGACCGCGTTGGTGTCCTGGTACTCGTCGACGAGGATGTAGCGGAACCGACGCTGGAAGAGCTCGAGAACGTCGGGGTTTTCGCGGAACAGGCGCAGCGCCTCGAGCAGCAGATCGCCGAAATCGACGGCGTTCAGGGTCTTCAGCCGCGCCTGATAGGCGGCGTAGAGCGCCGCGCCGCGCCCGCCGGCGAAGGCCGCCGATTCGCTCGGCGAGACGTGCGCCGGATCGAGGCCGCGGTTCTTCCAGCCGTCGATCAGGCTCGCCAGAGCCCTTGCTGGCCAGCGCTTGTCGTCGAGGTTCTCGGCCTGCAGCACCTGCTTCATCAGCCGGAGCTGGTCGTCGGTGTCGAGGATGGTGAAGTTCGACCGCAGGCCGACCAGCTCCGCGTGCATGCGCAGGATCTTGACGCCGATCGAGTGGAACGTGCCGAGCCACGGCATGCCCTGATGCGACCCGGTGAACACGCTCACCCGCTCGCGCATCTCGCGCGCCGCCTTGTTGGTGAAGGTGACGGCGAGGATCTCGTGCGCGCGCGCCCGGCCGGAGGCGATCAGGTGGGCGATCCGGGTGGTCAGCACCCGGGTCTTGCCGACGCCGGCCCCGGCCAGCACCAGCACCGGCCCATCGAGCGCCTCGACCGCCGCGCGCTGCTCGGGGTTCAGCCCGTCGAGATAGGGAAAGCGGCCCGGCGCACGGGCGCGCTCCGGCGGCGGACCGGCGTCCGCATCGAAATCTTCGGAAAACTGTGCCACGGGGCGAATCATGCGCCGGCAGGGTGGGACGCGCAACCGGCTTTGTCGAGCGGGCCGCCCCGACCGCCAGAGGAAATCGCGCCGCCGGGTCAGTTCGGCGGGGCGAGCGGCAGCTTCGAACCTTTCCATCCGTTGCCGCCGCCCGCGGCGCCTTCGAAGCCGTCGACGACGGTGTAGACCCGGGTGAACCCCGCCTCCGCGAGCCGGTTCGCCGCCAGCGCGCTGCGTCGGCCGCTGCGACAGATCAGCACGACCGGATCCGCCTTGGTGAGGCCCTTGACGGCGAGCTTGGGCTCGATGTCGGCCGCAAAGCCGGAATCCACGAGCGGCGCGTTGGCGTCGAGACCCGCCGGCGCGCCCGAGGCCTTCCGTTCCTCCGGCGTCCGCACGTCGACGAACAGGCTGCGGCCGCGCGCGGCTTCGAGCAGGGGCGGAACCTCTTCGGCGGTCAGATAGAGGCCGAGCGAGGTGCGGTTGCTCTCGGGAAGCGACGAGGCGTCCAGCGCGTGGCAGGGCGCGACGGCGCCGAGCAGCGCGACCGCGACGACGGCGATCGGGAACATCCTGGACATGGCGCGGACTCCTTCGGCATGCCGGCTCAGAGCGTGAAGCTCTGGCCCATCTCGGGCATCTCCACGGCCCCGCCGAGCTTGCCGGCGAAGGCGCGCATCGCGGTCTCCTCGCCATGGACGAGGAAGGTCCGCGCGGCGTTCGTGCGGGCATGCCAGGCGAGCAGCCCGGCCTGATCGGCGTGGGCGGAAAAGCCGTTGATGGTGTGGATGCGCGCCCGGACCCGGATGCGGTCGTCGCCGATCGCGACTTCGTCGGCGCCGTCGATGATGGTCCGCGCGAGCGTCCCCTTGGCGGCGAAACCGACGAACACGATGGCGCAAGCCGGGCGGCCGAGGTTGTGGCGCAGGTGATGGATGACGCGGCCGCCGGTGCACATGCCGGAGCCGGCCAGGATGATGGCGCCGCCGGTGATCCGGTTGAGCGCGATCGAATCGGCCGTCTCCCGGCAGAGATGAAGTCCCGGCGGCTTCAGCGGGTCGTCGCCGCGGCGAAGGCGCTCGGCGAAATCCGGCGCGCAGGCCTCGGGATGGCGCTTGAAGATGTCGGTCGCGGAGATCGCCATCGGCGAATCGAGGAACACCTGCATCGCCGGGCCGAGCCGGCTCCGCTCCACCCCGTCGCGGAGATAGTAGAGAACCTCCTGCGCGCGCTCGAGCGCGAAGGTCGGGATGACGACGTTGCCGCCGCGCTGAAAAGCGTCGTTCAGCGCCTGATCGAACTCGTCCACCGTCTGGTCGAGCGGGCGGTGCAGCCGGTCGCCGTAGGTGGTCTCCATCACCACGACGTCGGCGCCGGCGGGCGCGAGGGCGTCGCTGAGCAGCGGGCGGCCGGGCGGGCCGAGATCGCCGGAAAACACCACCCTGCGCCGGACGTCGCCCTCGACGAGGTCGAGGACGACGCTGGCCGAGCCGAGGATGTGGCCGGCGTTGACGAAGGTGGCGCGGACGCCGGGCGCGAGATCGAGCGGCTCGTCGTAGACGGCGCTCCGCCCGAACCGCTCGAGCGCGTCGAGCGCGTCGATCAGCCCGTAGAGCGGTTCGCGGCCGGCGCCGTCGCCGCCCCGGCGTTCGTAGACGCGGGCGAGGTGGCGGGCCTCCTCCTCCTGGAGATGCGCCGCGTCGAGCAGCACCAGCCGCGCGAGGTCGCGCGTCGCCGCGGTCGACACGATCTCCCCCTTGAACCCCCGCTTGACCAGCAACGGAATGCGCCCGCAATGATCGAGATGCGCGTGGGTGAGCAGCAGAACGTCGATCCCTGCCGGGTCGAAGCCGAAATCTTCCGCGTTGCCCGCGTCGACGCGTCGATCGCCCTGGAACAGGCCGCAATCGACGAGGATCGTCTTCCCCGCGCATTCGATCGCGTGGCAGGACCCGGTCACCGTGCGGTCCGCGCCGTGAAACGAGAGCTTCATCCGGTGGTCTCCTGCCCTTCGTCAGCCCCGCCGTAGCGCTCGCGCTCCTCGCGCTCCCACTTCTCGATGCCGGCCCAGATCTCCTCGGGGCTCTCGGCGTACCAGAACAGGTCGAGGTCCTCGGGGTCGATGACGCCCTCTTCGACCAGCGCGTCGAAATTGATCACCCGGCGCCAGTGGCGTTCGCCGACCAGCACGATCGGCATCGGCCGGATTTTTCGGGTCTGGCTCAGCGTCAGGATCTCGAACAATTCGTCGAGCGTGCCGTAGCCGCCCGGGAAGGCGACCAGCGCCCTCGCCCGTTGCAGGAAATGCAGCTTGCGCAGCGCAAAATAGCGGAAGTTGAAGCACAGCTCCGGCGTGACGTAGGGGTTGGGGAACTGCTCGCGCGGCAGGCTGATGTTGAGGCCGATGGTCTTGGCCCCGGCGTCGAAGGCGCCGCGGTTGGCGGCCTCCATGATTCCCGGCCCGCCGCCGGTCACGATCAGGGTCTGGCCGTCGCCGGCCTTCGCGTTGGCCTCGGCCACGATCCGGCCGAAGGCGCGGGCGATCTCGTAATAGCGGCTGTTGGCGACCACGCGTTCGGCGACCGCGAGGCGGCGGCGATAGTCCCGTTCGTCGCTGGCGTCCGCGCCTGCCGCGCGGAGCGCGTCGAGGCGGCGGCGCGCCTCCTCCGGCGGGCACACGCGCGAGGAGCCAAACACCACGATCGTGCGCTCGACATGGTTCGCCCGGAGCAGGGTCTCGGGCTTGAGATAGTCCATCTGCAGGCGCAGTCCGCGCACGGCGTCGCTGGCGAGGAAGTCGGCGTCCTCGCTCGCCAGCCGGTAGGACGGCGAATCGAGAATCGCCTCGACCCGCGCCGCCGCCGCCGGGTCGTCGCCCGGAGGCCTGGGCAGCGGGGACGGCAGCGGCTTGCGCCGGTCGAACGGGTCTGGAGGCGGCGGAACCCTCCGCCGTGAACCGCTCGTCATGGACCCTCCTCGGCTGCCGGGCCGGGACCATCGTGACCGCCGCCCGTCCTGTCAACGCGGCGTCGCGGCGCAGCGCGCCGGAAGGTTTGCGCGCCGGCAATTCCACAGGCTTGGGCGCCGAGATCTGCAACGTCGCTTTGGAGGGGCGGCGTCCCGCCGCCCGGGTGCGCGGGACGCGCACCCTCCGGTCGCGCACGCCAGCCGGAGGTGAAGGGCGCTTCGGCGCAGGCGGCGCCGGGCGCAAAAGTGCGCCAAACGACGGCAAAGTTATAAGAAAAATCCCCGCCAGCCGTGGCTGGCGGGGAGAAGCCGTCGCCGGGCGAGGCCGCGTCGGTCGAAGCGGGCGCCCGCCGCCCCTACTCCGCCGCCGCGCGCTTCGGCAGCACCCAGCCGGCGCGCGGGAAGTGGCAGGTGTAGCCGTTGGGGTAGCGCTCGAGATAGTCCTGATGCTCGGGCTCGGCCTGCCAGAAGGCTCCGGCCGGAACGACCTCGGTCACCACCTTGCCCGGCCACAGGCCGGAGGCCTCGACGTCGGCGATCGTGTCGAGCGCGACGCGCCGCTGCGTCTCGTTCTCGAAGAAGATCGCCGAGCGATAGCTGCGGCCGACGTCGTTGCCCTGCCGGTTGCGGGTGGTCGGGTCGTGGATCTGGAAGAACACCTCGAGCAGGGCGCGGTAAGAGGTCCTCGCCGGATCGAACACGATCTCGATCGCCTCGGCGTGGTCGCCGTGGCGGCGGTAAGTGGCGTTGGGGGTCGCCTCGTCGCCGGTATAGCCGACGCGCGTGGAGACCACGCCCGGCAGGCGCCGGATCAGTTGCTGCATGCCCCAGAAGCATCCGCCGGCAAGCACGGCGCGCTCGGTATCAGCCATGGAAACGCTCCTCGAGTTGAATACGACGTCTCTACGCGCGGGACGTGGCGCGCGTTACAGCGCTTTTCAACCTTGCGCCTCTCCTGGCCGGAGAGAAAGCGCCGGGGTCGCGCTTCCGGCGAAGCGCCCGCCCGGCGCGAACGCTTACGCTTCGTCCGAGCGGCCCATGAACCAGGCGACGACGAACAGGACGACGCCGATCACCAGCGATCCGATGCCGTGCGTGGTGTGGATATGGCTGGACCCGGCCTCGAACCCGGGCAGGAACGACGGCAGGCTGCCCGCCGGCTCGATGAAATAGACGACGGCGAGAATGACGAAGATGAGGCCGAGGAGGCCGGCGATCAGGCGCATGATAAGGCTCTCAGGACACGAGGACGCCGCCGCCGGCTCGACGGCCGCCCGATGGGGGCCGCGAGTCGGCCGCGACGCGGGATAACCTACAGAAGCGGGAGCGCTTTGGCGATTCCGAAAAAGGACTCACGGCTCCTGCGCGGGAACCTCCCAGCCGTCGCCGCGTTCCCTCTGCTGCGCGAACGGGCCGTTGCCAGCGGCGACTCTTTGCGCGATCTTTCCGGCCGAGACGCGGCCCCTCCGGAGCGGCGCGAGGACGTCCCCGAGTGAATCCGATCACTTCGACCGAGGGCTATGCGGGCCATCATGCGCAGGCGGCCTACAGCCGCTGGGCGCCGGTGTACGACCTTTTGTTCGACCTGCCGTTTCACCCCGGCCGGCTCGCCGCCGCCCGGGCGGCGGCCGAGGCCGCCGGTCCCGGCGGCGAGATTCTGGTGATCGGGGTCGGCACCGGGCTCGAGCTTCCCCTTCTGCCCGCCGACGTCCGGGCGACCGGGGTTGACATCAGCGCCCCGATGCTGCGGGCGGCGCGGCTTCGGGTCGAGCGGGGCGCGCTGGCGCAGGTGAAGGCGCTCATGGTGATGGACGCCTGCGCGCTGGAATTCCCCGACGCCGCCTTCGACGCGGCGCTCGCGCCTTACGTGATGAGCGTCCTGCCGCAGCCGGAGCGGGCGCTCGACGAGGCTTGGCGCGTGCTGCGGCCCGGCGGAACGCTGATCGTGATGAACCACTTCTCGGCCGCGCGCGGCGTGCGTCGGACGGTCGAGCGCGGCATGGCCGGCGCGGCGCGCTGGCTCGGCTGGCGCCCCGACTTCCCCTATTCGGCGATCGGCGACTGGCTCGCCGCGCGGCCCGACGCCCGCCTCGTCGCCCGGCGCGAATTGCCGCCGTTGAAGCTCTTCACGCTGCTGCGAATCGACAAGGCGGCGGCTTGCCGCGACGCGCGCGCGGCGACGCTTGCAACCCCGCGCGACGCCTCTTATATTTCGGACGCCGCTTCACGGCGGCTATGACAGTAGAGGTCGGGCGGAATAGGCTTTGCGGACCCCGGGGCGGTACCGGGCGGGTCCACCTGAACGCTTCCAGGCGCAAGCCTTGGAGCGCTGAGGCGGGCCCGAAATAGGATCGACGTGAGTTAAAAGGCTTAGACTGCTGTCCGGCATGATACCACCGTTATCGGGTCAAACCTATAGTTGCGAATGACAACTATGCTCCGGTGGCCCTCGCTGCGTAATGCAGTGCTGGTACTGGGATTCAAGTCCTAAGGGTTTGCACCTTTAGGCGGGGTCCGGAGGCGCCTGGCAACAGAAGCCTCCACTTCCTTTTGCGCGCGTGACCGCTCGCAGGCGCTGAAAGCCGCTCCTGCTACGGTCTGGTTCAGGACGAAAGCGGATCTTTTCGCATGGCGACCGACCTCATCCGCTACGATCTTCTGGTGCAGGACGCGCTGCGCTCGGTCGTGCGCCGGGTGCTGGCCGAGACCGCGGGCCGTTCCGGCCCCAACCGGTCGGGCCTCATGGGAGACCATCATTTCAACATCGCCTTCAAGACCCAGGCGCCGGGCGTGATCGTGCCGGCGTCGCTGAAGGCGCGCTTCCCCGATGAGATGTCGATCGTCCTGCAGCACGAGTTCTGGGACCTCGTGGTGACCCAGGAGGCGTTCGAAGTCAGCCTGCATTTCTCGCGCAAGGCCGAGCGTCTGACCATCCCGTTCGACGCCATCACCGGTTTCACCGACCCCTCGGTGCCGTTCGGCTTCAAGCTCGAGCCGCGCACGGCGGAGCAACGGGCCGAGGCCGAGTCGGACCCCGACGCGTCCCCCGCGCCGCGCCCGGAGCCCAGCGCGCCGACCGCCGTCTCCCGGACCAAGCCGGAGCCTGCGACGCCGGCGCGCGCCTCGAGCGAGGCGACGGGAAAGGCGACCGGCGGGGCAGGCGCCGCGAAAGTCGTCTCGATCGACGCGTTCCGAAAGAAGTAGTCGTCGCGGGCGAGGGGCGCTATGGGCGAGATCGTCAATCTTCGACAGGCGCGCAAGCGGCGCGAGCGCGAACGCGAGGCGCTCGCGGCGGCGGAGAATCGCGCGGCCTTCGGCGTGACCAAGGCCGAACGACGCAAGACCGAGGCCGAGCGGGACAAGGCGAGCCGCACCCTCGACGCGCACCGGATCGACCCGCCCGATGACCCCTGACACAGCGCGCGCTCGCGTAGTCAAGCGGTCGCTCGCGATCGCCGGCCATCGCACCAGCGTATCGCTCGAAGACGCCTTCTGGCGAAGGCTTCAGGCGATCGCGGTCGATCGCGGCGTCTCGGTCAACGCGCTTGCCGTCGAGGTCGACGCCGCGCGCGACGGCGCCAACCTGTCGTCGGCGCTGAGAGTGTTCGTTCTGGAGACCGTTTCGTCCGCCGCGCGCGCGCCGCAAGCGTCCTGACAGGGCGGCCTGCGCTTCAGTAGAGCGAGCCGGGCGTCGGATCCTCGTTCGGCGTCGGACGCGCGCGGCCCTTGGGCCGGCGGGGCGGATTCGGCGCCCCGGCGAGCGCCGAATCCGGGTCGCTGTCTGCGGAATCCGGCTCGGTCGGCTCGCCCTGGATGGTGTCGGGCGCGGCTTTCCGCTCCGCCGCCATCTTGCGCGCCGCTTCGGCCGCCGCGGCGGCCGCCTTTTCCGCCGCCGCCCGCTCGACCGCCGCCTTTTCCTCGGCGATCCGCGCCTCCTCGCGCAACTGCACAAGGTGCTGGGCGATGCCCCTGAGCCGCTCCTGCTCGGCGCGCCAATCCTCGATCTCGGCCTTGCGCCGATCCATGAAGCGTTCGCCCTTCAGCCGCCGGTTGAAGAAGGCGCGCTCGCGGATGTCCGCCTCCAGGATGGCGATGCGCTCGGACTCGCGTGCGATCGCCTGGGTCGCGAGCCCCGCGGCGAGGCTCGCGATATCGATCCGGCGCTCGGGCGCGTCGAGCGCGTTGGCGATCGTCACGGTCGCGGCGGGCGGCGGTCCAGACCAGAACGCGAGCCCGGTCGAGGGCGAAGCGAGCTGAAGCCTGGTGTCGAGCGCCATGCGGGCGAGGTCGAAATTCGCGGCGAGCGAACCCGCGCCGCGCGGCCGCGGGATCGCGATCGGGCCGGCCTTGATGGCGCCGCCGGTCAGCGCGATCGGCGTCGGACCGTCGGGAATCGACAGCGGCCCCTTGTCGAGCGCAGCCGTGAACGTCTTGGCGATCGCCGCCTCGTCGATGTCGGCGTCCTGCGCCTGCGCCGCGGCGACCGTAGCGTCCAGCGCTCCCGGATCGCTGCGCGGCATGGCGGCGCCGGACACCTCCGCCGTTCCGCCTCCGGCGAGGCCGGCGACCAGGGCGGCGGCGCTCTTGCCGGTCGAGGCGAACTCGAGCCGCCCGCCGATGCGGCCGGCGAAGCCCTGCCGCTTGACGGCTTGCGGCTCGGCGGTCACCGCCCCGTCGAGGGTCGCGGTCTCGCCGCTGCGCCTCAGCGTCGCCCGGCCGGCGACGCCTGCCCCGGCGAGCCTGAGCGCGACGTCGTCGAGGTCGAGCCGTCCGCGGTCGAGCCGAAGCATGGCCGAGAAGCCTTGCGCGGCCAGACCCTCGGCAAGCGTCAGGGCGCCGGCCTTGACCCGCACCGCGGCGCTCGGCGGCGTCAGCGGCGGCGGGCGAAACTTCGCCTTCGACCATGGCCCGTCCGCCCCGGCCTGGGGCGGTCCGAGGGCGAGGCCGAGCAGGTCGGCGAGGCGGAGCCGGTCGAACGCCAGCTCGCCGGTGAGGGCGGCCGGCGGAGGCGTGGCCACAGCCGCCGCCGGACCGTTGACCGCCTCCTCCGCGAGCGCCACGTCGGCGCTGTGCGGCGCTTCGGGCGCCGGAGGGAGGGGCGCGTAGCCGAGCGCGCCGCTCGCCTTCACCCCGGCGATGCTGGCTGCGATCCGCGACAGGCTCCAGCGCTCGCCGCGCAGCGTGACGTCGGCCGATCCGTCGACCGGTCCGATGACCGCGCCGGGCGGGGCGAGGCCGAGCAGCGCGGCGAGCGGCGCGAGATTGTCGCCGCCGAGCTTGACCGATCCGAACAGGCGCGCGTCGTCGCCTTCGGCGAGCGGAACCCAGCGGCCGCGCCCGGAAAGCGACGCCCCGGCGAGCGCCGCCGCGGCGTCGAGGTCGAAGCCGGCGGACCAGGCGCCGGCGGCGTGCAGATCGACCCGGCCGGGGCCGGCCGGCGCGCCGCCCGAGGCGAGCCCGAGCTGGCGCAGGAGCGCCGCCGAATCGGGAGATTCGAGCGTCAGCGCGAGGCGCTGTCCGCCTTGCGGCGTCGGATCGAGCTTGAGGGCGACGGCGGCGCCGCCGAGCGAGCCGGTCGCCTTCAGCGCCTCGAGCGGCGGCGCGCCGTCGACCAGCGGGCCGGTTCTGGCGTCAAAGGCGATCGAGGCCGGCGACAGCAGCGCGGCGCGCTGAACCAGCATCCGGCTCCACGGCCCCGGCGCGAGGCGGGCGACCAGGGCGGCGAAATCCGCGAGCTTGTCGGCGCTCAGGCGCCCCGACGCCGCGCCGCCGTCCGCGGCGAGCAAGCCGGTCGCCTCGAGCGAGGCGCCGCCGAGCCGGGTAAGAGAAAGGCGCTCGAGCGTGGTGGTCGCGCCGGTCTTGGCGAGCGCGAGGCTCAGCGCGGCGCCCTCAACCCCGGCCTCGCCGACATGGGCGACGCTGAGCGCCCTGGCCTCGAGCCGCAGCGACAGGTCGTAGCCCTCGATCAGCCCGCGCGTCTCGGCGAGGTTCGGCAGCGCCTCGACCGCAAGCGTATCGGCCGCGAGGTCGGCGAAGATGCGGCCGGGGTCGGCGCCGACCGGCCGGGTCACCGCAAGCGAGCCGGTCAGCACCGAGCGGCCGAGGGCGATGGCGAGCGCCTTGCCCGAGAAGCCGACTCTCGACGCCTCGGCGTCGCCCGAGAGCCCGAGCTTGGTGTCCGCAAGCGAATCCCCGAGCGGGACGGCCCATGCGGCGAGTTCCGGCGCCCCCTGTCCCGCCCAGCGCGCCAGCGCCGCGGCGTTCTCGGTCGAGACGTCGATCGGGCCGGCGAATTTCGCGGCGGCGCCCGATTCCAGCACGCCCTCGCCGCGGACGCGGCTCTGACCCGGCAGGCCGAGGTCGAAACTGACGCCGAGCGGCTGGCCGGGCTTGCCGCGCAGCGACGCGGCGAAACCGGTCACCGTGTCGCCGCCGAGGATGGCGCTGGTTACCGCGAGTTTGGCGTCGATCGCCCCGGACCCGAAGCTTTCCAGCGCCGGCGACTGGGCGGCGGAGCGAACGGCCGCCGCCCGCGCCGGCGGGACGCCGTCCTCGCCCTTGCGCCGCAGGAGCGCATCCAAATTGGCCTGTTTGACCTTGGCGTCGACGCTGAACCGGGGCGTCTCCCGCCAGGCGAGCGCCGCCGTCCCCTCGCCGCGCACCGCCCGCTCGTCCGGTCCGAAGCGGAGATCGGCCGACGACAGGGTCGCGCCGTCGAGATCGGCGGCGAGCCGGCCGGAAACGCGCCAGGGCGTCGCCCCGTCGGCCGCGGCGGTCGCGCCGGCGATCACCGCCGCGCCGACCGCGCTCGGCCCCTTCGGCCCGACTGCCGCCGTCCCGTCGAATTCGAGCGCCGGCCACGCGGCGCCGGCCTCGACGACGAGGCGGACTGGGGCGCCCGAGGGCCCCGCGGCCTCGGAGACGAGGCGAAAGGCGACCGGCGCTCCGCCCGGGCCGGCCAGCCGGCCGGTCACGTGATAGGGTCCGGCCAGAGTCGTCGCGTCGCCCTCGATCTGGACGCCTTCGATCCGACGTTCCGGCGCGCCGGCGATCACGATCGTCCCGTCGTCGATCGCGAACCGGTCGAAGCCGACCCCGGCGGCGCGCGACTTGGCCGCCGCCGGCAGCGCGAGCGCGCCGTCCGCCCGACGATTGAGGGTCAGCACCGGCTTTTCCAGCCGAACGTCGGTGAAGCGGAAGGCGCCGCTGGCGAGCTTGACGAGGGCGAGTTCGAGCCGCGCGCCTTCGAACGACACGGTCGCCGCATTCGCCCCGCCGCCGACGGCCGAGCCGGCGCCGACCTCGATGAACGGCGTCGGCAGGAGGCGGAGCGTCACGGGCCCGGTCAGCGTGACCCGGCCGCCGGTCAGACCTTCGAGCCGCTCGGCGATCTCCGCGCGATGGGCCGACCAGTCGATGAACATGGGCACGATCAGCGCGGCCGTCAGAAGCGTGACGAGCGCGACCGCGATCAGGGTCAGGATGACGCGCACGGACTATCGGACATGTAACGCCTAAGGGGGCCGCACCGGAACAGCCCGACCATCGCACCGCAAGATGGCGCGAAAATGTGAGCCGGGCAATGGTTCGCCGGTTGCCTGCGGCGCTGCGACATGCTGTCGTCATCCCCGCGGATTACCCAGGCGCGTTCAGGCCGTCGGGCGAAGCCGGCCGCAGAGGGAGATCATAGCCCATGACCATGACGACACGGACCCTGCTCGGCGCCGCCGGCTGTCTCCTCCTCGGGTCCGGCGTCTCGGCCGCCGGCCTGGATGACCTGGTCGCCGCGGCGAAGAAGGAAGGCCAGCTCACCGTGATCGCGCTGCCGCACGACTGGTGCGGCTACGGCGCGCTGATCGACGGCTTCAAGGCCAAATACGGCATCGCCGTCAACGAACTGAACCCGGACGGAGGCTCGGGCGACGAGATCGAGGCGATCAAGGCCAACAAGTCCAACACGGGCCCGCAGGCCCCCGACGTGATCGACGTCGGCCTGTCGTTCGGCCCCTCGGCCAAGGCCGACGGCCTTTTGCAGCCCTACAAGGTCTCGACCTGGGCGACGATCCCCGACGCGGCCAAGGACGCCGACGGCTACTGGACCGGCGATTATTACGGCGTGCTGTCGTTCGCGGTGAACGCCGACCTCGTCAAGACCCCGCCGGCCGACTGGTCGGATCTGCTCAAGCCCGAATTCAAGGGCTCGGTCGCGCTCGCGGGCGACCCGCGCTCCTCCAACCAGGCGACCATGGGCGTCTACGCGGCGGGCCTGTCGAAGGGCGAGACCGATGCGGCCAAGGCCGCAAAAGCCGGGCTCGACTTCTTCGCCGAACTGAACAAGAGCGGCAATTTCGTGCCCGCGATCGGCAAGGCCGCCTCGATCGCGCAGGGCGAGACCCCGGTGCTGGTGTTCTGGGACTACAACGCACTCTCGGCGCGCGACGCCCTCAAGGACAACCCGAAGGTCGACGTGATCGTGCCGAAGAGCGGCGTCGTCGCCGGCGTCTACGTTCAGGCGATCAGCGCCTATGCGCCCCACCCGAACGCCGCGAAGCTGTGGCTCGAGCACCTCTATTCCGACGAGGGCCAGATCGGCTGGCTCAAGGGCTATTGCCATCCGATCCGGTTCCAGAACCTGGTGGAGACCGGCAAGGTCCCCGCCGACGTGCTCGCCGCCCTGCCGCCGCCAGCCGGCTACGCCAAGGCGAAATTCCCGACGCTCGACGAACAGAAGGCGGCCAAGACCGAGATCGCCAAGGACTGGGACGCCGTGGTCGGCGCGACCGTCGCGAAGTAGGGCGCAGGCCCTCATCCGGCGCTTCGCGCCACCTTCCCCCTGAGGGGAAGGGAACGCGCCCCTCTCCCTTTGGGAGAGGGACAGGCCGGCGAAGCCGGCCAGGGTGAGGGG
>CAMFKX010000080.1 GCA_945957375.1 uncultured Roseiarcus sp.
CACCGGGTTTGTGCGCGACGCCCTCGGCGAGGTCGACGAAAAGCCCGTGGAAGAGGCCTGATCCCGGCGCGGAAAAGCGGCCTCGAGGCCGCTTTTTTCATGTTCTAGGCTTTCGGCGATTGCATGAGCCGGGGCTGCGGCGCTTGATGCGCGCGACCGCGAATCGCGCTGCATCAAGGGGCCGCCCATGACGTCCATTCCTCTGTTCAAACGCGTCGTCGTGAAGCTGTCGGGCGAGGCGCTGATGGGCCCGGACAAGTTCGGCCTCAACGCCGAAACCATCCAGCGCATGGCGGCCGACCTCAAGGCGACGGCGGATCTGGGGGTTCAGGTCGCGGTCGTGGTCGGCGGGGGCAATTTCTTCCGCGGCTTGCAGGGCGCCGACAAGGGGATCGAACGCGCCCGCGCCGACTCGATCGGCATGCTCGCGACCGTGATGAACGCCCTCGCGATGGAAGGCGCGCTCGAGCAGATCGGCCAGCCGGCGCGCGTCCTTTCGGCGGTCGCAATGCCGTCGCTCTGTCAGCCCTACTCGCGTCAGGCCGCGCTTGCCCATCTGGTGAAGAATCGGGTCATCATGCTGGCGGGCGGGACCGGCAACCCGTTTTTCACCACCGACACGGGCGCGGCGCTGCGCGCCTGCGAATTGTCCTGCGACGCAGTGATGAAAGCCACGCAGGTTGATGGAATCTACACCGCGGACCCCAAGAAGGACCCGAACGCAAAGCGCTACGAAAAGCTCACCCACGCCGAGGCGATCGCGCGAAATCTCCAGGTGATGGATACGGCGGCGTTCGCCCTCTGCCGCGACAACGGGATTCCGATCGTCGTGTTCTCGGTCAACGAACCGGGGGCCATTCTCGCCGCGTTGAACGGGCAGGGTCGCGCGACATTCGTCGTGCCGTGACGCGCGACGATCCGGTCGCTTCGCTGCGCCCGGCTACGTCGCGAGGGCGGCGTACAGCATCGATTTGAACTTTGCCGAATCGAAGGTCCACAGGACGTCGGCTCCCGTGCTTTCCCCGACCACGGCTCCCCATACGTCGGCGTTGATGGCGTCGGAATTGACGCCCAGGCGATCGACGACCGTCATGCCCCGGGTGAGCTCGCTTTGCGTCTCGATCGCGACGCGATGCCGGGACCAGGTCAATCCGACCGTACGATCGAGCGCGACAGCCATCGCCGTCGGATCCGCCAAAGACAGGCCGATCTCGCCGGTCTGGATTTGATAGGCCGACCGGGCGCGGCCATTGCATTCCATCGCGAAGCGGGCCTTTGGCGTTCCAAACGCTTCTATGGCGGCGATCTCGGCATCGCTTAACACCGAGGGCCCGCGGGAGACGTGCCAACCGACCATCTCGATCGGCAGCTTCGATCGAAATACCGCGCGAGCCGCTTCCGGATCGACCCAGATGTTATATTCGGCCGCCGGCGTCACGTTGCCTTCGCAACACGGCGCTCCACCCATGACCACGCAGCGCCCGACGCGTTCCGCCAGCTGAGGGTCGCGCGCCAGCGCCAAGGCGATGTTGGTCAGGGGGCCGAGGGTGACCAGCGTCAGTCCCGGATTGTCCCGGGTAAGCCTCACAATGGCGTCGACGGCGTGCTCGCTCTCCGCCACTCGACTCCCGCTGGAAAAATGAACATCCCCAAGGCCGTTGGCGCCATGGAACCAGTGAGCGTCTTGCAGGGTGCGAACAAGCGGGGCTTCGGCGCCGACGAACACCGGGACGTCCGACTCGCAGATCGATGCGGTGATCAGGGCGTTTCGAGTCGCCTGGTCGAGCGCGACGTTGCCGGCGACCGTCGTCAGTCCGAGAACCTTCACGTCCGGCGCCGACAGCGCCATGATGATCGCGACCGCGTCGTCCGAAGCCGTGTCGGTATCGATGAGAAAATTCCGCATAGATGCAGTGTTTCCGAGGAGGCTTTGGCGTCAGGCGGTCGAACCTAACCGCAGCCCCTCAGGAATCCAACATCGCAACCTTATCGACGTCGATATCGGAAAAGACGGTTGATCGCGTGGGTTTGTACGCTTCCATAAAGAGTTCCAAGTTCAAGAGCTGCCAAATCAGCTTTTCGTGGTTCACTCGACCGTTCGCATGCTCCGTCAAAATCGTCTCGACGACTTTGGGCTGCAAATAACGCCTGGTCAAAGACGATGTCGACAGCAACTTGTCGAACACGAAGCCGCGAAGACTGTCCCGGAACCAACCGGCAACCGGAATGCGAAGTCCGATCTTCGGCCGGGTCAGAATCTCGGTCGGCAAGATATGTCTCATCGCCTCGCGAAGAATCCACTTCTGCTCTCCGTTTCGGATGCGGACCGAATCCGGCATCGACGCGACCAGAGCGACCAGTTCATGGTCCAGGAAAGGCATCCGGGCCTCGATTCCCGCGGCCATCGTCATGGTGTCGCCTCGCTCCAGAAGATTGTCCGGGAGCCACGACCTTTGATCAAAGTATAAACATTGTCTCAGCGGAGACGACGTTTGCTGGGCAAAGGCAAATTCGGACACCGGCCTTGCGGGGACGGAAAGCAAGGCGAGCGCGTCTCGCTCGCGGAAGTTGAGCGAACCGAACCAGCGCGGGTAACGCTCGTGGACGTCAGCCATATCGATCGCGTGCGCCGCGGTTCGAACCCGGCGGAAGCGCTCCGGAAGCGCGTCGATCAGGGGCTCGATAACGCCCCGATGCAGAAACGGCGGCATGATCGCTCTGTAGTAGGGACCCCAAACCTCAGCCTTGTGCTTGGGATAACCGGCAAGCAGTTCGTCCGAGCCCTCGCCGGTCAAGACCATCTTCACGGTTTGTCGCGCGACTTCGGACAGCGCCATGATGGCGACGTCGCTGGGTTCGCCCAGCGGTCCGTTGCGATACTTGATGGCCTTCGGCAACAATTCGACGATATCGCTCGACCGCATCCGCCATTCGGTATGGTTACTTTTGAAGCGCTCCGCCGCCAGGCGCGCGTAGCTTCGCTCGTCGAGTTCGGGCTCGTCAAAGCCGATGCTGAAGGTGCGGATCGGCAGATTGCTGTGCGTGCAGGCCAAAGCGAGGACGGCGGCGCTGTCTACGCCCCCGGACAGAAACAAGCCGAACGGCACGTCGGATATCATGCGCAGACCGACGGACTCGTTCAGCTTCTCCGTAAAGGCCTTCACCGGGTCCCCGATGTGGGCGTTCTTCTGCGGAAGTTCGGGGTCGCCGTCCGGGGGGGAGTAATAAGCGCGTTGCTGAACCTCCCCTTTCTTCCAGAGGAGGTATGACCCCGGCATCAGTTTCTTGATGCCGGTAAAAAGCGTATTGGGAGCGGGTACGTAACGATACAGCAGATAGTCATAGATCGACTGCGGATCCTCGACGGCGTCGATTCCGGAAGCAAGAATCGAGTCGATGGCCGAGCCGAACACCAAGCGGCTGCCTTGCTGATGGATCAACAACGGCTTCTTGCCGAACCGATCGCGCGCGAGAAACAGAACGTCCTGTTCGCCATCCCAGAGGGCGAACGCGAACATGCCCCTTAGTCGAGGGAGGCAGTCGACGCCCCATGCGCGCCATGCGTTGAGGAGGACCTCGGTGTCCGACCGTGTCTCGAAGTCGAAGCCCAGGGCGATCAGTTCGCGGCGCAACGCCTGGAAATTGTAGATCTCCCCGTTGTAAACCAGCGCGATCTTGCCATCGGTCGAAAGCATGGGCTGGGCGCCGCCTTCAGGATCGATGATCGCCAGGCGTCGATGGCCGAGGGCGACCGCAAACCGCCCGCTCCGCGTCGTGCCGTAAAAGGATCCGTGTCCATCCGGCCCGCGGTGCGATATCGCGTTCGTCATTTGCGTCAAAACGGACTTGGCGGGAGCGCGTTCCGCCAAGTCGATCCATCCGGCTACGCCGCACATGAATATAGTCCCAAAAAAATGACGTCGATGCGCGCTGAAGCAATGAATCGGCGTTCCGTGGGCTCTTAAAGCCTCTTTGAAGTTGCTAAACTGCCGACTTCGCCCGCAACGTCGCCTCGCTTACAATGTAAAGCAGTTGACCAGGGAAACAAGCGTCATTGTCGCCGCTAAGCTTGGGACCCGACCCAAGAGCGGGCGGCGATGGCGGCGCGATCGACGCTCGAAATTGACCTTGGGATGTTGAGGAAGGCAGGAGACGGCGCGCAGTGGCGCTTTTTGGTCGATGCCGAACGCCGCCGTTACGCGGGGTCGGTCACTCGGACGGTGACCGACACCACAACGGCCATGGTTCGCGATACGACCCGCAAACGGTTTCCGTGGCTTCGCCGCGACAACGGAGGGGTGCGAATCCCGCGCGGCGACACTCAGGCGGCGGCTCGCATGAGCGCGCGGCTCCGCTCGGGCTTACAGCGGCGAACGGAGGCGAACGAGACGTTCGATTGCTCCGCGCCTACACAGTCGCTCTGAGGCGGGCGAATCCTCGCTCCAGATCGGCTTTCAGGTCGTCGATGTCCTCGAGGCCCAAGCTGAATCGGACCGCCGGACCACCCGGCGCCCAGCGGGTGGCCGTGCGATAGGACGAGCAGTCGAACGGGATGACGAGGCTTTCGTAGCCCCCCCAGGAATAGCCCATCCCGAAGAGATCCAGGGCTTCGAGGAAGGCCGTGACCGCCGCATCCGATACCGGCTTCAGAATCACGCTGAACAGGCCTGACGAACCGAGGAAATCGCGCTTCCAGATTGCGTGTCCGGGGTCGTCCGGGAGAGCGGGATGAAGGACGCGGAGGACCTCCGGCCGCTTGCTCAACCACTGCGCCAACTCCAGTCCTTGCCGCTCCGCCTCCTTGAGGCGCAACGCCATGGTGCGCAGGCCGCGCAGGGCGAGGAACACGTCTTCCGGGCCTGCGGGAATGGCGATCTGGCTGGACGTGTGCTGGAGGCGGGGAAGCCACAAGGCGTTCGCAGACACCAGTCCGAGCAGCAGGTCCGAGTGTCCCGAAAGATACTTCGTGCCCGCCTCGATCGCCATGTCGACGCCATGCGAGTGAGGCGAGAAGAACAGCGGCGTCGCCCAGGTGTTGTCCATAATGACGCAGGCGCCGCGGGCGTGAGCGATTTCCGAGATCGCCGGCAGATCCTGGACCTCGAAACTCTGCGAGCCCGGAGACTCGGTCAGAACCGCGCGGGTATTGGCCTTGAACAGCCCTTCGATGCCGGCGCCGACCAGCGGATCGAAAAAGGTGGTCTCAACGCCCATGCGTTTGAGCGTACCCATTGCGAAGGCGCGGGCCGGGCCATAGGCGGAGTCGGTCATCAACAGGTGATCGCCGGCGCTGAGCGCCGTCATCAGCGCAAGGACAATCGCCGCGAGACCGGACGGTACAAGTTCCGTTCCCGCCGCGCCGGAGATGTCGGTCCAGGCATTGCTGAGCGCGTCGGTCGTCGGGGTGCCGTGCGTGCCGTAGGTGTAGCGCTGCTTGCGGCTGCGGAGGGTCGCGACGTCGGGATAGAGCACGGTCGAGCCACGAAACGCCGGCACGTTGACAAACCCTTGAGATTGCTCGTGGTCCCGCCCGAGGAGGACCATGCGCGTGCGGGGTTTCAGCTTGTCGCGTGTTTCGTCAGCGATTTTCGACATTTCGCCTTTCCCAAAACGATGGCTCTGCTTGCTAACACGCCGCCTGGCGCGTTGGAATGTGCGAATCCGAACCGATGTTCGCGACCGGGTGACTTCGCAGGTTCGATTTACCGTCTATAGTGACGGCGCCGGCGCGTGTCGCCACAAACGCAATCTGAGGGGTTTGTCATGCAGTGGACATGGGCGCTGATGGCCGTCGTGGCCGTCGAATCTCTCGTAGCCTTGCCGGCGTCCGCGGGGACCCTGGAGCAAGTCCGGGCGCGAGGCGAGCTCATTTGCGGCGCCAATCCAGGTCTTGCCGGTTTCGGTCTGCCGGACGACCAGGGGGTCTGGCGCGGTCTGGATGTCGACGAATGTCGGGCGGTCGCCGCAGCCATCTTCGATGACCCGAAGAAGGTCAAGTTCCTGCCGATCAACGCCAAGGATCGGCCGACCGTGCTTGCGGCGGGCGAGGTCGACGTCCTGATCCGAAACACGACCTGGACGATGTCCCGCGAACTCGGCGGCATGTTCTTTACCGGGATCAATTTCTACGACGGCCAGGGATTCATGGTCCGCAAGAAGCTCGGCGTCGATTCGGCGTTGAAGCTCGACGGCGCCTCGGTCTGCGTGCAACAGGGCACGACGACCGAGCTCAACCTGGCCGATTACTTCCGCGCCAACGGCATGAAGCTCGAGGCCGTGGTTTTTGCGACCGACGAGGAGGCGACCAAGGCCTATGATTCGGGCCGGTGCGACGCCTACACCACGGACGCATCGGGCCTCTATTCCGAGCGCCTCAAGATGGGCGCGCCGGACGATCATCTCGTTCTGCCTGAAATCATCTCCAAGGAGCCGCTCGGCCCGGCCGTCCGGAAGGACGACATTCAGTGGTTCGAGATCGTGCAGTGGACGCACTATGCCCTCATCACCGCCGAGGAGCTTGGCGTCACGAAGGCGAATGTCGAGGAGATGCGAAAATCGTCGAACCCCAATGTCCGGCGGCTTCTCGGAGTCGAGGGTGATTTCGGCAAGGCGATGGGCCTCGGCAACGACTGGGCCTTCAACATCGTCAAGGCGGTCGGAAATTACGGCGAGATCTTCGAGCGCAACGTCGGCGCGGACTCGCCGATCAAGATCAAGCGCGGCCTCAACGCCCTATGGAGCAAGGGCGGCCTTCAATACGCTCCGCCGATCCGCTGACGCTGGAGGAGAGGCCGCGGCGCGCGCGCCGATCGCCGTCCGATCGCCGCGAAGCCGTTGCCTTAACCGCCGAAGACGCTATTGTCCCGCCGCGCCGGGCGCCGCCCGAGCTGGAATCGGCGCGGTCGGACTTTTGGTATGGCGACGGATATCCGAATAGCGCTGGACGCAATGGGCGGCGACCACGGTCCTGCGGTCGCCTTGCGAGCGGCTGGAATCGCGCTCGAGCGTCGGCCCGACCTGCGTTTCCTGCTGTTCGGCGACCGCGCGGCGATCGAGCCGATCCTCGTCGCCGACCCGCGTCTCGCCGGCCGGGCGCAGGTCTTTCATACCGACGTCGTCGTCAAGATGACGGAAAAGCCCAGTCAGGCGCTGCGCGCCGGCCGGCGCGTTTCGTCGATGTGGCAGGCGATCGAAGCGGTCAAATCCGGCGCCGCCGACTGCGCTGTCTCCGCCGGAAACACCGGCGCGCTGATGGCGATGGCGAAGGTCTGCCTGCACACGATGGCGCCGATCGATCGCCCCGCGATCGCCGCGCTCTGGCCGACATTGCGGGGAGAGTCGATCGTCCTCGACGTGGGCGCGACGATCGGCGGCGACGAACAGCATCTGGTCGATCTGGCGGTGATGGGCGCTGCGATGGCTCGAATCGTTTTCGATATCGACAGTCCGACGGTCGGCCTGCTCAATGTCGGCGTGGAGGAGATCAAGGGCGTCGAGGAGGTCAAGGCCGCCGGCCGCCTCCTGCGCGACGCGAACCTGCCGAACATGCGCTATGTCGGATTCGTCGAGGGCGACGACCTCGGAAAGGGCGCGGTCGACGTCTTTGTGACGGAGGGCTTCACCGGCAACATCGCCCTGAAGACGGCCGAGGGAACCGCAAGACAACTCGGCCAATACATGCGCGACGCTTTCAGCCACAGCCTGATGTCGCGCATCGGCTTCTTTTTTGCTCGCAAGGCCCTTGCCGCGCTGCGCGAGCGCATGGCGCCGCGCGCCAGCGGCGGGGTGTTCCTGGGCCTTGACGGCGTGGTCATCAAGGCCCATGGCGGCGCCGACGCCGACAGTTACGCCGGCGCGATCGAACTCGGTTACGACATGGTGCGGCAGGAGTTGCTGGCCAAGATTCGCGAAATGATCGCTCAGGCCAGTGACAGCCGCGCAACGGCCGCCTCCCCGGCCACGGGCGCCTGACCTCCGGAAAAGACCCATGACCTCGCAAATTCGCTCCTGTGTCCGCGGCGTCGGGTCGGCGCTGCCCACTCGCGTCGTGACCAATCACGAGCTCGCGGCCACGCTGGACACGTCGGACGAATGGATCCGACAGCGCAGCGGCATCACCCAGCGCTATGTCGCGGGCGACGGCGAGACCACGTCGACGCTGGCGACCGCGGCGGCGGCGGCGGCCCTGAAAGACGCCGGACTCACGGCGGAGGACATCGACCTGATCGTGCTCGGGACGTCGACGCCGGACTTCACCTTCCCGGCGAGCGCGACGCAGGTCCAGGCGAATCTCGGGATCACCAAGGGCGTGGCCTTCGACGTTCAGGCGGTGTGCTCAGGGTTCGTCTTCGCGGTGACGACGGCCGACAAGTTCCTTCGCTCGGGCTCCCACAAGCGCGCGCTGGTGATCGGAGCCGAGACGTTCTCGCGCATCCTGGACTGGACCGACCGAACGACTTGCGTGCTGTTCGGCGATGGGGCGGGCGCGATCGTGCTCGAGGCGCAGGAGAGCGACGGCGCGTTCCGCTCGACGGGCGTGATCGCGTCGCGGCTGCGCGCGGACGGCCGGCACCGGGCGAAGCTGTTTGTCGACGGCGGCCCTTCCACGACGGGGACCGTCGGCCACCTGAGGATGGAGGGCAAGGAGGTCTTCCGCCATGCCGTGGGCATGGTGACCGACGTGATCCAGGGCTGTCTCGACGACGCCGGCTGCGACGCCGGCGCGATCGATTGGTTCGTGCCGCATCAGGCCAACCGTCGGATCATCGACGCGTCCGCCGACAAGCTGGGCATCCCGCGCGAGAAGGTCGTGGTGACGGTCGACCGGCATGCCAACACCTCGGCGGCTTCGATTCCGCTCGCCCTCTCGGTCGCGGTCAAGGACGGGCGGATCAAGACCGGCGACCTGGTGATGATCGAAGCCATGGGCGGCGGCTTCACCTGGGGCGCCGCGCTGATCCGCTGGTAAGCCTCCGGCATCGCTGGGATATCCTCGATCAAGGCGCCGCCCGGTCCGCCTTTCGGCGCGGCTCCCGGGATCGCCAGAAAATCAGGACGCGCCGGCCCAGATCGCGGCCGCGTGCGCCGGATCCCCGCCGCGTCGGGTCGGCCGCGTCCGGGACGATCGGCGTCACGCATAGCCGAATCACATTTTTGACACATTGATAGTTAGTTTGCCGGCTGCTCGCGTCAAACGATTGGATGCGATCGTCGACCGAAGAAAGAGCAGGTCTGCGTCTTCGCGGGGTTAAGTCGAACCCAAGAGACTGCTCTGATCCAATCAATTTGGATCACCCATAATCATCACAGGGAAATGAGTATACGCGAGATGCCGGGCGTTAAGCATCGGCTAACCTGTGTGTTCTGAAGGAGCGTTGATTTGAAGGCATGCCCCATAATTCCGGCCATTGCGGCCCTGTTGTTTGCTTCTGGCGCTGCTCATGCAAGCGGCCGAATTCCGCCCGCGGCTGCGGGGTCGGCGCCGTCGCAGGCGGCGTCCGCCTCCCGCTTCGCGACCGCACGCGCAGAAGCGCAACATTCCGGGGACGTCATCGAGGAAGCCGAGCACTGGCTCGGGTCGCGCAACATGACGGGCAAGGGCGGGGCATGGTGCGCGCACTTCGCGTCGTATGTGCTGCAGCGGACGGGCCATCGTCCCTTGCCCAGCGGCATGGCATCGTCCGCGCTGAACTACGGCCACAGGCTCAGCGGGCCCAAAGTCGGCGCCCTGGCCGTCGTCACGACGCGGATCGGCTACGCGGCGCATGTCGGATTCGTCTCCAACGTGAATACGGACGGTACGATCGAACTGATCTCCGGAAACTGGGGACGACGGGTGTCCAACGTGCCCGTGTCGCGACGGTCCGTGGTCGCGTTCATCGACGTGATGTGACGATCCGCCCGCGGTTTGACTTTTCGCGGCACGCGGGCGAGTCGCATCGCGACGAATCTCTTTGAGCGGGAGCGGTCAGGGCGTGTCACGCATTGTGTATGTCGATGGCCGCTATCGACCGACGACGGAGGCCGTCGTCTCGGTCGACGACCGCGCTTTCACCTTTGGCGACGGCGTCTATGAAGTCTGCGAGGTCGCGGCCGGAGCGCTCATCGAGGAAACGCGTCACCTCGATCGTCTCGGCCGCTCGCTGGAGGCGTTGCGGATCGCCTGGCCGATCGGCCGCGAGGCGTTGCGGATCGTGATGCGCGAGGTCGTGCGGCGCAATCGCGTCCGGCACGGCCTCGTCTACCTCCAGATAAGCCGCGGCGCCGCCCGGCGCGACCACGGCTTTCCCGCCAATGCGGTCAGGCCGACCCTTGTCGTTGCGGCGCGATCCCTCGATCCCGCCGCCAACGCCGCCCGGGCTGCGACCGGCGTCGCCGTGATCACCACCCCGGAGACCCGATGGGCGCGGCCGGACATCAAGACGCTTCAGCTCCTGCCGAACGTGCTCGCCAAGCAGGCCGCGCGCGAGGCCGGCGCCTATGAAGCGTGGTTCGTCGATCGCCAAGGTTTCGTCACCGAAGGCGCCTCGACCAACGCCTGGATCGTCACGGCCGAAGGCGCGCTCGTCACCCGACGGGCGGACGAATCGATCCTGCACGGCGTGACCCGAGCCGCGCTGATCCAGGTCGCAGCCGCCCTCGGCCTGCGCCTGATCGAGCGGCCGTTCGCCGTCCTCGAGGCGAAGACCGCGAGCGAAGCCTTCTTCTCGAGCGCGACCACGATCGCGATGCCGGTCGTTTCGCTCGACGGAGCGGTGATCGGCGACGGACGTCCCGGGCCGGTGACGCTCGCCCTGCGCGGCGCCTTCCGCGAACACGCCGAGCGATCGTGAATTGGCCTCCGCCGTTTGGGTCACCTGTCGTTCAGGCGCGACCTATGCTAAGAAGGGCTGCGAGGCGCGCCACAAAAGGGCGCGCATGGGGACTCAAGAACAGCGTCGGGCGTTCAGCCCGGGCGATTGGAAAAAGCTCATGCCGACAGAGAAGGCGCAAAACCTCCAGGACACGTTTCTCAATCACGTCCGCAAGTCGAAGACTTCTGTGACCATCTTTTTGGTGAACGGGGTGAAGCTGCAGGGGTTCGTCACCTGGTTCGACAATTTCTGCGTCCTGTTGCGGCGCGACGGACACTCCCAGCTCGTGTACAAGCACGCGATCTCGACCATCATGCCCGCCAGCCCGATCACCATGTTCGAGGCGGTGGAGGAGGGGTCCGACGCCCATTGAATCCAGCGCGACGGCGCCCGCGGGCGCCGTTGACCAGCGCGAACGCGCCGTCGCATCGGGAACGCGGACGCGTGTCGTGTGCCCTTATCTCACCCGCGCGCCGGCCGGCGAGGGCGGAGTCATGCGCACGCCCGAGGCCCGCTGCGAGGAGGCGACCGGGCTCGCCGGCGCCATCGATCTCGATGTCGTCGGAAGCGAGATCGTGTCGCTCGCCGCCATCCGCCCCGCGACCTATCTCGGCAAAGGCAAGGTCGAGGAGATCGCCGCCGGGATCAAGGCCGACGAGATCGACCTTGCGGTGATGGACTGCGCGCTGTCGCCGGTGCAGCAGCGCAACCTGGAAAAGGCGTTCGGCTGCAAGGTCATCGACCGCACCGGGCTGATCCTCGAGATCTTCGGCCGCCGCGCCCGCACCGCCGAGGGCGCGCTCCAGGTCGAGCTCGCCCATCTCGGCTACCAGAAGTCGCGGCTCGTGCGCTCCTGGACCCATCTCGAGCGCCAGCGCGGCGGCTTCGGCTTCCTCGGCGGCCCGGGCGAGACCCAGATCGAGACCGACCGCCGCCTGATCATGGAGCGCATGGTGCGCATCGAGCGCGAGCTCGATCAGGTCAAGCGCACCCGCGCCCTGCACCGCGCCAGCCGAGCCGACGTGCCGTATCCGGTCGTGGCGCTGGTCGGCTACACCAACGCCGGCAAGTCGACCCTGTTCAACCGATTGACCCGGGCCGACGTGATGGCGGCGGACATGCTGTTCGCCACCCTCGACCCGACCATGCGGCTCATCCGCCTGCCGCACGGCGGCTCGGCGATCCTCTCCGACACGGTCGGCTTCATCTCCGACCTGCCGACGACGCTGATCTCGGCTTTCCGCGCGACGCTGGAGGAGGTGCGCGCGGCCGACGTGATTGTCCACGTCCGCGACATCTCCCACGCCGACAGCGAGGCGCAGAGCCGCGACGTCGAGAAGATCCTGGAAGAGCTCGGCGTCGCCGACCGCATCGACCGGGTGATCGAGGTCTGGAACAAGCTCGACCGGCTCGACGCCGACGGCCGCGCCGCTCTCGCCGACGACGAGAGCTTGCGTCCGACGCCCCCGCTCGCCGTCTCGGCGCTGACCGGGGAGGGGATCGACCGGCTGATGGCGGCGATCGAGGACCGGCTGGCGCGCGGGCGCTCTCTGATCGAGCTCACCCTCGACCCGGCCGACGGCCGCGGCCTGCACTGGCTCTACGAGCACGCCGAGGTGATGCAGCGCGCTGACGCCGACGACGGCCTGCACCTGACCGTGCGCGTCGCGCCCGACCAGGTCGACCGGGTGAAACGTCGCTTCGCGTCCCTGTAGGGCGGCGTCGCCGACGCCGCCGGCCAGAAGCCTTGGGCCATCTTGATAATTTGGATTTCCGCAATGGCGCGCCAGGCGGCGCCCAGGCTCCGCGATCCGGTGGCCTCGTGCGCCTTCAGGAGATTTGGATTTCCTTGGATTCTCTCGTGCGAAATCCATGTTATCAATGACTTGCAGGCGAACCGAGCGGCATTTTGTTCGTATTCGCCGTCCGGCCCGCCGTGAGCCGAACTCGCTGCGGCGGTCGCTCGGGGGAATGCGCGTGGCAATTGAGTCCATGAGCGGATAGTATCGATAATTCTGTTTTATAGCAATTTATTGCTCGGGCTTGCCGTGCTTGCTCGGCTTCTCCGAATGCGCGGCCGCACACTGGAAAGGGTCACGGCGCTTCTGGCGTGTGGGCAACGCACCGCGCACGCGCTCGTACACCTCCCGCGCGAGGTGGTCCGAGCCCTATTCAATGTACACATTCTCTTAAACATAAATAAAAATATTCTTTATCAAAAATAACAGAAAACACTGTATGTCCCCACCGGCCGCACCCGCACCCGCCCTTTCACTTCCCGGTTAGTATGCTCCGTGTCCTTCTGAGCGCCTATCGTCGGTTACGCGGGAGACGATTGCCCTACAGGTCGATCTCGGCGTCCGGGTCGCCAGCCCCAAGGGCGTTCATCCAGGCGAGGCAGAGGTCGCGGGAGCGGTAGCAGCCGAAGGCGGCCGTCTCTTCGCGTTCCACGATCGGGAAGGTCGAATAGATGTAGCGCACGTCGTCGCGTTCGGTGACGCCGTAGAGGTGGAAATAGACCGCGTCGAGTTTGGCGCGCAGCTTCAGGCGGCGGTTTTCGTCCCAGACGAACGGCGGCTTCACATCGCCGGCTTCGTCAACGTAGCCCATGTCGCGGGCGAACGGAGCCATGTCGTGCGCGGTGTAGGTCAGTTCGAGGACGGCGGCGCGGACGATTTCAGCGGTGGTCTTGGGGCCGAAACTCGTTGATCTGTAGTTTTCAAAAGGAATCACAGGAATTTGTTCTAGAATATAGAGATTGATGGTTTGTCCCTGCAATTTCTGCCTTAACGTAAAATCTGCAATCAATGAGTTGAAATTCGCTAGTAGCAAGAATTCGATTCGCTTGTTCGAATTTGAAATCAGCAGTGGAATCTTGTTTCCGAATCCAACAGTGGGCAGCGCGGCTGCAATAAGCGTGCGAATGTTCGTCGGGGCTGTGATTTCCTTAAATGCGAGTACCCAATCTGAATTCTTCGTCCATCCGCACAACGAACGTTGAACCCAAAACTGGGGGTCAGGAAGCCAAGTCGCGTCCTGATGCTGTTGAAGGGTCGTTGCGGCTGCCTGTCCAGGTCGATGTTGATTCTTAAGATTTACGACGACGCTTGCCGCGCGATGGTCGAATGCCTGAACCATCTTACCTTCATAAAGCGGTACAAATTCATCTGTTCCACTTCGATAGACATTCCGGCCGACCGGGTACGCCCCCAATTTTTCTTCCAGTTCCCGGCGTGTGCGGAACAGCGCCGCGTCGTTGGTCATGTGGAACATCGTGGCGTAACGGACTGGCCACGCCTTCACTTCTTCGCCCCCTGATCGATCGACCAGCACGGGCAGGCGCCCATAGATCGCCGTCGTCAGCGCCGCGTCGCGTCGAGTGCGGAAGACGGGCGCCGTGCCGGTGTTCGGGTTGACGCGCGCAAAGTCCGCCGCCGCCAACGGGAAACATCGTTCCCGATCCTGCAATTCGGCAACGTTCTGCAAGAAGAAGGCGCATCGGGCGTCGCGGCTTCGCGGCGACGGACTTGCTATGAAAGCAATGAACTTGAATCGCGAGTCCACGTCGGGGAAGAACGGCGCGAGCCCAAATCGCGTTCGACGGTTCTCGAAATCATACAGCGCCCTGAGGCGACCGCCCGTCGCCACACCCTTGAAGAAAGGCGCCGCGGTCTTGTCCGCGGCGATGCCGGAAGGCGTCAGCAGTCCGATCATTCCCGACGGCTTCGCGAGCGCCATGGCGCGCTCGACGAACAGCGAATAGAGGTTGATGTCGCCTCCCGACAGCAAGGGATAGTCGTCCCCTGTGCGAGCGACCCGCGCGGCGGTTTCTGCGCGCCCGCTGGCTTTCGTGTAGTCGTTTGCGAGCGGATCGCCGGCCGCTTCCAGCGCTCGGATCATTCGGGCGCGGTCGCTCGCCCGCTGCGCCAACGCGATCTCGGGCCTGCGCTCGGCGAACCACTCGACCTGTTGCAGCTTCATGCGGTCCCATGGCGGATTGCCGATCACGGCGTCGAAGCCGCCGGTCAGGGCCTCGTCCTCCCAGTTGGTCCAGACGCCGGGGAAGGCGACCTGCCAGTTGAGAAAACGCTCTTCGGTGACGAGTTCGCGAACGTTTGTCCAGATTGTCTGAAAGCTGTCGAAGACGACTTCCGGGGGCAACTGCCCCCGAAGGCCGGCGCCGTTGCCGGCGGCTTGCCGGGCCGGCGTGGGTCTCAGCTTGCCCATCGCCAGTTGCACCGGGTCGCCGAACTGGCCGGAAAGAAATTCGCCGAGCGCCGCCCTGTTCTCCGGCCCGCGAAGTTGCAGCCATTCCAGCGCATGCATGAAGGATAGCAGGGCGTCGAGCGGCGCCGTCATGTCCGACACTTCGTCGAATACGTCCTTGGAGCGGTGCGCTTCCGCGATCTCGGCGTCCGTCAGGCCTTCGATGATCTGCATCTTCGAGGCGGCGCGGAGCGCCTTACTGAGCGAATCGTGCAGGAACAGCGGCGCGCCGAGCGCGGTCGCCTTGTCAATTCCCTTGCGCACCCATGCGCCGAACAGGCTGTCGCCGCAACGCAGGTGGTGGTCGAGGAAGCTGAGGGGCGCGCCGACGGTGAAGGTGTGCAGCCACAGGGCGAGCTTCGCCAGTTCGACCGCCATCGGATTCTTGTCGACGCCGTAGACGCAGCGCTTGAGCACCATGCGGCGCACGATGTGGCGGTCGTCGAGCTGGTCGTAGCTGACCGTCCAGCCCCGCTCGTCGGCATTGCGCTGGATCGTGGTGCGGATGGCGGCGATCCGGTGAACGAGGGGCGAGACATAGTCGCCGAACGCGACCTCGCCAGCGGCATCGGCCATCGCCGAGATGACCCGGTCGGCGAGATAGTCGACGAGACCGACGAGGAAGTGGCCGGACCCCATCGCCGGATCGCACACCTTGACTTCCAGAAGTTTCTCCGCCGGGTCGATTCCGGTCAGGTGCCCGAGCCTGCGGTCGAGGGGCAGGTCGCTCGTTTCGAGTTCCTTGGCGCGAGCGCTGAACGCCTCCATGCGCTCAGCGACAAGCGGGTCGATGGTCTCGCCGATGATCAAATTGACGAGGTCGTCATGCGTGTAGTAGCCGCCCGCGCTCTTGCGCGCGAAGATATTGGGCCGAACCCGGATTTCGCCGTCTTCGCGGGTCACGCGCCGTTCCAGCAGCCGCTCGTAGATCGAGCCGAGTTGCTGAACGCCGAGGTCGCGGTAGTTGATGTATTTTCGCCGTGTCTCCGATTTCTCGAATGAAAGGTTGTCGATGACTTCGGCCATGACAGCGTCGCCGAGGCGAATCTGGGTGAGCAGTGGCGTTCGCTGCGGGTCGAACAGGCCGCCGTTGTAGGGCGGGACGCCGATCGCGCGGTCGCCGCTGTTGATCGCCCGGCAAAGGTCGTCGAGGACCGACCAATAGCGTGTCGCGGTCCCGGAGAAGACGTCGGCGCGTTCCTTGCGCCGCCCGATCTCCTCTCGAAGCTGAGTGCGGGCGCCGTAGGAGTCGTAGCGCCGATCGTTGACGGGCAGGAGGCCGCGGTCCTCCGCGTAGAGGATGAACAGCAGACGGTAGAGCAGGATCAGCGCCGCGTCGCGCACCTCGTCGAGCGGCGCGGCCGGCGCGGCGGCGGCGATGGCTTGAACCAGGGCCGGGAAGATGAATCCGAACACCAGTTTCGACAGGTCGGCGGCGACGCGCTCTTCGTAGAAGCGCCCCTGATCGAGGGCAATCTGGTGAAAGGCGCGTCGATCTCCGGCCGAAGGCAGGAAGGCTTCGCGGCGGAACATCAGCGTGAAGACCTTGAGCCAGTGCGCCCGATTTTCCGCGTCCAGCGCGAACAGGCCGCCTTCGAAGCCCGGAACCCCGAGCACGGCGGCGAGGTCGATCTCGAAGAACTGTTCCGAGACCGAGCGCGCGCCTTGAAAATAGAGGCGCCAGCGGGCGCCGTTGGTGAGAACGCCCCAGCGCAGCTTGCCGGCGGTGATGTCGTCGACGCGTCGCAGATAGCGAAGCATCTGGGTCGAGGGCGCCGTCTCTTCGCCGCGACTACCCGATTGCCGGTCGAGCGGACGGCCCCACCGCTTCGACTCGACGATAGCGAGGCCGAATTCGTAGCGTTTCCACTCGTCGTGGAAGCTATTGGCGCGGGCCTTCGCGTCGGCGCTCTCGAACAGCAGCCCGTCCGGCACGTCGTCGCGGCCGCGCAGCGTCAGGTTCTGGTTGCGCAGATAGTCTTGCCAGCCGAGGCGGCGCAGGACGGCCCAGATGACGTCGTCTTCCGTCTGGCTCTCATTCGGATGCCCCGCGACGGGAAATTTCTGGAAGATTGCGCCGAGGTCGATTGCGAGCGCGGCCGCGATACTGTCGTCAAACGCAGCCCATTCCGGAAGCGTTGTGATCGATTCGCGCAGGAAATCGTTGGAAAACAGGCTGCCTTGAAATGCGGGATCGATCATCGGGACTCATTCGGGACTCTGAGAGTTAGACGTTATACCGCTTTTCCGCTGTCTCGCCTTGCGCGCTGCGACAGTCGCACTTGGGGCGGCGTCTTTGGCGAGTCGTGCGTCGCCGCGCCGGTCGCGCCGCCGCGCGCGCTGCGCTAAACCCTCCCCATGGGCGCAGGAGCGCGCCGGGGAGCGAGGACGCCGTGGGGACATCTTCCAACCTGTTCAATCTCATCGCCGCCCGCGCCGGGCGGCCCGGGCAGATGGCGCTCGACACGGGCGACGCGACGGCGCTGACTTACGCCGGACTTTTCGAGCGCTCGGGGCGCGCGGCCAACGCGCTCGTGCGTCTCGGCGTCCGGCCCGGCGACCGGGTGGCGGCGCAGGTCGACAAGTCCGCCGACGTGATCGTGCTCGCGCTCGCCTGTCTGCGCGCCGGCGCGGCGCTGCTGCCGCTCAACGTCGCCTACACCCTCGCCGAACTCGAGTATTTTCTCGGCGACGCCGAACCGGCGCTGACCGTCTGCCGGCCGGCGACGCTTGGCCCGGTGCGCGATCTCGCCCGCCGTCTCGGGCTGCTCGCGGTCGAGAGCCTCGGCGCCGACCGCGACGGGACCTTCGCCGAACGCGTCGCCGCCGAGGACGGCGCGTTCGCGACCGTGCCGCGCGCCGCCGACGACCTCGCCGCCATCCTCTATACCTCCGGCACCACCGGGCGCTCGAAAGGCGCCATGCTGACCCACGAGAACCTCGCCTCGAACGCGCTGGCGCTGGTCGATTGCTGGCGCTTCACCGGCTCCGACCGGCTGATTCACGCCCTGCCGGTGTTCCACACCCACGGGCTGTTCGTGGCGGTCAACACGGCGCTGCTCGCCGGGGCGACGATGATCTGGCACAACCGCTTCGACCCCGACGCGGTGCTCGCCGCCATGGCGGACGCGACTGCGCTGATGGGCGTGCCGACCTTCTACACCCGCCTGCTCGACCGTCCCGGGCTGACGCGGGAGGCTGCGGCGGGCATGCGCCTGTTCGTCTCGGGCTCGGCGCCGCTGCTCGCCGAGACCCACGACGCCTGGCGGGCGCGGACCGGCCACGCGATCCTCGAACGCTACGGCATGACGGAAACCAACATGATCACCTCGAACCCCTATGACGGCGAGCGCCGGGCCGGCACGGTCGGCTTCCCGCTGCCGGGGGTGAGCGTGCGCATCGCCGAGCCGGAGAGCGGCGCGCCCGTCCCGGACGGGGAGATCGGCGTCATCGAGGTGAAGGGGCCGAACGTCTTCAAGGGCTATTGGCGCATGCCGGAGAAGACGGCGCAGGAGTTCCGCCCGGACGGGTTCTTCATCACCGGCGACCTTGGCCGGATCGACGCCGACGGTTACGTCCACATCGTCGGACGGGCCAAGGACCTGGTGATCTCAGGCGGCTTCAACGTCTATCCGAAAGAGGTGGAGGCCGAGATCGACGCGATCGAGGCGGTGCTGGAAAGCGCGGTGATCGGCTTGCCGCATGCCGACTTCGGCGAGGCGGTGGCGGCGGTGGTCGTGCTGCGCGAGGGCGAGACCGCTTCGGAAGCGCATGTGCTCGCGGCTCTGGAGGGCAAGCTCGCCAAGTTCAAGCAGCCGAAGCGGGTGTTTTTCGTCGAGTCGCTGCCGCGAAACACCATGGGCAAGGTGCAGAAGGCGCTGCTTCGCGAGTCCCACAAGGACACGTTCGGCTGAGGGGAGGGCCCGCCCTTCCGACCAAAAGGCCCGCTGACAGGAAAACGGCTCCGCAGATTGCTGCGGAGCCGTCTTGCTGTTTCCCGTCGTCGCTCCGAGGGCGCGCGCTCAGGCGCGCCCTTGGCCCGTCACCCGAGCCGGCCCGAGGCGTGGGCGAGGATCGTGTAGACCTTCCCGGCGTTGGAGAGCAGATAGGCGCGCCACTGCGTTCCGTCGCGGTCGTTCTGTCCGACCTTGGCAAGCAGTCTTTCGAACTCCTGCACGTAGCGCGTGACCTGTCTCTTATACACATCTCCGAGCCCACGAGACGTAGAGGAATCTCG
>CAMFKX010000081.1 GCA_945957375.1 uncultured Roseiarcus sp.
AGCGAGAAGGCGATCCGCTCGGTCACGACCGAGGAGGTCGGCGAGTCGGCGGTCTGTCTGCTTGGGTAAGCGCCGGAGGGGCGGCGTCCCGCCGCCCCGGGCGCGCGGGACGCGCACCCTCCGTCCGCGCCGGCGATCGGCGAGTCTATCTGCTGTCGCCGATGTGACGGTTGGCGTCGACGCCAAGCCCCTCAGACTCGCCGCTGGTCTCCATCTTCAATTTTTCTCGGATGATCGACACCTCATGGTCGACCGGGCCGGTGTCCGTCACCCGGATTTTGTCGCACGATCGATAGTACGCCGCGAGAACCGGAAGCGCGTACGCCGGTTTTTCGGCCGTGAAGCGCAATACCAGATCCCAGTCGTTGACCCGGCTCAATCGTGGATCCCAGTTCTTGTGCTTGGCGAGAAGCTCGCGACGATGAACAATGACGTTGGTGTCGATAAAATTGCCCGCGATGAGCGCAGATCGATCGAACGGTCTCCAGAGCACATTGCTGTCGCCGAGGCCATGAAGTTCGGTCACAAGGGCGCCGTAAACAAGATCGACATCAGGATGGGTGGCTAAATAATCCACAGCACAGTACAAATATTGTGGATACCAAAGGCAGTCACTGTCAATATAGGCTACGAGCGGCGCCTCTGTCGCCTCGACGCCGTGGTTGCGGGCTGCCGAGGCCCCGCCATTCGTCTGGTGCAGATAGCGGATGCGGCGGTCAGAAAGGAAGCTCGCGACGACATCGCGCGTATCGTCGTCGCTCCCATCGTCGACAACAATCAATTCCCATTCGGTGAACACCTGGGCACGGACGCTTTCGATCGCCTCTGCGACGAAGCGGGCTCGATTATAGGTTGGCAGGATGATCGAAACCGCCGGAGCGCCCATGCGGGCGACGGCCTCCGATGCGCCTGGCGGTCTCGCCGCGGGCGACGCCGTGAGGAGTCGTTCGAGAATGAAGTCCCGATCGCTCAACGCGGCCACAGCGGTCTCCAACTGACGGGCGTGTTCGCCCAGTCTGCGTTCGAGACGGTCCAGCAGTTCACGGTGAACGGAAGTCTCTTTCTGAGACGGCGCGATTTCGGCTTTCGCCGCTTCCAGGGCGATTTTGGCCAATTCCCCGGACAGATGGCTAGCGTCTGCGCTCTGCTTGTGTTCAAGCCGTTGCAACAGGTCGCGGTGAGCAGCGAACGCCTCCTCCAAGCGGACTCGCAACGAAGCGATCTCGGCCTTCATCGATTCCTGGGCGATCCGGCTGGAACTCACCGCAGCGTCAAACCTGCGTCGACTGGGCGGGAGGATGCGACGAAACTTGCGACGAAGCCGCTCGTTCAGCTCGGCTACCGGTCTGACGACGCGTTTGACCCGGTTGCCGAGAAGAAGCGGACGCCGTCGCGTCGGGTCGTTTGTCGTCCGTCGTCGCTTGTCGGCTTGAGCTTCGATTGCGACGACGAGATGGGGATGACGGTCCCACTGGTGGGCCAATTCGCTGACCGAACCGTCAGGATTGACCACGCGCCCACACTTGTCGGCGCGCAAACTCGCCCCGTCGATATAGTGAAGCGTGGCGGCGCGCCTATAATTGTCCAGGAATGTCGCGTCCTCGATCATTGCATTATGGGCGATGTAATTGTGAACGCCTTGGTCGCCGCCTGTGGCCGGACCTGCTTCCGGCAGACCGGCAATCAGGCGGGTCATGGCGTCGAGATAGTTCAGGACGCCGTCCTGCCGGCCCGTCACTGTCCCTGCGCAGGTGATGCGTTTCTCCGCGAGCGCGGCGAGCGCGGTTTCGCCAAACCATGATCGCACCCAGAGGGAATTGGTCGGGCAGGCGCCGATGCGGGGCTCGGGCGCCTCGAATTGAAATTCCAAAGCCTCGCAAGGCGTGGAAAACAGCCGCTTCTGAAAAATTACGTCGCGAACGTCGGTGATCAAAATGTTCCGGTAGCGCCTTCCCTTGGCGATGCGTCGCTGAAGGTAGTCGCGGTACGCGAACCAACGCGCCAGCATGACGTCGGAAAAAGGATAGGACGACGCATCGAAGAGCGGGGTCCTGACGCCTCGTTCCTTGAGGTAGCGCTTGAGATCCATGTCATTCGGTTGAATGAACAGGACCGTTTCGCCGACGAATTCGCCGTCGGAAATCAGCGATTCGACGAAGGGCGCGAGGGTTTCGATGCGATAGCCGGTCGCAAATCCCATGACGAGATCTCGGGCCGGCAAGAAGCGACGAAAAAGCAATAATCCTCTCCCCGGCTCTATGTAGTTCGTTCCGGTCGCTTTACAAAGGTCGTCTGGAAGCGCCCGGTTACGATACGATCCGGCTTCGCGGACCGGGCTCCGCGACGACCTTCCACAGCGCGAGTGCGGCGATCGCGACATGCGCGACGGCGTTCTGCACGAATAGCGCCTGCGGGCCGAAATCGCGCATCAGCACCGAGGCGACCGCGGGCGAAACGATCGCCGCGACGCAATAGATGAACAGGAGCCCGACCGAGATGAAGATCAGGTCGTGCGGACTGGCGCCGTCGTTGGCGAGCGAGACCGCCAGGGTATAGAGCGAATAGGTCGTCAGCCCGATCAGGAATCCGAGCAGGATCATCGGCCAGCCCGGCGCGCTCGTCCGGCTGAGCGCCAGTTCGAGGCCGGCGCCCGCGAGCATCACCACAGCCATCACCAGGCGCCGGTCGACCCGGTCGGAGAGCGCGCCGAAGGGGAAGACGCCGAGCGCCGAGCCGACCACGATGGCGGCGGTGAAGATCGGCGCGTTGTCGGGCGTCATGCCGACGCCGAGGGCGAAGATCGGCGCGAGCGACGTCGAGGCGCCGTTGGCGGCTCCGGCCGCGAGCGCCGCCAGGCACGCGATCGGCGCGGCGCGGATCAACCAGAGCAGGCGCGGGCGGACGCTGCGCGGCTGCGCCGGCGGCTCGACGCTGGTCATCGCCATCGGCACGATCGCCATCGCCATCAGCGCCGCGGCGACCGCGAACGGCGGAAAGCCGCCGGGCCCGAGCGGCTTCAGCGCCAGCTGCCCCGCGGCCGACGCGCCGAAATTGGCGATCTGGTAGAGCGCATAGAGCGCGCCGCGGTTGGCGTTGCTGGCGCGCGCGTTGATCCAGGCCTCGATCACCGCGTAGAGGCCGGCGAACACGAAGCCGGTCAGCGCTCGGAAGGCGAGCCACGCCGCGGGCGAAACCAGGATCGGCATCAGCACGACGGATGCGACCGCCAGCGCCACGAAGGCGGCGAAGGCGCGGATATGGCCGCCGCGCCGGATGATCGCCGGGGCGACCAGCGTCCCCGCCAGCATCCCGGCGAAATAGGCCGAGCCGAGCAGGCCGATCGTCAATTCCGGAAAGCCGTCGATCCGCGCGCGCAGCGGCGTCGTCACGGCGACGAGCGCATTGCCGCCGATCAGCAGGACGACCGAGCCGAGCAGCGCGGCGATGGAAGACAGGACGGACAAGCGAGGGCGGCGAATCGGAGGTGGCGGACGGTTGTCGCACGCGGCTCGCTTCGGCGCGACCGTCTTCGACGACGCACGGCCGCGGGTCGTGTCGTCTTGTCGCGCGGCTGTGGCTTGCGCCGGCCCTGGAGTCTGCTGGATCATCCTTCGACAGGCTCAGGATGAGGTTTGGCGCGGGGCGCGTCGGGGCGAAAACGCCCGCAGGAAGCCGCCGGCGGCGCGCTCTTCGCCGGCGTTTTTGCTTGTGCGACGGGCCATTTCCGTCCAGAAGGCTGCGCTTCGAAGGCAACCGAATGCAGGCAGAGGCCGAGGAGTTATGGCGAATTCACGTTGGGCGCCCGACAGCTGGCGGATGAAGCCGCTGGAGCAGTCGCCGGTCTACCGCGACCAGGCGATGCTCGCCGAAACCGAGCGGCAGCTCGCCGGCTATCCGCCGCTGGTGTTCGCGGGCGAAGCGCGCAAGCTCAAGCGCGCGCTCGGCAGCGCCGCCGCCGGCGAGGCTTTCCTGCTCCAGGGCGGCGACTGCGCCGAGAGCTTCGGCGAACATTCCGCCGACAACATCCGCGACTTCTTCCGCGTCTTCCTGCAGATGGCGGTGGTGATGACGTTCGCGGCCGGCTCGCCGATCGTCAAGGTCGGCCGGGTCGCCGGGCAGTTCGCCAAGCCGCGTTCGTCCGACATGGAGACGGTCGGCGGCGTGGCGCTGCCGAGCTACCGCGGCGACATCGTCAACGACATCGACTTCACCCCGGAAGCGCGCGAGCCGGACCCGCGCCGCCAGATCGAGGCCTACCGCCAGTCGGCCGCGACGCTGAACCTGTTGCGCGCCTTCGCCACCGGCGGCTACGCCAACCTCGAGAACGCGCATCGCTGGATGCTCGGCTTCGTCAAGGACAGCCCGCAGTCGGAGCGCTACCAGGGCGTCGCCGACCGGATCAGCGAGACGCTCGGCTTCATGCGCGCGATCGGCCTTGACGCCGAGTCGAATCCGGAGCTGCGCCAGACCGATTTCTACACCTCGCACGAGGCGCTGCTGCTCGGCTACGAGCAGGCGCTGACCCGGCTCGATTCGACCTCGGGCGACTATTACGCGACCTCCGGCCACATGATCTGGATCGGCGACCGCACCCGCCAGCTCGGCGGCGCCCACGTGGAGTTCTGCCGCGGGGTGAAGAATCCGATCGGGCTCAAGTGCGGCCCGTCGCTCGCGCCCGACGAGATGCTGCGGCTCGTGGACGCGCTCGACCCGGAAAGCGAGCCCGGGCGGCTCACCCTGATCGTGCGCTTCGGCGCCGACAAGATTGAGGCCGCCCTGCCGCCGCTGCTGCGCGCGGCCAAGCGCGCCGGCCGCAAGCTGCTCTGGGTGACCGATCCGATGCACGGCAACACGGTCAAGACCTCGACCGGCTACAAGACCCGGCCGACCGACCGGATCGCCGCGGAAGTGCGCGACTTCTTCGCCATCTGCGCGGCCGAGGGGGTGCACGCCGGCGGCGTGCATCTCGAGATGACCGGCAAGAACGTCACCGAATGCACCGGCGGCGCTCGCGCGATCTCGGAGACCGACCTGCGCGACCGCTACCACACCTATTGCGATCCGCGCCTGAACGCCGAGCAGTCGATCGAGCTCGCCTTCACCATCGCCGATCTCCTGAAGGCGCAGCGGCTGGCGCAACCCGAGCGCCCGGTTCGCGCGGCGGAGTAAGCGGCGCAGGCCCTCATCCGGCCGCGCTGCGCGCGTCCACCTTCCCCCCGAGGGGGAAGGGGCGCGTCGCTCCGAAAGCACGCGCTCCCCTCTCCCGCCGGGAGAGGGACGCCGCGAAGCGGCAGGGTGAGGGGTCGCGGCGCGGCGGAGTCAGGCCCTCATCCGGCCGCGCTGCGCGCGTCCACCTTCCCCCCGAGGGGGGAAGGGGGCGCGTCTCTCCGAAACGACGCGCCCCCTCTCCCAGGGGGAAGGGGCGCGTCTCTCCGAAAGCACGCGCCCCCCTCTCCCACCGGGAGAGGGACGCCGCGAAGCGGCAGGGCGAGGGGTCGCAGCGCGGCGGAGTCACGCCCTCATCCGGCCGCGCTGCGCGCGTCCACCTTCCCCCCGAGGGGGAAGGGGGCGCGTCTCTCCGAAACGACGCGCCCCCTCTCCCATCGGGAGAGGGACGCCGCGAAGCGGCAGGGTGAGGGGTCGCAGCGCGGCCCTTTGCCAGTGACCCCCGGACGCCTAAAACGGCCGCTCCTTCGACCAACGATTCGGGGCGCGCGCTCATGAAACCCATCGCCGAACGCATCGCCGAAGAGCTCAACGTCCGCCCCGCGCAGGTCGCCGCCGCCGTCGCCCTGCTCGACGAGGGCTCGACGGTGCCGTTCATCGCCCGCTACCGCAAAGAGGCGACCGGCGCGCTCGACGACACGCAATTGCGCACGCTGGAGGCCCGCCTCGCCTATCTGCGCGAGATGGAGGACCGCCGCAAAGCCATCCTCGACTCGATCCGCGAGCAGGGGAAGCTCGACGCGGCGCTGGAGGCGCAGATCAACGCCGCCGACACCAAGGCGCGGCTCGAGGACATCTATCTGCCGTTCAAGCCGAAGCGCCGCACCAAGGCGCAGATCGCGCGCGAGAACGGCCTCGAACCGCTCGCGAACGCCCTAATGGCGCACCCCGAGCGCGAGCCGCTCGCCCAGGCCGAAGCCTATGTCAAGCCGGACGCGGTCAAGACGGCGCAGGACGGGCTCGACGGCGCCCGCGCGATCCTGACCGAGCGCTTCGCCGAGGACGCCGAGCTGATCGGCCGCCTGCGCGAGGATTTCTGGAAGGGCGGGCGGATCGTCTCGAAGGTGCGCGAGGGCAAGGAGGCGGCCGGGGCGAAATTCTCCGACTATTTCGACTTCTTCGAGCCGCTGACCAAGATCCCGTCGCACCGGGCGCTGGCGCTGATGCGCGGCGAGCGCGAGGAGATCCTCGACCTGAAGCTCGTCCCCGACCCCAACGCCGACCCGGCGAGCCGCGCGCTGGGCCCGTTCGAACTCGCCGTCGCGCATCGCTTCGGCATCGCCGACCGCGGCCGGCCGGGCGACCGCTGGCTGCTCGACACGGCGCGCTGGGCGTGGCGGACGAAGATCGAGACGCAACTTGCCGTCGACCTCCGGTTGCGGATCTGGACCCAGGCCGAGGACGAGGCGGTCAGAGTGTTCGCCGCCAATCTGCGCGACCTCCTGCTCGCCGCGCCCGCCGGCGGCCGGCCGACCATCGGCCTCGACCCCGGCTTCCGCAGCGGGGTCAAGGTCGCGGTGGTCGACGCCACCGGCAAGATCGTCGACACGACCGCGATCTATCCGCACGAGCCGCAGCGGCGCTGGGACGAGAGCCTCGCCGTGCTCGCCGCGCTCGCAATCCGTCACAAGGCGGAGCTGATCGCGATCGGCAACGGCACCGCCTCGCGCGAGACCGACAAGCTCGCCGCCGATCTGATGGCGCGCCATCCCGAGCTGAAACTCACCAAGGTCACCGTGTCGGAGGCCGGCGCTTCGGTCTATTCCGCCTCCGCCTACGCCGCGCAGGAGCTGCCCGGCCTCGACGTGACCCTGCGCGGCGCGGCCTCGATCGCGCGCCGACTGCAGGACCCGCTCGCGGAACTGGTCAAGATCGACCCGAAGTCGATCGGCGTCGGCCAGTACCAGCACGACCTCTCCGAGCAGAAGCTCGGCCGCTCGCTCGACGCCGTGGTCGAGGACTGCGTCAACGCGGTCGGAGTCGACGTCAACACGGCGTCCGCCAAGCTGCTCGCCCGCGTCTCCGGCATCGGCGACGCGCTCGCGCAGGCGATCGTCGTCCATCGCGAGACGCACGGGCGGTTCAAGACCCGCGCGGCGCTGAAAGACGTGCCGCGGCTCGGCGCCAAGGCGTTCGAACTCAGCGCCGGCTTCCTGCGCATCGCCGACGGCGACCAGCCGCTCGATCGCTCGGGCGTCCATCCGGAAGCCTATCCGGTGGTGCGGCGCATCCTCGACAGGCTCAAGGCCGACATTCACGCGGTGATCGGCAACGCCAGGGCGCTGAGCGGCCTCCGGCCGGCCGACTTCGCCGACGAGCGCTTCGGCGTGCCGACGGTCGCGGATATTTTCAAGGAGCTGGAGAAGCCCGGCCGCGACCCGCGCCCGGCCTTCCGCACCGCGACGTTCAAGGACGGCGTCGACACGATCGGCGACCTGAGGCCGGGCATGGTGCTCGAAGGGACGGTCACCAACGTCGCCGCCTTCGGCGCCTTTGTCGACGTCGGCGTCCACCAGGACGGGCTGGTGCATGTCTCGGCGATGGCCAATACGTTCGTCAAGGACCCGCGCGCGGTGGCGAAGCCCGGCGACGTCGTCAAGGTCAAGGTCTTGTCGGTCGACGTCGCGCGCAAGCGGATCGCGCTGACCATGCGCCTCGCCGACCCGGAGGGGGAGGCGCCGCGCGGCGGCGGGCGAAACGACGCGAAAGCGGTTCGGGCGGTCAACGCGGTGTCCGATCGTACCTCGCCCGGGGCCGGCGCGCTCGCCGAAGCGCTGCGCCGGGCGGCCGAGAAAGGGCGGCGCTGAGCCTGGCGCGCCTTACAGCGCGTCGTCGTCGGTCTCTGCGGTGCGGATGCGCATCGCACGCTCGATCGGCGCGACGAAGATCTTGCCGTCGCCGATCTGACCGGTGCGGGCGGCGAGCTCGATCACCTGCATCGCGTCCTCGGCGCGGGCGTCGGGGACAGCGACCTCGATCCGGATCTTGGGCATGAAGGTCACGACATATTCGGCGCCGCGGTAGATCTCGGTGTGTCCCTTCTGGCGGCCGTAGCCCTTGACCTCGGTCGCCGTCATGCCGTGCACGCCGATGCGGTCGAGCGCCTCGCGCACCTCGTGGAGCTTGAACGGCTTGATGACCGCGGTGATGAGCTTCATCGGTTCTCCCCCGCGCCGCAGCTTTTTTGCGCTCTTGTCCCGGCAAGACGGGAGATTCGTGAGCAACGGCCGCCGCGCGGCGACCGTCATGCCCGAATTACCGGCGCTTGTGCAAGTTTTCTAGGCGGAAAGCGCGTTCCGTGCGACGAACGGACCGCGCTGTAGGCGCGATCGACGACCGCGCCGCGGCGGCGTCAGCGACGCCGCCCTACAGCGCCTCGTCGCCGCTCTCGCCGGTGCGCACGCGCAGCGCCCGCTCCATCGGCAGCACGAAGATCTTGCCGTCGCCGATCTGGCCGGTGCGGGCGGCGGCGCGGATCGCCTCGATCGTGCGGTCGACCTCGTGGTCCGGCACCGCCAGCTCCAGCCGGATCTTGGGCATGAAGGCCGCGGTGTATTCCGAGCCGCGGTAGATTTCGGTGTGGCCTTTCTGCCGGCCGTAGCCATTCGCCTCGCTGACCGTCATGCCGCGGACGCTGAGTTTGTCGAGCGCGGCGCGCACCTCTTCGAGCTTGAAGGGTTTCACGACCGCGAGAATGAGCTTCATGGCAATCCGCCTTCGGGACGCTGAAATGTCAGGCTTCCGCCTAAGGCGAGCGGCGACGTTAGGCAAGCGCGGAATGCCGCTCGGCCGCGACAAAGTCCGGAAAATGGTAGCGGGACCCGGACTCGAACCGGGGACCTACGGATTATGATTCCGCCGCTCTAACCGACTGAGCTATCCCGCCGAAAGGCCGCAGCGCGCCTTGGGGGCGCGCAAAGCGAAGCCGAGCGTATAATGAGCGGGCGACGGCGCTGTCAAGGCGCGCCGGCGCTCACGTTTCGCCGGGTCCCTCCGGGAACACCCGGGTCACGTGGCCCATCTTGCGGCCCTCGCGGATCTCGAGCTTGCCGTAGAGATGCAGGCACAGGTCGGGCTGGGCGAGGATGTCGCGCCACTCCTCGGCGTCCTCGCCGATCAGGTTGTGCATCTCGACCCGGCCGCGCCGCGTCGGCGCGCCGAGCGGCCAGCCGGCGATGGCCCGGATGTGCTGCTCGAACTGCGAGGTCTGCGCTCCGTCGAGCGTCCAGTGTCCGGAATTGTGCACCCGGGGCGCGATCTCGTTGACCACCAGGCCCTCGTGGCCGTGGCGGTCGCGGGTGACGAACAGCTCCACCCCGAGCACTCCGACATAGTCGAGCGCCTCGAGCACGGTCGTGGCGATGCGGCGCGCCTCCAGCGCCGTCTCGGGCGCGATGCGGGCGGGAACCCGGCTGCGGGCGAGGATGTGGCGCTCGTGCTCGTTTTCGGCGAGATCGTAGGCCGCCACATCGCCCTCGACGCTGCGCGCCGCGATTACCGACACCTCGCGCTCGAAGGCGACGAAGCCCTCGAGAATCATCGGCGCGCCGCCGAGGGCGCGATGGACAGCGGCGACGTTCGAGCCCTCGCGGATCAGCGACTGGCCCTTGCCGTCATAGCCGAACCGGCGCGTCTTCAGGATCGACGGGCGGCCGAGTTCGGCGACCGCGCGGGCGAGCGCGCCGGCGTCGTCGACCGCGGCGAACGGCGCCGTGCGCAGGCCCGCGTCACGCAGGAAGGTCTTCTCGACCAGCCGGTCCTGGGTCAGCGCCAGCGCCCGCACGCCCGGCCGCACCGGGACGTGCTGGGCGAGGAACTCGACTGTCGCGGTCGGCACGTTCTCGAATTCGTAGGTGACGACGTCGACGGCGCGGGCGAAGCGCAGCAGCGCCTCCTCGTCGTCGAACGGCGCGCTCGTGCGCCCGGCGGCGGCGTCATAGGCGGGCGCTTCGGCCTCGGGCGCGAAGATATGGGTGCGTAGGCCGACCTTGAGCGCGGCGATGGCGAGCATGCGCCCGAGCTGGCCGGAGCCGAGAATGCCGATCGTGGCGCCGGGGGAGAGGATCATGCGCGCCCCTCGTCGCTCGGCCGCTCGGCGACGGCGGCGGTGCGCTCGGCGCGCCAGGCCTCGAGCCGCGCGGCCAGCGCCTCGTCCGAGAGCGCCAGCACCGCGGCCGCGAGCAGCGCCGCGTTGACCGCGCCGGCTTCGCCGATCGCCAGCGTCCCGACCGGGATTCCCGCCGGCATCTGCACGATCGAGAGCAGGCTGTCCTGGCCGCCGAGCGCCTTGGTCGGCGCCGGCACGCCGAACACCGGCAGCGTGGTGAAGGCCGCGGTCATGCCCGGCAGGTGCGCCGCCCCGCCGGCCCCGGCGATGATCACCTTGAAGCCTTCCGCCTTCGCCCCTTTGGCGAAGGCGACCAGCCGATCGGGCGTGCGATGGGCGGAGACGATGCGCGCGTCGTAGCCTACGCCGAGCGCCTCCAGCGTCTCGGCGGCGCGGCGCATCACCGCCCAGTCGGACTGGCTGCCCATGATCACGGCGACGGGTTTTCGCGTGTCGTTCATGCCAGCGCCTATTCCGCGATTCCGCTATCGAGCGATACAGGCAACGGGTTCCAGCGCGCAAGCGGCTAGGCAATCGGATTGCGCTCAGTCCACGGGGTTCAGCACGGTAGAGAGCCGTAACAGTCCACGGGTTCGGCACGGCAGAGAGCCGTAACTCCCAAGGCGTGGTCGCCCGCTGACCGCCGACCTCGTCCTGAGGAGCGCCGCCGCAGGCGGCGCGTCTCGAAGGACGCTCCAAAACGCGCCTGAACCGTCGGCGCCAACTGGAACGTCCTTCGAGACGCCCGCTTCGCGGGCTCCTAAGGACGAGGGCGCAGCAAAGGGTCCGCTGCGTGGGAGTTACAGAGCGCCACTACCGGCGATCCGCCAGCACCGTCGCCGACAAGCCTACGCCACGAATGGCGAGAGGCCGAAAGTCCGCTGGCCGCCCGGACGAATCGTCGCGGTTCCGCGCGGAGTTCCGGCGGAGGGCGTTCGACGTCGGCATGCCTTCCGGCATGCCGCGGCGCCGCTGCAACGTCATCGCCGCCTTCGACTTCTTGCATAGCCCCGCGCCAATCCCGTCCTATGTAACACGGGCGGGGAAATTATCTGAAAGGCTTTTCGCGGCTGCTGGGCACGGACATCTTGCGCGCCGCACCCTTCGGACCGCGCCGTGCGACAAAGGTCGTTTCGAGCGAGTCGCCAAAATGGGCGGCTGCTCCCTTGACGCCGAGGCTTCCCTCGCCTAGACGTTCGCAATTCTCGGACCGAGGCGACGCCGTGGCGACCCTTATCGTAACTTTCGCGCTGGAGAGCGGGCAGGCATAGGACCTGCATCCGTTTGCTAGCGCGCGTCAGGCCCCTCCGAGGGCCTTTTTTATTGCCTCGAAATCCTCCCCCGAAGACCGACGGACGAAAGCGAAAAGGAACAGCGACAATGGCCAAGACGATGACCGGGGCCGAAATGGTGGTCGAAGCGTTCAAGGATCAGGGCGTCGAGTTCGTGTTCGGCTATCCGGGCGGCGCGGTGCTTCCGATCTACGACGCGATCTTCAACCAGGACAAGGTCCGGCACATCCTCGTCCGCCAGGAAGGCGGCGCCGCGCACGCCGCCGAAGGCTACGCCCGCTCCACCGGCAAGGTCGGCGTGCTGCTCGTCACCTCTGGGCCCGGCGCAACCAACGCGATCACCGGCCTCACCGACGCGCTGATGGATTCGATCCCGCTGGTCTGCATCACCGGCCAGGTGCCGACGCATCTGATCGGCTCGGACGCGTTCCAGGAATGCGACACGACCGGCATCACCCGCAACTGCACCAAGCACAATTATCTGGTGCGCCGGGTCGAGGATCTGCCGCGCATCCTGCACGAGGCCTTCTACATAGCGTCGCACGGCCGGCCCGGTCCGGTCGTCATCGACATCCCGAAGGACGTGCAGTTCGCCAGCGGCTCCTACACGTTCCAGCGCAACATCCAGCACAAGACCTACCATCCGCAGATCAAGGGCGATCTCGACCGGATCAAGCGCGCGGTGGCGATGATGGCCGAGGCGAAGAAGCCGATCTTCTACACCGGCGGCGGCGTCATCAATTCCGGGCCGCACGCCTCCGCGCTGCTGCGCGAACTGGTGCGCGCGACCGGCTTCCCGATCACCTCGACGCTGATGGGTCTGGGCGCCTATCCCGCCTCCGACAAGCAGTGGCTCGGGATGCTCGGCATGCACGGCTCGTTCGAGGCGAACAACGCCATGCACGATTGCGACCTGATGATCTGCGTCGGCGCCCGGTTCGACGACCGCATCACCGGCCGCATCGACGCCTTCGCGCCGAAGTCGAAGAAGATCCACATCGACATCGACCCGTCGTCGATCAACAAGAACGTCAAGGTCGACCTGCCGATCATCGGCGACTGCGCCCATGTGCTCGAGGACATGGTGCGGCTGTGGCGCGGCGGCCACCAGACCGACGCCTCGGCGCTGGAGAAGTGGTGGACGACGATCGACGGCTGGCGCGCCCGCAATTCGTTCGGGTTCCGCAACTCCGCGAAGGTGATCAAGCCGCAGCACGCGATCAAGCGGCTCTACGAGCTGACCCGCGGCCGCGACCTCTACATCACCACCGAGGTCGGCCAGCATCAGATGTGGGCGGCGCAGCACTTCCACTTCGAGGAGCCGAACCGCTGGATGACCTCCGGCGGGCTCGGCACCATGGGCTACGGCCTGCCGGCGGCGATCGGCACGCAGCTCGCGCATCCGAAGTCGCTGGTCATCGACGTCGCCGGCGAGGCCTCGATCCTGATGAACATCCAGGAGATGTCGACGGCGATCCAGTATCGCCTGCCGGTCAAGATCTTCATCCTCAACAACCAGTACATGGGGATGGTGCGGCAGTGGCAGGAGCTTCTGCACGGCGGCCGCTATTCCGAAAGTTACACCGACTCGCTGCCCGACTTCGTCAAGCTCGCGGAAGCCTTCGGCGCGCACGGCATCCGCTGCTCGGACCCGGCCAACCTCGACGCGGCGATCAAGGAGATGATCGATTCGCCCAACGCGGTGATCTTCGACTGCGTCGTCGACCAGAAGGAGAACTGCTTCCCGATGATCCCGTCGGGCAAGGCGCATAACGAGATGCTGCTCAACGCGCTCGAGGACGACGCCGGCGTCGATCTCGGCGCCGTGATCGACGAGAAGGGCAAGATGCTGGTCTAGCCGCTCACTCGCCGTGTAGGCGCGATCGTCGATCGCGCCGCCGCGCTCATCGAGCGCGGCTACAGCGCGGGAATGCGTCACCGAGAGATGCCATGTTCACCCTTGCCGAACTCCGCGACGCGCACGACCTCGTGCGCAAGACCCTGTCGCCGACCCCGGCCATCGCCTGGCCGCTCCTGTCGGCGCGGCTCGGGGCCGAGGTCGTGGTCAAGCACGAGAACCATCTGCCGACCGGCGCCTTCAAGGTGCGCGGCGGGCTGACCTATTGCGACGCGCTCGCGCGCCGCGAGCCGTCGGCGAAGGGGATCGTCTCGGCGACCCGCGGCAACCACGGCCAGAGCCTCGCCTTCGCCGGGGGGCGTCTGGGCCTGCCGGTGACGATCGTCGCGCCGCGCGGCAATTCCAGCGAAAAGAACGCCGCGATGCGCGCGCTGGGCGCCGAGCTGATCGAGCACGGCGTCGACTTCCAGGCGGCGCGCGAGGAGGCGATGCGTCTCGCCGACGCGCGCGGGCTCACTATGGTCCCCTCGTTCCACCGCGACCTGGTGCGCGGCGTCGCCACCTACGCGCTCGAACTGTTCGCCGCCCATGGCGATCTCGACGTGCTCTACGTGCCGATCGGCCAGGGCTCGGGGATCTGCGGCTGCATCGCCGCGCGCGACGCGCTCGGGCTCGCGACCGAGATCGTCGGCGTCCAGGCGGCGGGCGCGCCGGCCTATGCGCTGTCCTACGCCGCCGGCCGCGCGGTCACGACCGCGAGCGCCGACACGTTCGCCGACGGGGTCGCGACGCGCGCCCCCGACGAAGAGGCGGTCGCCGCGATCGCGAAGGGCGCCGCGCGCGTCACGCTGGTCGGCGACGACGAGATCGCCGCCGCGATCCGCGCCTACTGGATCGATACGCACAATCTCGCTGAAGGCGCCGGCGCCGCCGGGCTCGCCGCCGCGATCAAGGAGCGCGGGCGTCTCGCCGGCCGCAAGGTCGGGCTCGTGCTCTCCGGCGGCAACATCGACTTCGAACTCTTCCAAAGCTCCGTCGCGGCTCAGCCGAAAGCCGCGGCCTGAAACCCACTGGGCGCGCCGGTCGTTCGGCCGCCCCTCACGAGGACTTGCAGATCATGGTCAAGACCCACGCCGCGCCGCTTTCGCCCTACGAGTCGTCGACCCACCGAACCCATATCGAGCGTCACACGCTCTCGGTGCTGGTCGACAACGAGCCGGGCGTGCTCGCCCGCGTCGTCGGCCTGTTCTCCGGCCGCGGCTACAACATCGAGAGCCTCACCGTCGCCGAGGTCGCGCACGAGAGCCGGCAGTCGCGCATCACCATCGTGACTTCGGGCACCCCCGCGACGATCGAGCAGATCCGGCATCAGCTCGAGCGGGTGGTGCCGATTCACTCGGTCAAGGACCTGACGCTGACCGTGCGCGCGATCGAGCGCGAGCTCGCCATGATCAAGGTGCGCGGCCGCGGCGAGAACCGGGTCGAGGCGATGAACCTCGCCGAGGCGTTCCGCGCCAAGGTGATCGACGCCACGGTCGAGAGCTTCATCTTCGAGCTGACCGGCAACCCGCAGAAGATCGACGACTTCGTCGACCTGATGCGCCCGCTCGGCCTCGTCGAGGTGTCGCGCACCGGCGTCGCCGCGATCTCGCGCGGGCCGGAGCCGATCTGAGGGAAGCTCAGCGCGCGTTCGCCCGCGTCATTGCGAGGGGTGCGAAGCGGTCCATTCCGGGGCGCAGCGGTCGACGGATCGCTTCGTCGCGGACGGCCACAGCGACGGCGCGTCCTCGCGCTTCTGCTTCATGCCGCGGTCGAGGATGTAGCGCAGGCCGGAAAGAATCGGCATGTCGGCGCCGCGCGTCACTTCGTCGAGGCTTTCCCAGTCGCGGTCGCCGGCCTTGCAGGCGAAATCGCGCACCAGTCCCGCGGCCAGCGTGCCGCTCGACAGGTTCTTGCGCAGGGCGTCGCGGGAGAATCGCCGCGCGAAATCGCCGCCGATCGACGCGACGGCCGCCCGGGCGACCTCGGGATGCGAGCAGGTGACGACGATTTCATGCACGATCATGGTTGTCCTCGGCAGATGGGTTAACGCCTGGCGCCCGAGATGATCCTTTCCAAGAAATCGGCCCTTATCATGGCCGCACCATCGCTCGGCAAGGATGATTGTGTCATTGCATAGAGCGACTGCTTTCACAACCATGTTTCGATATCTACTTCCTGTAGATTTATGTGCGCCGCAACATCGATATACCTTGACCGCGCCGTCAACTCGCCTCCGTAACGGAAGCTTCATTAATTCCGCCCCCTGGATTAACTTTCGTTGTCCTCGTCGCAACAATTGTCCATGCAATGCAGGCTGCGAGCCGGGCGCGGCGGCGAAGCGAGCGGCTCGGGATGAGAAGGGCTCCACTGGAAATTCTTCTCGCAATGACGCAGCGAAACGCGCTACCTCCGCGACAGCGAACGAGGGGCTTGGGTCGAGGTGCGGTTTTCCTTTCTCAACGTCGCGCGTCAGGCGCTCGCCCACAACGAGGGCTGGCCGGAGCAGTGGCGCAATCCCGAGCCGAGGTCCGACTACGACGTCGTGATCATCGGCGGGGGCGGACACGGTCTCGCGACCGCCTATTACCTCGCCAAGGAGCATGGCCTGACCCACATCGCCGTGCTCGAGAAGGGCTGGCTCGGCGGCGGCAACACCGGCCGCAACACCACGATCCTGCGCTCGAACTACCTGTGGGAAGAGTCGGCCGCCCTGTACGAGCACGCGCTCAAGCTCTGGGAAGGTCTGTCGCGCGAACTCAACTACAACGTGATGTATTCGGCGCGCGGCGTGATGATGCTCGGCCACAACGTCCACGACGTTCAGGTGCTCAAGCGCCATATCCACGCCAACCGGCTCGCCGGCGTCGACAACGAGTGGCTGACGCCCGAGGAGGCCAAGGCCTTCTGCCCGATTCTCAACATCGCCCCCGACATCCGCTATCCGATCGTCGGCGCCGCCCTGCAGCGCCGCGGCGGCACCGCCCGTCACGACGCGGTCGCCTGGGGCTACGCCCGCGGCGCTTCGGCGCGCGGGGTCGACATCATCCAGAACTGCGAGGTGACCGCGATCCGCCGCGACGCCTCGGGCGCGGTCGCCGGGGTGGAGACGACGCGCGGGCCGATTTCGACGCGCCGCATCGGCGTGGTGGCGGCCGGCCACTCGTCGGTCGTCATGGCGATGGCCGGAGTGCGGATGCCGCTCGACTCCTATCCGCTGCAGGCGCTGGTCAGCGAGCCGGTGAAGCCGATGATGCCGTGCGTGGTGATGTCGAACACCATCCACGCCTACATGTCCCAGTCCGACAAGGGCGAGATGGTGATCGGCGCCGGCACCGACGCCTACAATTCCTATTCCCAGACCGGCGGCCTGCATATCGCCAACCACACGCTCGAGGCGATCTGCGAACTCTTCCCGGCCGTGCGCCGCCTGCGCATGCTGCGCAACTGGGGCGGCATCGTCGACGTCACGCCCGACCGCTCGCCGATCATCGGAGCGACGCCGGTCCCGGGGCTGTTCGTCAATTGCGGCTGGGGGACGGGCGGGTTCAAGGCGACGCCCGGCTCCGGCCACGTGTTCGCCCACACGATCGCGCGCGGCGAGCCGCACCCGCTCGCCGCTCCGTTCGGACTCGACCGTTTCCGCGCCGGACGACTGATCGACGAGGCCGCCGCCGCGGCCGTGGCGCATTGAGGCTCGCATGCTGCTGATCCCCTGTCCCTATTGCGGGATGGACCGTCCGGAGATCGAGTTCCGCAACGGCGGCGAGGCGCATGTCGCGCGCCCGCCCGATCCGGCGGCGATCGATGACGCGGCCTGGACCGACTATCTCTATTTCCGCTCGAACCCGAAGGGTCTCTACGCCGAGCGCTGGCGTCACGCGTCAGGCTGCGGGCGGTTCTTCAATGTCGTGCGCGACACGGTGAGCGACCGGACCCTCGCGTCGTACAAGGCGGGCGAGCCCCGGCCCGAACGCTTCGCCGGAACCCTGCCATGAGCCAGGACTTCCGCGCGCCCGGCGGCGCGACGATCGATCGCGCCCGCCCGATCACCTTCACCTTCGACGGCGTCGCCTTCGCCGGATACGAGGGCGACACGCTCGCCTCCGCGCTGGTCGCCAACGGCGTCCGCCTCGTCGGTCGGTCGTACAAGTACCATCGCCCGCGCGGAATCCTGACGGCCGGGCCGGAGGAGCCGAACGCGCTGGTCGGGATCTCCCGCGGGCCGGGGCGGTTCACCCCGAACCTGCGCGCGACCGAGGTCGAGCTCTTCGACGGGCTGGTCGCGACCAGCCAGAACCGCTGGCCGTCGCTCCGCTTCGACCTCGGCGCGGTCAACGAACTGTTCGCCCCGCTGTTCGGCGCCGGCTTCTACTACAAGACCTTCATGGGGCCGGACTGGTTCGGGCCGAACTCGGCGTGGAAGCACGTCTACGAGCCGATCGTCCGGCGCGCCGCGGGGCTCGGGACGGCGACGAGCGAAGCCGACCCCGACCGCTACGCGCGCCTCTTCGACCATTGCGACGTGCTCGTCGTCGGCGCCGGCCCGGCCGGGCTCGCGGCGGCCCTGGCCGCCGCCAAGAGCGGCGCAGACGTGGTCGTGTGCGACGAAAATCCCGAGCCGGGCGCGTCCCTCGTCATGGAGACGCAGGCGCGCATCGGCGGCCGGACGACGGCCGAATGGTTCGTCGAAACGCTCGCGTTTCTGCGCGAGGCGCCGAACGTGCGGCTGATGCCGCGCACCCAGGCGTTCGGCTACTACGCCCAGAACTTCGTCGCGCTCAACGAGCGGATCGCCGAACCCGACCTGCTCGCCGACCCGGACCTGCCGCGCGAGCGGCTGTGGCAGATGCGCGCTGCGGAAGTGGTGCTGGCGACCGGCGCGATCGAGCGGCCGCTGGTGTTCGCCGACAACGATCGGCCGGGGATCCTGCTCGCCGACGCCGCGAGGCGCTACCTCGCGCTCTACGGGGCGAAGGTCGGAAACCGCGCGGTCGTGGTCACTGCGCACGACAGCGCCTACCGCGCCGCGCTCGACCTGAAGGCCGCCGGGGTCGCGGTCGAACTGATCGCCGACCTGCGCGACGAGGCCGCCGGTCCGCTGCCGGACGCCGCCCGCGCGGCGGGCATTCCGGTCGTCGCCAAGGCGTCCATCCACGAGGTCGAGGGGCGGACGGCCGTCAGGGCGGTGCGGCTCTCGGGCGCGCCCGGCGGGATGCGGCGGATCGCGTGCGACGCGCTGCTGATGTCGGGCGGCTGGACGCCGTCGGTCCACCTGTTCTCGCAGTCGCGCGGGCGGCTCGCCTACGATCCGGCGCTGCAGGCCTTCCGCCCCGGCGATCCGGTCCAGCGCCAGCGCTCCGCCGGCGCCTGCAACGGCAGCTTCACCCTCGCCGGCGCGCTGGTCGAGGGCGACGCGGCGGGACGGGCGGCGGCCGAGGCCGCCGGCTTCTCTCCGCCGCCTTCGTCCGGCTACGCGGTCGAGGGTCTGGCCGACGCCGGCGGGGGAACCCTCGGCGCGCCGCTGCACGTGCTCGGCGACCGGCGGGTCAAGGCCTTCGTCGACTTCCAGAATGACGTCTGCGTCAAGGATGTCGAGCTTGCGGTGCAGGAAGGGTTCCGCTCGATCGAGCACGTCAAGCGCTACACCACCAACGGCATGGCGACCGACCAGG
>CAMFKX010000082.1 GCA_945957375.1 uncultured Roseiarcus sp.
CGAAGTCGAACTGGCGCTGTCGGATCTGTCGACTGCGATCGCCGAGACCGGCGCGCAGATCGCGCTCGACATCGAGCCCGTGATCGTGCCGGCGGATCGCGCGCAGCTGGGCCGACTGATCCAGAACATCGTGTCCAACGCGATCAAGTATCGCAAGGCGGGCGCCGCGCCAGCGATCGCGATCCGCGCGGCGCGGATCGGCCCCAAGAAGGTCCGCCTGACGATCGCCGACCAAGGCGTCGGCTTCGACGAACGTTACGCGAGCGAAATCTTCCAGGCGTTCAAACGGCTGCACACCGCCGCCGAATATCCCGGGACGGGCATCGGTCTGGCGATCTGCAAGGCGATCGCGGACCGCTACGGCTGGACGCTGAGCGCCCGCTCGCGCCCGGGAGAAGGCTCGACCTTCGAGGTGATCCTGCCCGCCGCGCCGCCGCGCGCGGCGCAATGCGAGCCGGACTGAAGCCTCGGGGGAAGAGACCGACCGTCAGGCTTTCGCGGCCGCCCCTTTGGCGAACGCCTCGAACGCCGCCTTGTAGTCGCTGTGCCAGCGCGACAGCGCCGGCCGGTTCTCGACGATGTCGCCGGCGGCCCACAGGATGCGGCGGGCGTCGGTCTCGCGGGTCACGTCGTTGTCGGGGCAGAGAACGTAGAAGTCGCCCGCCGCCATCCGCTCGAGGAGAAACTCGACCACCTGGCCGGGCGTCCAGGCCCCCGCCGGCTTGTCGCCGCCGTCGGGACGCGTCATTCCGGTGAAGGTGAAGCCGGGAATGAGCAGGTGCGCGCTGACCTGACAGCCCTCGATGTTGCGCAATTCGTGGGCGAGCGCCTCGGTCACGACCTTCACCCCCGCCTTGGACACGTTGTAGGCGGTGTCGCCTGGCGGACAGGTGATCCCCTGCTTGGAGCCGGTGTTGACGATCGCCGACGGCCGCTTCTGGTCGATCATCGCCGGGGCGAAGGCGTTGACCCCGTGAATGACGCCCCAGAGGTTGACGTCGATCAGCCGCCGCCACTTGGCGAGATCGCCGAGCAAACCGCCTCCGCCGCCGACGCCGGCGTTGTTCATCAGCACCGCGACTTCGCCAAACGCGTCGAGCGCGAAATCGCGCAGGCCCTCGACGTCCTTGAGGTCGGCGACGTCGGTGACGCGGAAGCGCACGTCGTCCCCCGCGGCGAGCGTTGCGGATAAGCGCGCGCAGGCGGCCTCGAGCGCAGCCGCGTTCGCGTCCGCCAGCACGACCTTCATGCCGAGGCCGGCGAAGCGCTCGGCGGCGGCGAAGCCGATGCCGCTCGCGGCGCCGGTGACGACGGCGACGCGGCCAGGCGCGAGGGCGGGATGGAGGGCCATGGGCTTTTCCGGTTCGGTTGGGTTGCCGGCGGAATTTGGACGGCGCGCCCGAGCCGGTCAATGCGGTCATGCGCGTCGCCGTGAAGGCCGTCGCGACCGACTCGTCAAAACGTCGTCATCAATCTAGTTTCGTTTATCGAACTTCCCAACGAATCCGAAAGTGGTCATGTCTTCACCGCGTGCGCTCCTCCTTGCGTCTCTGGTCGGCCTCGCGTCGGCGCCCCTCCCCGCCGTCGCGCAAAACTTCTGGCCCTTCAACCAGTCGACGCCGGCCGGCCCGGCTGGCCCGGCCGTTCCGACCGCCCCGCTTCCCGCCGACGCCGATCCGGCCTATTCGACGCCGGTCGATCTCGACGGCCAGATCGACCGCGCCCGCACCACGCGGCGCGAAATCGCCGATCCGACCGGGCAGCCGGCGGGAACGCTGACCATCAACACCAAGCTGCGCAAGCTCTACCTGTCCGAGGGCAATGGCCGCGCCATCGAATACGGCATCGGCGTCGGCCGCCAGGGCTTCACCTGGAAGGGCGAAGCCGAGATCGGCCGCAAGGCCTACTGGCCCGGCTGGACGCCGCCGCCGGAAATGCTCGAACGCCGGCCCGAACTGCCCAAGCACCTCGACGGCAGCATGGGCAATCCGCTCGGCGCGCGCGCCCTCTACCTGTTCCAGGACAAGAAGGACACGCTGTTCCGCATCCACGGCACCAACGAGCCCGACTCCATCGGCCACGCCGTGTCGTCGGGCTGCATCCGCATGCTCAACGTCGACGTGATCGACCTCTATGGGCGGGTGGCGAAGGGGACGAAGGTGGTGGTGCTGTAGGGATGGCCCCTCCCCTCACGCCGCGAACTTGCGCTCCCCCGCGACCCAGGTCTCGCTGACCTTGATGTCGGCGATCGCGTCGGGGCTGACCGCATAGGGGTCGCTCTCGAGGATGGTGAAGTCGGCTTCCTTGCCCGTCTCGAGCGAGCCGATCCGGTCGCCCTGCCCCAGTTGCCGGGCGGCGTCGATCGTCACCGCGCGGATCGCGTCGTCGAGCGACACCGCCTGATCCGGTCCGACGACCGACCCGTCGATGATGCAGCGGCGCGTGATCGCGGTCGCGATCAGCGCCAGCGGCCCGGGCGGCGAGCAGGGTCCGTCGGTGTGCAGGGTGAAGGGCAGGCCCGCCTTCACGCAGGCGCCGGCCGGGTCCATGAAGGCGGCGCGCTCGGGGCCGAAGATCTGGTCGCGGTAGGCGGCGCCGTAGAAGCGGACGTGATTCATCAGGAAGCTCGGCTGCACCCCGATGCGCTTCATGCGCAGGATTTGGTCGGGGCGCGCCATGGTCGAATGTTCGACGCGGTTGATCCCGAATTCGCTCGATCCGGCGTAGGCCGCATCGATCGCGTCGAGCGCGAGGTCGATGGTCAGGTCGCCGTTGCAGTGGATCTGCACCGGCAGGCCGAGCGCCTTCACCTCGGCGACCATCGCCTTCATCTGGGCGGCGTCGAAATTCGGCGAGCCCTTGGACGTCGTGTTCAGATAGGGCTTGGTCTGGGCGCCGGTCTCGGTCTGGTTTGAACCGTCGCCGACGATCTTGACGCCGTAGAGCGAGAACAGCGAGCCGTCGACGGACGCGCCCCTGCCGAGCCCGCGGGCGAGATACGGCGCGAGGCCGGCGGTGTCGCCGTACATCACGCTGGCGCTGGTGCGGCAGGCGAGCGTGTTCGCCAGCTTCGCGAACGGCGCGACCCACTCGGCGCGGATGGTGCCCGGCTCGTGCAGCAGCGTGTTGCCGACGGACGCGACATGGCGGGCGTAGTCCGTCACCGCCTTGGCCGCGACCTCGGGGGTTATCTTGCCGAGGAAATGGACCGCGAATTTCAGCATCGCGCTTTCCTCGTAGACGAGGCCGTTCAGCTTGCCGTCCGGGCCCCGGCCGAAATGACCGCCGCCCGGCAAATCGCCGACGTCGTCGGGAATCGCGGCCGCGGTCAGCGCCGCGCTGTTGACGGCGGCGTCGTGACCGTTGGTGTACCAGACGAAGATCGGGTGATCGGTCGAGACCGCGTCGAGTTCGGCGCGGCTGAGGTCGCCGCCCTGGAGCAGGTTGTCGAAGTTCGAGCCGACGATCCAGGTTCCCTTGGGCTTCTCGGCCGCCTCCTGCTTCAGATGCGCGATCAGCGCCGCGCGCGTCGGGTATTTGGCGAAACCGACGTCGTCGAGCAGTTCGAAGATGAGAGCGGCGAGAAGGGTGTGATTGTGCGGGTCGATCAGGCCCGGCAGCAGCGTGCGGCCGGCGAGGTCGACGACCCGGGTCCCGCCGGTGCGCAAGCCCGCAAGCGCGCTCTCATCGCCGACCGCGACCACCTTGCCGCCCTTGACCGCGATCGCCGAGGCGACCGGCGCGCCGGCGAGCGGACGGATCGTCCCGCCGCGGAAGATCAGGTCGGCGCCCTCGTCGGCGGCGAAGGCGGGGGCCGGCGCCGCGACGCCGAGCGCCGAAGCCGCCCCGACCGAATAGGCCATGAACGCCCGCCGCGTCAGCTGAAGCGCGGAGCCGAGCAGCCCGGCCGCCCCGCCGGCATGGAGCTCGTCACGCAAGAAAAGCTGATTGAAACATCCACGGCACATCGAAACGCCTCCCGAGCCGGCGCAGCCGGCCTGTGTTCCCCCCCGGAACGGCGGCGAGGTTAGCCGAGTTGGGTCGACGCGGTAAGCCGCCTGATCAATTCTTCCAGTGCACCGCGAGCCACACGGTCGCAGGTTCGGCGCTGGTGCGCTCGACCCGATGGCGGACATGCGCCGGCAGGTCGAGCCAGTCGCCGGGCCGCAGGGTCCGCGGCGCCGGCTCGCCCTCGATGTGAAGCTCGGCCTCTCCGGCGAGCACGATGACCCACTCCGGCCAGTCCTGGTCGTACCAGAACCCGGGCGGGCTCGCCTGGCCGGTCGAGACGATCCGCTCGACGAAGGCGCCGGGGCGCCCGGCCAGGGTCTCGAACGCTTCGCCGGCGCCCGCTTTGGCAACGTCGGCGAAGAGATTGCCGGCCGTGACCATAGGCGTCGCCGCCTCAGATCTTGCCTTCACGCTGCATCAGCCTCAGCACCGCGCTCAGCGTCGCCTTCAGCGAGGCCATGACGATGTTCGGGTCCATGCCGACGCCGTGAAGCGGCCGATCCTGCGCGTCGTGGATCTCGACATAGCTCGCGGCGGTGGCGTTGGCGCCGCGGCCGACCGCATGCTCCTGGTAGTCGACGAACGAAAACTCGACCCCGAAGGCCTTCTTCAGCGCGTCGACGAAGGCGTCGATCGGGCCGTTGCCCTCGCCCTCGATGGCGAGGGTCGTGCCATCAGGTCGGCGCAGGGTGGCGACGAGATCGCGGTTGTCCGGGCTGGTCGGCACGGTCTGCTGCTTGACCAGCGTCAGCGGCGCGTCGTCGAGCAGGAACGACCGGCGGAACAGCGTCCAGAGTTCGGGCGAGGTCAGCTCCTTGCCCTCGGCGTCCATCACCTCCTGGGCGATCTTCGAGAACTCGACCTGGAGCGTGCGCGGCAGGTCGAGGCCGTGATCGGCCTTGAGAATATAGGCCATGCCGCCCTTGCCGGACTGGCTGTTGATGCGGATCACCGCCTCGTAGTCGCGCCCGACGTCCTTGGGGTCGATCGGCAGGTAGGGCACGAGGAACAGCGGGTCGTTGCGCTTGGCCTGGGCGTCGAAACCCTTCTTGATCGCGTCCTGATGCGAACCGGAGAAGGCGGTGTAGACCAGCTCGCCGACGTACGGGTGGCGCTGGTGCACCGGCAGCTGGTTGCAGTACTCGACGATCTCCTTGATCCGGTTGACGTTGCTGAGGTCGAGCTTCGGATCGACCCCCTGCGTGAACAGGTTCAGCGCCATGGTCACGATGTCGACGTTGCCGGTGCGCTCGCCGTTGCCGAACAGGGTGCCCTCGACCCGGTCGGCGCCGGCCATCAGCGCGAGCTCCGCCGCCGCCACCGCGGTGCCGCGGTCGTTGTGCGGATGGACCGAGAGCAGCACCATGTCGCGGTCGGAGATGTGCCGGCCGAACCACTCGAACTGGTCGGCGTAGGTGTTCGGCGTCGCCATCTCGACGGTCGCGGGCAGGTTGAGGATCAGCTTCTTGTCGCGCGTCGGCTGGATCACGTCCTTGACCGCCTCGCAGATCTCGAGCGCGAATTCGAGCTCGGTGCCGGTGAAGCTCTCGGGCGAATATTCGAACTGGAAGTTGGTCTCGGGGTTGGCCTCGGCGAGCGCCTTGACCTGCTTCGCCGCGGCCACCGCGATCTCGGTCACGCCCTTCCTGTCGGTGCGGAAGACGACCTCGCGCTGCAACGTGGAGGTCGAATTGTAGAAGTGGACGATCGCCTTCTTCGCGCCCTTGACGGCCTCGTAGGTGCGCTCGATCAGCTCCGGCCGGCACTGGGTCAGCACCTGGATCGCGACGTCTTCGGCGGCGCCGCTCTCGACCACCCAGCGGACGAAGTCGAAGTCGGTCTGCGACGCCGAGGGAAAGGCGACCTCGATCTCCTTGAAGCCCATCTCGACGAGCAGGCGGAACATGCGGTTCTTGCGCTCGACGCCCATCGGCTCGATCAGCGCCTGGTTGCCGTCGCGCAGATCCACCGAGCACCAGATCGGCGCCTTGTCGACGATCTTCGACGGCCACTGGCGGTCGGGCAGCGCGATCGGCTGGAACGCGCGGTATTTGGAGATGTTCATGACGGTCATGACGAACCCTGGAAGCGTTGCGTCGGGTCGGCGCTTTCGCCGCCGGACGCGATGGACCCCTGAATTTTGGAAATGCGTTACGCCCCGGCGCTCTCAGAGCGCCGGGCGAATAAGGTGCAGGGTCGTCGGCTGCGTTCGCATGCGCGGCTATGTGTCAGAGCGGCAGGAAAAAATCAACCGTCTTTCCGACACGGACGTGTGGTCGTGGCGCCTTGCCGCGTTTGGACTTCCGCAGCTTGCGCCTGACCGATCGCTCGCGGCGACACTTCCGTCCCTCTTCGGGAACTCCGCCGCCACCCAGGCTGACCGTGGGTCGATCCCGCTATTCGTCCTCAATATGTATAATATAATTTGACATGGCGATATTTTTTGATATTCCTTCAGTCCATGCCTGACGACCTCCTCACCCTTGCCGAGCTTTCGGAACGCAGCCGCGTCGAAGTCCGCACCCTGCGCAGCTGGATCGCGCAGGGCGTCGTGCCGGGCGCGGAGAGCGCCGGGCGGAACGCCCGCTATTCGGGCGCGGCGCTGACCCGGGCGCTTGCGGCGAGGGCGATGCGCGAACTCTACGGCATGTCGCTGCCCGACATCCGCAAGGACCTGCTGATCGCAGACGAGGCGAAGATCGAGGCTTATGCGGCGCTGGCCGCGCCGGCGCGCGGCCCGGCCCCAAGCGCGACGCATCCCGCGCGCCCCGGCGGGGCGAGCGCGGCCGACTACCTGAGCAACCTGAAGAGCGCCGGCCTGTTTGGCGCCCCGCGCGCCAACGAAGAGCGCCTCGAGGCGCAGTTGCCGCCCGTTCACGCGTACGTCTCGCAGCCCGAGCCGGCGCCAGCGTTGGCCTCGTCGCGCCTCGCGCGCCTCGCCGAGGCGCTCGAAAAGATCGCGGGCGCGAGGCCGTCGCGGCGCAAGGCGAAGGGCGACGTGCGCCTGCACATTTCCATCACCCCCGACCTCGAACTGACCGTTCGGGGCGACCACACGCCCGAGGAGATCGCGCGCTACGAACAGGTGGCCGATCTCCTGCGCGCCATTCTGACTGGAGGCATCGAACCATGACCGAACGCTTGACCCTCACCGCCGCCGCCGATCGCTCGCTCGCCTGGGTCGAGGGGGACTCGGTCCGCTACGTCGTCGCGACCCTCGCTGCGGCCCGACCCGAGGCCATGGCGCGAGCGCCGGCGCCCCCGGTGCATCTCGCCCTCGTGATCGACGTTTCCGGCTCGATGGCCGGCGAGAAGCTCGAGCAGGCCAAGTCGGCGGCGCTCGGCGTGTCGGAGCGGTTGCGCGACGCCGACCGGCTGACGATCGTCAGCTTCGCCTCCGACACGATCGTCCATGTCGACGCAAGCCGACTGACCGGCGAGGCCCGATCCACGACGCGCAGGGCGATCGAAGCTCTGGCGCCCCGGGGAAACACCAACCTCAGCGAGGGCTGGCTGACCGGCGCCGAATGCGTCGCCCGCGGTATGGAGGGCGCCGGCGTCCACCGCGTCGTGCTGCTTTCCGACGGGCAGGCCAACGCCGGCATCTCCCTGCCCAGCGAGCTTTCCGTCCATGCGCGCGAGCTCGCCAGGCGCGGCGTAACGACGAGTTGCGTCGGCATCGGCGACGACTACGATTCGGCCGTGCTCGAGGCGATCGCCGGGCACGGCGGCGGAAGGCTGCACCACGTTGACGACGCCTCCGACATCGTCGCCACGCTGATGGGGGAACTCGGCGAGATCGGCGACCTCGCCGCGCAGGACGTGTCCATTTCGTTGCACGTCCCGGCGACCGCGAAGGCCGTGCTCGTCGGCTCGGCCCCGACCGAGGTCGCGATGGGCGCGCTCACCGTCTCGCTCGGCGCGCTCGTCGCCGATCAGCCGCGCGCCTGCGTCTTCCGCTTGACCCTTCCGGCGGGCAGGGCAGGCGAAGAGTTGCTCTTCGGCCTGACGGCGCGGGCGGCGGCGCCCGACAGCGCCGCGATCGCCGCGCGCCCGTGCGAGGTCGCCTTCACGCTCGTCGAAGGCGCACGCAACAACCGTCAGCCCCGCGACGAGACCGCCTCGATGGCGGTCGCAAACGCATGGCGCGCGGAGATCGTCCGCACCGCGGCCCGCCTGAACGAAGCAGGCGACCGCCGGCAGGCGCGCCGCTTCGTCGAGCGCGAGTTGCACCACTTCGAGCGCTATTGCGCCGGGCTGGAAGGCGCGCTGCCGCTCCTCAAGGAGATCGCCACGATGAAGCAACACGTCGACGAGAGTTGGGACCTGCAGACGATCAAGCTGATGCGTTTCGAGGCTTACGCGCTCGAGTCGAATCGACAGGACTATCGCGCCGTCAAGCCGAACTGGACGCGGCGCCTCGGCGAAAAGCGCTGATCGGCCCCGACGAGGCTTGAATCCACGAGGAGTTTCCATGCGCACCAGCACGACAGACCCGATCCGGATCGCCGAGATCGAAGTCGGCCCCGGCCGGGGCCGGATCGGCGTGACCTTCGCCCCGGGCAAGAACGACCGCGGCGACTGGGCGCGGGATCTCGACACGGACCTCGACGCGATCGCCGCCTGGGGTGCGAAGGCCGTCGTCACCCTGCTCGAACCCGACGAATTGCGATGGCTCGCGATTCCCGGCCTCGGCGCCGGGGTCGAACGCCGGGGCATGGAATGGCTGCACATGCCGATCCGCGACGTCTCGACGCCGGGACCCGCCTTCGCGGCGAAGTGGCCCGAGGTCAGCCTCCGCCTTCACGCCCGGCTGGCGGCGGGCGAATCCGTCGTCGTCCACTGCCGCGGCGGTCTCGGGCGGGCCGGCATGGTCGCGGCGAGGCTGCTCACGGAAACCGGCGTCGATCCGGAAGCGGCGATCGCGCGCGTCCGGGCCGTGCGGCCAGGGGCGATCGAAACCGATGCGCAAGAGGACTGGGTGCTCGGGCGCGATGCATGACGCGACGCGCCCGCGACCTCGAATTTGATCCGCATCAACGCCGACTCTGGCCGCGTCGCTATCAGCGGCGCGGATGTCGCACGGTCTGTTGCGCATGCGGCGGCTGACATGCCAGAGATGACGTCAGCGGGCGTTTCCCCAGGCGCCGCGAATACGGGAGGTTTCAGATGGCTCCGCGCAAAGTCCTGATGGCGGCGAGCGGCGATCTGCGTCAGAGCGCCAACGAGACCTGCTGGCCGGCGCAGGCGGCGATGGAGGCCCAGGTGACCGAGGCGCTCGCCGCCTTCGGCGTCGAGGTCGAGCGCGCCCACCCCTACGACCCGGTGCGCAAGCACGGCTTCATCGCCAGCCAGAAGGAAGGGCTCAAGATCTTTTCGAAGGTCGATCCGGGCACGCCGATCGTCGTCGCCGAAGCCGTCTGGCAATATTCCAACCATATCCTGCCCGGACTGATCGGACATCGCGCGCCGATCCTGACCGTCGCCAACTGGTCGGGCAAGTGGCCCGGCCTCGTCGGCATGCTCAACCTCAACGGCTCGCTGACCAAGGCTGGCGTCCCCTATGCCACGCTGTGGAGCGAGACCTTCGCCGACGAGCCGTTCCGCAACAAGCTTCACCAGTGGCTGCAGACCGGACAGGTCACCCACGACCTCTCGCACGTGCAGCCGTTCGTCCCGGTCGCGGCGCCCGAGCGCGCCCGGGCGGTCGGCCGCGACGTCGCCCAAGGCTTCCGGCGGGGCAAGGCGATCATGGGGATCTTCGACGAGGGCTGCATGGGGATGTACAACGCCATCATCCCCGACGAGCTGTTGTTCCCGCTCGGCGTGTTCAAGGAGCGGCTGTCGCAATCGGCGCTGTACGCGGCCTCGCGCGAGATCTCCGACGAGGAGGCGCAGGCGGTCTACGACTGGCTGGTGGTTCGCGGCATGACCTTCCACTTCGGCCACGACCCGGAGCGCGACCTCACCCTCGACCAGGTGCTCGACCAGTGCCGCATGTACATCGCCGCGGCGCGGATCGCCGACGCCTTCGGCTGTGACGCGATCGGCATCCAGTACCAGCAGGGGCTGAAGGACCTGATCGCCGCCTCCGACCTCGTCGAAGGCATGCTCAACAACGACGACCGGCCGCCGGCCAAGACGCTCGAAGGCCGGGTCATCCGCGACGGCCAGGCGATCGTCCATTTCAACGAGGTGGACGAATGCGCCGGGCTCGACGCCCTGTTCACCAACCGGGTCCACCGCGCGCTCGGCCAGCCGGTCGAGACGACCCTGCACGACATCCGCTGGGGCGACGCCGACCGCAGCGGGACCACGAGCGACTATGTCTGGGTGTTCGAGATCTCCGGCGCCGCCCCGCCCGCCCATCACATCGGCGGCTGGGCCGGAACCGACAGCCTGCGCCAGCCGCCGATGTATTTCCGGCTCGGCGGCGGCACCGTGCGCGGCGTCGCCAAGCCCGGCCCGATCGTCTGGTCGCGGATCTTCGTCGAGCACGGCCGGCTCAAGATGGACATCGGCCGCGCCCATGTCGTCGCCTTGCCGAAGGCCGAGACGGAGCGACGCTGGAACGACACCACGCCGCAATGGCCGATCATGCACGCCGTGCTGCACGGCGTCTCGCGCGACCAGTTGATGGCCCGGCACAAGGCCAACCACATCCAGGTCGCCTACGCCAATTCGGAGGCGGACGCCGATCTCGCGATGGCGGCCAAGGCGTCGCTCGCGTCCGAGCTTGGCCTCGAGGTCTCGCTGTGCGGGGCGAAGCTGGACGGACGGCCGCTGCTGCAGTGAGGCCAACGCCGGTCGGCGGCCTACGGCTCGCTCGCCGCCTTGAACGTGACGCGCGGCTCGCGCCACTCCTTGCGGGCCGGGTTGGTGATCACCGCGAGCGCGCCCGGCGGGTCGAAGCGGGCGCCGAAGAACGGATTGACGAAGCCGCCGTCGGCGAGCGCGAAGGCGAATCCGCCCTCGCTCAACTGCGGCTCGCGCGACCGGATCACGCCGTCGACCGGCCAGCCGTCGTTGCCGGGGATCGCGGTTCTGGGCGCCTGCAACCCGGTGATCGCCACGCCGTTGGCCTTTCCCTCGATCGCGGTGATCGCGTAGAAGCCGTCGGCGTTCGGCTTGTCCTCGGTTGTCAGCACGCCCGACGCCTCCAGCCCCTGCCCCGTCAATGTCCAGCGCCAGCGCATCGAGGCCTCCGCGTCGCCCGCGGCCATCGCCGCCAGGAGTCCGAGCGCAAGAATCCGTGTCAAATCCGCCCCCGAAGTTCTGTTTTCTCTCGCAAGATTAGGCGGCCCCGGCGGAGGCGCGCAAGCGCGACCCGCAGGGCAATCGCTTGAAGCAACTTGTGCGCCGGCGGCGAGCGTCCCCGCCCCCACCCGGGACGCCCTTGCGCGCGCCCGGGTGGGGGAGGAGGCGCCGCGCCGGAGCTTCAAGCGATTGCTCTGCGCGACCGGCGCCGGCCATTGCCGCGCCGCACGGCGTTCGCCATAGTCGCTCGCCTTGCCCCTGGTCCCACGCATGCCTCCCCGAAATCCGCTCGTCTGCGGCGACCTGATCGCCGAACGCCGCTTCGCTTACGGCAAGTCCGCGGCCGCGGACGGCGATTTCGCGACGGCGGCCGACCTGTTCGAGCAGGCGCTCGAGCGCGTCCCCGGCTGGGCGGTTGCGCTGTTCGCGCTCGCCGAGGCCTATGCGAGCCTCGGACGCGTCGATGCGGCGGCGGAGGCTTTCCGCAAGACGCTCGCGCTCGATCCGTCCGACACGCTCGGCGCCGAACCGCGGCTCGCCCGGCTCAACGGCTTCGACGCCCTCGACGCGCTGCCGCGCGCCTATGTGGCGCGGCTGTTCGAGGATTACGCGCCGCGCTTCGAGGCGCATCTCGTCGACAGCCTGTCCTACCGCGGCCCCGAGCTGATCGTCGCGGCGCTCGACGCCGTCACGCCCGGCCTTCGCTTCCGCTCGGCGCTCGATCTCGGCTGCGGCACCGGCCTCATGGGCGCGGCGGTTCGCGGCCGCGTCGCCCGTCTCGAAGGCGTCGACCTCGCCCCCGCCATGGTCGCGCGGGCCAAGGCGCGCGGCGCCTACGACGCGGTCGAAGTCGGCGATGCGATCGAGCGCCTCGCGCGCGCCGAGGCGGGCGCGTTCGACCTGATCCTGGCCGCCGACGTGCTGACCTACATCGGCGACCTCGCGTCGCTGTTCGCCGCGCTGCGCCCGGCGCTCTCGGAATCGGGCCTGTTCGCCTTCACCGCCGAAGCCGTCGAAGGCGAGACTTTTCGCCTGCTCGACGGACTGCGCTTCGCCCACTCGGCCGCCTACATCGATGCGTGCGCCCGGACGGCGGGTCTCGAGGTCGTCGCGCTCCGCGAGGCCTGGGCCCGCCACGAGTCCGGCGCCGAAGCGCCGGGCCTGGTCGGGGTCGCTCGCGCAGTCTGAATCTTCCCAGAAATCGCTCCTCTTGCCCATCGAACCCGAAGACAAAACGCGTTAGCGTCACGAACGGGATTCGCGCCGACCCCCGAACGGGCGACGACGGCGCAGGCCCGGGGGGAGGCGACTGTGGCTCAAACGACATCCGACGCGTCGGCGAGGGCCGTCGACGGCCGCCTCCCGGTCGTCTGGATGCTGAGCGTCATTCTCGTCGTGATCCTGGCGGGCGGTCTGTTCGGCTACGATCAGGGCGTGATCTCCGGGGCGCTGCTCGGCATCCAGAAGCAGTTCACCCTGTCGTCGCTGGTCCTCGAAATCGTCACGAGTTGGGTGACGCTTGGCGCGCTGTTCGGTTCGCTCGCCGGCGGCTGGGTGGCGGACCGCCTCGGCCGGAAGAAGGCGCTGCTCTTCGCCGCCGCGCTGTTCATCGCCGGCGCCGCGGTCGAGGCCTTCGCTCCGACCGTTGCGATCCTGGTCGTCGGGCGCCTGGTGGTCGGCTTCGGCGTCGGCGTCGCGGCGGTCGCCGCCCCGCTCTACGCGGCGGAGCTTGCGCCGGCGGAGCAGCGCGGACGCTTCATCTCCTCCTACCAGCTCGCCATCACCATCGGCATCTTCCTCGCCTATTTCGTCGACGAGGCGCTCGCCGGCCCTTCCGGCTGGCGCATGATGCTCGGGCTTTCGGCCGTTCCGGGGCTGCTGCTGTTGTTCGCGGTCCTTCCGGCGGCGGAATCGCCGCGCTGGCTGCTGAAGATGGGGCGCAGGGACGAGGCGCGCGCGACGCTTCGCAAGCTGCGGCCGGGCGTCGACGTCGACGTGCGCATGAAGTCGATCGAGGCGTCGCTGGCCGCGGATCGCCAGAGCGCGTCGTGGTCGGAGGTGTTCGCGCCGAAGTGGCGCAAGCCTCTGGCGGTCGGACTCGGGCTCGCCGTCCTGCAGCAGCTCAGCGGCATCAACGCCATCATCTATTATTCCGACAAGATCTTCGAAGCCGCCGGCTTCACCACGCCGGCCGCGCAGACCGACGCGACCACCTGGGCGATCGGCGGCGTCAACGTGCTGGCGACCTTCATCGCGATCGCCTTCATCGACCGCGTCGGCCGCCGGCCGCTTCTGCTCGCCGGCCTCGTCGGCATGGCGCTGAGCCTGACGGCGGTCGGCTTCGCCTTCCTGCAACTGCGCGCCCCGACGGGCGCGGCCACGACCGCCGGCTACGTCACCCTCGCGGCCTTGGTGGTGTTCATCGTCTCCTTCGCCTTCTCCCTCGGCCCGGTGACCTGGACGGTGATCAACGAGATCTATCCCGGCGAAGTGCGCGGCCGCGCCGTCGCCGTCGCGACCGCCGTCAACTGGGGCGCGGCCTTCGTCGTCAGCGAATTCTTCCTGACCCTGGTCAAACGAATCGGCGACACGCTGACCTTCTGGCTGTTCGCCGCGTTTTGCCTGATCGGACTGGCGTGGGTGTTCCTCCGCGTGCCCGAGACCCGCGGCCTGTCGCTCGAAGAGATCGAACGGATCTGGGACAGAAAGGGATAGCCGCCGCACCGCTCGCCCGTGCGACCGACCGCGAGACCATGATGAACCGCACCGCCATCGCCGAAGCCTCCTCGCTCCTCTACGCCTGCTGGCGGGCGCGCGAGGTCATTCCCGCCATTCCCGAGGCGATTCGCCCGAAGACCCGGACCGAGGGTTACGCGGTCCAGGCGGAACTGATGAACCGGACCTCCGCCTCGCTGTTCGGCTGGAAGGTGGCGGCGAGCAGCGTCGCGGGGCAACGCCACATCGCCGTCACCGCGCCGCTGGCGGGACGAATCCTGTCCAGCAACGTGCGCCCGGACGGCGGCGCCGTCTCGCTGCGCGGCAACCGGATGCGGGTCGCCGAACTGGAATTCGCGTTTCGCATGCGGACTGCGCTGCCGCCTCGCGCCGCCCCTTACCAAACCGCCGAGATCCTCGACGCCGTCGGCTCGCTGCATCCGGCGATCGAAGTCCCGGACTCGCGTTTCGCCGACTATACCCAGGTCGGGGCGGCGCAGCTGATCGCCGACGACGCCTGCGCCGACCTGTTCGTCCTCGGTCCGCCGACGACGGCGGACTGGCGAGGCGTCGATCTCGCCGCGCACGCCGTCACGGCGACGGCCGGCGGCGGGGCCGTTCACCGGGGCGTCGGCGCCAATGTCCTCGGCGATCCGCGGATCGCGCTGACGTGGCTGGTGAACGAGCTGTCGGAAATCGGAGTGGCTCTCGAGGCCGGTCAGGTCGTGACCACAGGGACCTGCGTCGTTCCGATTGCGGTCCTCCCCGGCGACCGCGTCGCGGCCGACTTCGGCCTGTTCGGAACCGTGTCGGCGTCGTTCGAGGGATAGGAGGGGCGACGGCGCCTCGATCCTTGCTGAAAATCCGAATTTATGCTATTCTGCGCTGTGTTGTTTGACAATTGAATCCGCTCGCCCTTCGCGTCTTGCGAGGGGCCTCTCCGCCTGCGGCCCGAGGCGCGGCGTCGCGTCAGATAAAATGGCCCCGCCCTCCGCGCAAGCCGTTGAAAAGGCTCATTTCGGACGAGAGAATCCAAGACAATCCAAGCTTTTTCGCCTCCCGGGCGGTAGGGTTGCGCGGAGCCTGGAGATCCGCCTGCGGAGAGTCGACGAAATCCAAATCTTGGCGGCGCTGGCGCGTTCGCGCAGCCCTCACCCCTGCGGCGCTTCGCGCGACCGCATGATCGCCGCGTTGAGCTCGCCGCCGAACACGAACAAGAGCGCCACCCAGTAGAGATAGACCAGCGCGATCATCGCCGAAGCGAGGCCGGCGTACATGGTGAAGTAGCTGCGCGCGTACTGGTTCAGGTAGGCTCCGAACGCCTCGCCGAACACAATGCTGGCGACGAAGGTCAGAAGCACGCCCGGCGCGAGCTCGACAAAGGTCGGCCGATGCGCCGGCAGGACCCGATGGGCGAGAAACAGCGACACCGCCAGCATGAAGGCCGCGGTGCCGAGCCGGGCGAAATTCAGCAGGCTGTGCGCGGCGGCGATCGACGGGATCCACAGCGACAGCGCGTCGAGGATCAGCGGCCCGAGCACCACCATGAACGCCAGCGACAGCAGCGCGACCGAGCCGACCAGCACGAGTCCGAGCGACTGAAGCCGCAGCAGCCACCACGGACGCCGCTCGATCAGCCCATACGCCCGATTGAGCCCGACCCGCAGCGCCTCGACCGCGCTCGAGGCGAAATAGAACGCCAGCACCGCGCCGAGGGTGAGCAGCCCGCCGCGCGGCGCGGTCAGCACGTTCGCCACCTCCTGCGAGATCGGGCGGGCGACCACGTCCGGCCACTCGGCGAAAACCAGACTCGCCGCTTCCTTGGCCAGCTCCGCCGAACCGAAGAAGCCGGCCAGCGCCGCCACGAAGATCAGGAACGGAAACAGCGACATGAGCAGCGTCAAGCCGATGTAGCTGGCGATCGCCCAGCCGTCGTCGGCGAGAAACTTCTCGGAAGCGCTCCAGATGATCCACGCCGTCCTTCGCAACGCACCACCTTCGCTTGGCCCGACCGGTCGCCGGCCTGCGCCGCCATTGTGGCGGCGCCGGGAACCAGACGCCAGTCGGGCCTAGCGGGTTCCTTTGTCGGAGAAAAGACGCATTGCAACACAGCCGCCGCGGACGCATGTTGCGCCGCAGCGATAGAGGAGAAACGCTCGTGACGCTGGACGACCTTGCCCGCCAGGCTGAATACACCGCCGAAGGCCTGCTCGACTGCGCCGTCTCGTCGGTGCGCGAAAAAGTCAGCGTCCACGGCAAGCTGAGCGCCGCCAGGATCGAGGCCGAGCAGCACGCGACCCACGGCCTCGCATGGCTCGCCACCTATGTCGAGGCGATCCGCCAGCTCGCCGCCTACGCCCGTCGCATGCACGAGGAAGGCCGGCTCGGTCCAACCGAGGAGCTGATGACCCGGATCGGCCTCGGCGAATACCTGGCCCAGATCTTCGGCGGCATTCCGATGAACCAGGGTGAGGTCGTGCGCCTGACCGACTTCGGCCTGAGCGAGTCCGACATCGAGCCGTTCCGCAGCGAGGCGGTGGTCGAGGCGCTGATCCGGTCCGGCAACACGCCGGGCAACCGCGCCGCGCTCGCCGACCTGATCAAGCACGCGCACGACGGCGCGATCGGCGATCCCGGCCTCGACGAGACGTTCGAGGCGATCCGCGGCGAGATGCGCCGCTTCGCCGACGCCGAAGTCGTGCCCTACGCGCAAGGCTGGCACCGCGCCAACCAATACATCCCGCTCGAGGTCATTTCCGGCCTCGCCGACCTCGGCGTGTTCGGCCTGACCATCCCCGAGGCCTATGGCGGCATGGGGCTCGGCAAGGTCGCCATGTGCGTGGTCTCGGAGGAGCTGTCGCGCGGTTACATCGGCGTCGGCTCGCTCGGCACCCGCTCCGAGATCGCGGCCGAGCTGATCATGGTCGGCGGGACCGAAGCGCAGAAGGAGAAGTATCTGCCGAAGATCGCCAGCGGCGAGATCCTGCCGACCGCTGTCTTCACCGAGCCCAACACCGGCTCCGACCTCGCCAGCCTCCGGACCCGCGCCGTGCGCGAGGGCGACGATTACGTGGTCAACGGAAACAAGACCTGGATCACCCATCCGGTGCGCGCGGACGTGATGACCCTGCTCGTGCGCACCAACCCGGAGGAGAAGGGCTACAAAGGCCTCTCGATGCTGCTCGCCGAGAAGCCGCGCGGAACCGACGCGGAGCCGTTCCCGGCCAAGGGCATGTCGGGCGGCGAGATCGAGGTGCTCGGCTACCGCGGCATGAAGGAATACGAGATCGCCTTCGACGGCTTCCGCGTTCCGGCCGACGCGCTGCTCGGCGGGGTCGAGGGCCAGGGCTTCAAGCAGCTGATGGAGACCTTCGAGTCGGCCCGCATCCAGACCGCGGCGCGCGCCGTCGGCGTCGCCCAGAGCGCCTTCGAGATCGGTTTGCGCTACGCCAAGGAGCGGGTGCAGTTCGGCAAGACGCTGATCCACTTCCCGCGCGTCGCCGACAAGCTCGCGATGATGGCGGTCGAGATCCACATCGCCCGCCAGCTCACCTATTTCGCCGGCCGGGCGAAGGACGAAGGCCGGCGCTGCGATCTCGAAGCCGGCATGGCGAAGCTGCTCGGCGCGCGGGTCGCCTGGGCCGCTGCCGACAACGCGCTGCAGATTCACGGCGGCAACGGCTTCGCGCTCGAATACCCGATCTCGCGCGTGCTGTGCGACGCGCGCATCCTCAACATCTTTGAGGGGGCGGCGGAGATTCAGGCGCAAGTGATCGCGCGGCGGCTGCTCGAAGGGGGAAACTGATCCCCCTGCCCCGCGGGGCGAAAGCTCAGAGCTTCTGAACCCGCACGTGGGCCACGCCAGCCTGGCGGAAGCCGAGGCTCGACGCCGCGCTGGTCGACACGTCGATGATCCGTCCGCGGATGAATGGCCCGCGGTCGACGATCTTCACCACCGTCGTGCGGCCGTTGTCGAGGTTGGTGACACGCACCTGCGTCCCGAACGGCAAGCTTCGATGCGCGGCGATCAGACCCTTGAAATGAGGATTGCTATAATACGAAGCCATGCCCAATTCGTCGGCTGAGGCCAGGGAGGTCATCGTACCCATCAAGGCAAAGGTCAGAACGTATTTCCGCATGCAGTTCGCTCCGTCGAGGTTAACAATCTGTAAATTTCCTGACGGTTTCATGTGGCCAAAAAAAGGCACGTGATTTGTACTCAACTTGTTCTCATCCGTTCGACGGGGTCTTCGGCGCTGATCTCAGGCTGGACCAGGTCGGCGACGCCCCGCTTTCGGGCCGCCGCGACGAACCAAGACGGTCCGAAGGACGGTGGAGGGGGCCAGTCCGCAAGACTTCCTCCCCGCGCCGCTGCGCGACACGGGGGAGGAGACGGTCCGGCGCGCTTTCCGCCCCCGCGCGCAGCGTGGGGGAGGGGGACCATGCGCAGCATGGTGGTGGGGGCTGCGCCCGCCTTGGCGGGACCGAAGCGCACTCTTCCGCGACGAAGGTCTTGATTTCTCACGCCCGAGTGATTTTTCGGCCATAATCCCAAACTAGTTGCGCCTTGGGCGGACGGGTGGCGGCGGCGATGCTCGACAGGGCGAATATTGGCGGGGGCATGCGAGGCGCGCTGCGCGGCGGCGGCGCGCGGTCCCGGCGCGGGCTTGGCCTCGCGGGCCGCCTGCTGCTGGTCACCATCGGCTTTGCGCTGCTCGCGATGGGCCTGTTCTACGTCGCCCGCCTGGCGGCGTTCCGCGAAACCTGGCTCCACGGCAAGGTCGCCTCGGCCGAAGCGGCGTTCGAGGCGTTCGACGGCGGCGGCCCGGGCGGACTGCCGACCGAACTCGCGCGCAAGGTGCTGGAGAGCGTCGGCGTGAAGGCGATCGTCGTCTCGTCGCCGGCCGGCGAGCGTCGGCTCTCCGACGCCGCCGTTCCGGGCCCGGCGTCCGACGTCGTCGACCTTTCCGACGAAAGCTTTCCCGCCAGCGTCGGCGCGGCGTTCCGGAC
>CAMFKX010000083.1 GCA_945957375.1 uncultured Roseiarcus sp.
GTCCGGCCGCGCTCGCCGAGCGCGGCTACAGGTCCCAGACGTCGACGAACCGGCCCGCGATCGCCGCCGCGGCGGCCATCGCCGGCGACACCAGGTGGGTGCGGCCCTTGTAGCCCTGGCGGCCTTCGAAGTTGCGGTTCGAGGTCGAGGCGCAGCGCTCGCCCGGCGCGAGCTTGTCGGGGTTCATCGCGAGGCACATCGAGCAGCCGGGCTCGCGCCACTCGAAGCCCGCGGCGAGGAAGATCTTGTCGAGCCCCTCGGCCTCCGCCTGCGCCTTGACGAGGCCGGAGCCCGGCACGACGAGCGCGTTGACCCGCTCGCTGACCTTGCGTCCCTCGGCGATCTTGGCCGCGGCGCGCAGATCCTCGATGCGGCCGTTGGTGCAAGAGCCGATGAACACGCGGTCGACCGCGAGGTCGGTGATCTTCTCGCCGCCCTTGAGGCCCATGTAGTCGAGCGCCCGCTGGATCGAGGCGCGCTTCTGCTCATTCGCGGCGTCCTCGACCCGCGGCACGACGCCGTCGATGGTGGCGACGTCCTGCGGGCTCGTGCCCCAGGTGACGATCGGCGGCAGGTCCGAGGCGTTCAGCACGATCTCGGCGTCGAAATGCGCGCCCTCGTCGGTCTTGAGCGTCTCCCAATAGGCGACCGCCTTGTCCCACAATTCGCCCTTCGGCGACTTCGGCCGGTCCTTGAGATAGGCGAAGGTCTTCGCGTCCGGGGCGACGAGGCCGGCGCGGGCGCCGCCCTCGATCGACATGTTGCACACCGTCATGCGCCCTTCCATCGACAGCGCCTCGATCGCCGGCCCGCAATATTCGATCACGTGGCCGGTGCCGCCCGCGGTGCCGATCTTGCCGATGATGGCGAGCACGATGTCCTTGGCGGTGACGCCGTCGCGGAGCGCGCCGTCGACGCGCACGCGCATGTTCTTCGCCTTCGACTGGATCAGCGTCTGGGTCGCGAGCACATGCTCGACTTCGGAGGTGCCGATGCCGTGGGCGAGCGCGCCGAAGGCGCCGTGGGTCGAGGTGTGGCTGTCGCCGCACACGATCGTCGTGCCCGGCAGGGTAAACCCCTGCTCCGGCCCGATGATGTGGACGACGCCCTGGCGGCGGTCGAATTCGTCGTAATATTCGATGCCGAACTCTTTCGCGTTGGCGGCGAGGGTTTCGACCTGCTGGCGGCTCTCGGGGTCGGCGATGCCCTTGCTGCGGTCGGTCGTCTGAATGTTGTGGTCGACAACGGCGAGCGTCTTCTCCGGCGCGCGCACCTTGCGCCCGGTCATGCGCAGCCCCTCGAACGCCTGCGGGCTGGTGACCTCGTGGACGAGGTGGCGGTCGATGTAGATCAGGGTCGACCCGGCCGTCTCGATGACATGGTCGTCCCAGATCTTGTCATACAACGTGCGCGGCTTCGCCATGAACAAAACTCCGGCGCCGACAGCCGGCGCGAATGGGAAGGTTGAGGTCGGGCGCTATTTAGGACCATTGTGACCAAGACGGAAGAGGTCGCGAGGCGGGAACGGCCCGGCCGCCGCGCGAAACCGGAGCGAAGGAGAGGCGATGACCACCGCGACCCGCTGCGCCGACGAGCTCGTCGAGCTGGTGAACAGCGATCCCGGCGTGTCGGCCGGGCTGGTCCGTTTCGAGCAGATCTTCGACGCCTACATGATCGAGACCCCGGGCAGTTTCGTCGACAAGCGCAGGGCGCTGCTCGACGCCTTCCGCGGCCGGGCGCCGGACGGCGCGCTTGCGGCGATGATCGTGGACAAGCTCGGCGGCATGCCGTGAACGCCTGACGCGGCGATTGGTCGCCAGACCGACGATTTTTGCTCATCCGCCCGAGAATCGGCGTATGAGTTGTGTCAACTGGCTCGGGGGAACAGAGCCATGCGGGAGGAATCGCCGTCGTGCAGGCGACTGACGTCAGCAATCCGGACTATTTCCACAAGGTCGTCGACTGCCAATGGGCCTGTCCGGCGCATACCCCGGTTCCGGAATATATCCGCCGCATCGCCCAGGGCGACTACCGCGGCGCCTATCTCATCAACTGGAAGTCCAACGTCTTCCCCGGCATTCTCGGGCGCACCTGCGACCGACCGTGCGAGCCGGCCTGCCGGCGCGGCCGGCTGGAGGAACAGCCGATCGCGATCTGCCGGCTGAAGCGGGTCGCGGCCGACTGCAAGGACGACGTCGTCGGACTCCTGCCAAAGGCCCCGGCGGTGCGCAATGGCAAGCGGGTCGCCTGCGTCGGCGCCGGGCCCGCCTCGCTCACCGTCGCGCGCGACCTCGCGGCGATCGGCTACGACGTGACGGTGTTCGATTCGGACTCGCGCGCCGGCGGCATGATGCGCAGCCAGATCCCGAAATTCCGCCTGCCGGACGAGGTGATCGACGAGGAAGTCGGCTACGCCCTCTCGACAGGCGCGGTGTTCGTCGCGGCGCGGCGGATCGCGAGCCTCAAGGCGCTCCTCGCCGACGGCTGGGACGCGATCTTCATCGGCTGCGGCGCGCCGCATGGGCGCGACCTCGACATCCCGGGACGCGGCGCGGCCTCGCGCAACATCCGCATCGGCATCGAGTGGCTGGCGAGCGTGTTCTTCGGCCACACCCACCAGATCGGCAAGCGCGTCGTGGTGCTCGGCGGCGGCAACACCGCGATGGATTGCTGCCGCAGCGCCCGCCGTCTCGGCGGCGAGACGGTGAAGGTGGTCGTGCGCTCGGGCTACGAGGAGATGAAGGCCTCCCCCTGGGAGAAGGAGGACGCGGTCCACGAGGGCGTCGAGATCCTGAACTGGCTGACGCCCAAGGCCTTCACCCACGAAGGCGGCAAGCTGACCGGCGTCACCTTCGAGAAGGTCCGGGCGGTGAAGGACGAGCGCGGACGGAGAAACCTGGTCCCTTCCGGCGAGCCCGACGTGCACATCCCCTGCGACGACGTGCTGATCGCGGTCGGGCAGGAGAACGCCTTTCCGTGGATCGAGAGCGATCTCGGCATGAAGCTCAACCGCGACGGCCACCCTTCCGTCGACGCCGTCACCTACGCCTCCAGCCTGCCCGGCGTGTTCTTCGGCGGCGACGCGGCCTTCGGTCCCAAGAACATCATCACCGCGGTCGCGCAAGGGCACGAGGCGGCGATCTCGATCGACGCCTTCTGCCAGGGGCGGAGCCTTCGCGACCGGCCGCCGCCGCATACCAATCTCGTCAGCCAGAAGATGGGCCTGCACGACTGGTCTTACGACCACGACATCACCCTCGACCGCCGCCATGTCGTGCCCCAGGTCGAGCGGGCGGCGGCCTTGCGCAACCTGCGCACCGAGGTCGAGCTCGGCTTCACCCTCGAGCAGGCGCTCGGCGAAGCCCGCCGCTGCCTCAACTGCGACGTGCAGACCGTGTTCAACGCGCCGGCCTGCATCGAATGCGACGCCTGCGTCGACATCTGCCCGATCGACTGCATCTCGTTCGTGCCGAACGCCCCCGAGGACGAGTTGCGCCGCTCGCTCAACGCGCCCGCGGTCAATCTCGAACAGGCGATCCTGGTCTCCGAACCGGTCAAGAGCCTCAGGGTGATGGTCAAGGACGAGGATCTTTGCCTGCACTGCGGCCTGTGCGCCGACCGTTGTCCGACGGGCGCCTGGGACATGCAGAAGTTCACCATCGATATCGCCCAAGCGGGGCAATCATGCCGATCGAAGCCGTCAACGATTTTGTAATCCGTTTCGCCAATGTGAACGGATCGGGTTCGGCGAGCGCCAATTTGCTGTTCGCCCGCTCGATCCTGCGCATGGGCGTGCCGATCGCGCCCCGGAACATCTTCCCGTCCAACATCCAGGGCCTGCCGACCTGGTACGAAGTGCGGGTGAGCGAGAAGGGCTGGCTCGGCGCGCGCGGCGGCGCCGAGATGCTGATCGCGATGAATCCGGCGACCTTCGCCCAGGACATCGCGGCGCTCGCGCCGGGCGGCTATCTCTTCTATGATTCGACCCGGCCGCTGCCGCTCGCGATGACGCGCGGCGACATCGCCGTGCTCGGCATGCCGCTGACCGAGATCTGCGCGAAGCAATATGCCGAGCCGCGCCAGCGCCAGCTCTATCGCAACATGGTCTATGTCGGCGCGCTCGCGGCGCTGCTCGACATCGAGTTCGGCGTGCTCGTGACGCTGATCGAGGAGCGGTTCAAGGGCAAGGACAAGCTGATCGAGGCCAACGAGCGCGCGCTGAAGCTCGGCTACGAGGAGGCGAAGGACCGTTTCGCCTGTCCGCTCGGTATCCGCATCCGGCGCAGCGAGGCGGTCGGCGACCGCATCCTCGTCGAAGGCAATTACGCGTCCGCGCTCGGCGCCCTCTATGGCGGCGCGACGGTGTGCGCCTGGTATCCGATCACCCCGTCGACCTCGGTGGTCGAGGCGTTCGAACGCCTCGCCGGCCGCTACCGCATCGACGCCGCGACCGGCGCCAAGAACGTCGCGATCGTCCAGGCCGAGGACGAGATCGCCGCGATCGGCATGGTGGTCGGGGCGGGCTGGAACGGCGCGCGCGCCTTCACCGCCACCTCCGGTCCGGGCGTGTCGCTGATGCAGGAGTTCTTCGGCCTCGCCTATTTCGCCGAAGTGCCGGTGGTGCTGGTCGACGTCCAGCGCGGCGGCCCCTCGACCGGCATGCCGACCCGCACCCAGCAGTCCGACCTCTTGCTGTGCGCCTGGGCCTCGCACGGCGACACCAAGCATGTCCTGCTGATCCCGGACGGCCCCAATGAGGCCTTCACCTTCACCGCGGCGGCGTTCGACCTCGCCGAGCGGCTGCAGACGCCGGTGTTCGTCATGCTCGACCTCGACATCGGCATGAACTCGCATCTCGCCCAGCCGTTCGCCTGGGACGAAGAGCGTCGCTACGATCGCGGCAAGGTGCTGAGTTCGAAGCAGCTCGAAGAGATCGTCGGGTTCGGCCGCTACAACGACGTCGACGGCGACGGCGTGCCCTACCGGACCCTGCCGGGCGCCCATCCGACGCTCGGCGCCTATTTCACCCGCGGCACCAGCCGCGACCGCTACGCGCGCTACACCGAGGATCCGGCCCCCTACGTCGACAACATGGAGCGGCTCGCGCTCAAGTTCGAAACGGCGCGCAAGCTCGTTCCGGCGCCGGTGATGAAGAAAGCCGCCGCGCCAGCGACGGTCGGCGTCGTCTACTACGGCTCGACCTCGGCGGCGATGGACGAGGCGCTGGCGATCCTCGCGGACACGGGCGCGCCGGCCGACGGGCTGCGGATCCGCGCCTATCCGCTGAGTCCGGAAGTGACGGCGTTCGTCCATGCGCATGAGCGCGTGTTCATCGTCGAGCAGAACCGCGACGCGCAGATGCGCACGCTGATGACGACCGACCTCGGGCTCGATCCGGGGCGGCTGAGCGCGATCCTGCATTTCGGCGGCGCGCCGATCACCGCGCGCTTCATCGCCGACTCGGTTCTCGAACGGCTGAACCCCGCCGTCCCGCAACCTCTCGAGGCCGTGTCATGACCTTCCAGGGCAAGCCGAAATTCCGCCATCCCTCGATCCCGACCAACGCGCTCGGCTTCACCCGGCGCGACTACGAGGGGTCGATGTCGACGCTGTGCGCCGGCTGCGGCCACGATTCGATCACCTCGGCGATCATGCACGCCTGTTTCGAACTCGCCGTGCCGCCGCACCGGGTCGCCAAGCTCAGCGGCATCGGCTGTTCGTCCAAGACGCCGACCTACATGCTCGGCCAGAGCCACGGCTTCAATTCCGTGCACGGCCGCATGCCTTCGGTGCTTACCGGCGCCTATCTCGCCAACCGGGAGCTGACCTATCTCGGCGTCTCGGGCGACGGCGACACCGCGTCGATCGGCCTCGGCCAGTTCTGCCATGTGATGCGGCGCGGCGTGCGCATGGTCTACATCGTCGAGAACAACGGCGTTTACGGCCTGACCAAGGGCCAGTTCTCGGCCACCGCCGACCGCGGCTCGAAGAGCAAGAAGGGCGCGCGCGCCGCCGACGACCCGATCGATCTCGCGGCGCTGGCCATCCAGCTCGGCGCGACCTTCGTCGCGCGCAGCTTCTCCGGCGACAAGGGCCAGCTCGTGCCGCTGATCAAGGCCGCCTTCCAGCATCGCGGCGCGGCCTTCATCGACGTGATCTCGCCCTGCGTCACGTTCAACAACCACGAGGGTTCGACCAAGAGCTACGATTACGTGCGCGAGCACAACATCGCGGTCAGCGCGCTCGACTTCATCACCGGGCGCGAGCCGATCGAGGTCGACTACGCCGAGGGGGCTGCGCAAGCGGTGACGATGCACGACGGCTCGACCATCCACCTGCGCAAGCTCGACGCCGAGCACAATTTCTCCGACCGCGCCGAGGCGCTGACCCTGCTCGAGCGCTGCCGCGACACGGGCGAGATTCCGACCGGCCTGCTCTATCTCGACGAGGCGGTCGAGGAATTGCACGACACGCTCGGCACGACCGCCAGGCCCCTCAACGTCCTGACCGAGGCCGAACTCTGCCCGGGCCCGAGGGCGCTGGAGGCGATCAACCGATCGCTGAGGTGACGGCGCGCGCCGGGTTGCGGCGGTGGACCGGCGCGCCCATCTCTCGTAATCCTATTGCTGCGATCCTTCGTATCAACGGAACTTCGAGAGGCGGCCGCGTTTTCGGCCGCGGGAATTATTCGGGCTCGAGGGTTCGATGCACGCTACGGCGACGGTCGACGACGCGGCGCGCGGCTTTCTATCCGGCGGGGGCGAGCTCGGCGCGCTGATGCGCGCCTACCCGTGGCGGACCACGCCGCTCGGGCCGCCCGGTTCCTGGCCGCAGAGCCTCAAGATGGCGATCCGGATCATGCTGACCTCGCAGCAGCCGATCTGGATCGGCTGGGGCGAGGACCTCCTCACTTTCTACAACGATCCGTACAAGTCGATCATCGGCGGCAAACACCCGCAGGCGCTGGGGCGGCCGACGCGCGAGGTGTGGAGCGAGATCTGGAGCCAGATCGGCCCGATGCTCGACACCGCGCTCGGCGGCGACCAGGGCACCTACGTCGAATCCCAGCTCCTGATCATGGAGCGCAACGGCTACCCGGAAGAGACCTACTACACCTATTCCTACAGCCCGATTCCCAACGACGACGGCACGGTCGGCGGCATTTTCTGCGCCAACACCGACGACACCCGGCGGGTGATCGGCGAGCGTCAGCTCGCTTCGCTGCGCGATCTCGCCGCCGAAGCCAGCCATGCGCGCGGCTGGCGCGAGGCGTGCGCGCGCAGCGCCGCGGCGCTGGCGAAGAACCCGCGCGACCTGCCCTTCGCGCTGATCTACGTCGCCGAACCCGACGCCGCGGTCGCCGAACTCGCCGGCTCCACTGGCGTCGACGCCGGCTGCGCGCTGGCGCCGAAGACGGTCGAGCTCGCCGACCGGAGCCTGTGGCCGATCGGCGAGGCGCTTCGGACCCAGAAGATCGTCGTGGCCGCGCTCCGCCCGACCGCCGGCGCCGCCGTCCCGAGCGGCCCGTGGCCGCAGCCGCCGACCCATGCGGCCGTCATCCCCATTCCGCCCTCGGGCGAGACCGGCCGCACCGGGGCGCTCGTCGTCGGCCTCAACCCGTTCCGCCTGTTCGACGACGACTACCGCGGCTTTCTCGCCCTCGCGGCCGGGCAGATCGGCTCGGCCATCGCCAACGCGCAGGCCTACGAGGACGAGCGGCGGCGGGCCGAGGCGCTGGCCGAGCTCGACCGCGCCAAGACGACGTTCTTCTCCAACATCAGCCACGAGTTCCGCACGCCGCTGACGCTGATGCTCGGACCGATCGAGGACATGCTTCAGGACGAAGCCGCGCAGATCGGCCCCACGCACCGCGGGCGGCTCAAGACGGCCCATCGCAACAGCCTCCGTCTGCTCAAGCTGGTCAACACGCTGCTGGACTTCTCGCGCATCGAGGCCGAACGGACCGACGTCAGCTTCGAGCCGGTCGATCTCGGCCGCCTCACCGACGAACTGGCCTCGAACTTCGACTCGGCGATCGAGCGCGCCGGCCTCGCCCTCGCCATCGACTGCGCGACGCTGCCCGAGCCCGTCTACGTCGACCGCGACATGTGGGAGAAGGTCGTCCTCAACCTCCTCTCCAACGCGTTCAAATTCACCTTCGAGGGCGGCATCAGCGTCGCGCTGCGCCCGTCGCCTGACGGAAGCGCAGCCCAACTCGTCGTGCGCGACACCGGGGTCGGCATCCCGCGATCCGAGCTGCCGCGGCTGTTCGAGCGCTTCCACCGCATCGAGGGACAGAGGAGCCGCTCGTTCGAAGGCTCGGGCATCGGCCTCGCGCTGGTACAGGAACTGGTCAGGCTGCACGGCGGCCGCATCGAAGCCGAAAGCGAAGAAGGCCGTGGAACGACGTTCACGATCACCATACCCTTCGGAACCAGCCACCTCGCCGCCGACCGGATCGAACGCGGCCGGAGCCGCCGCGTCTCGACCTCGCTGCGGGCCGGCGCCTTCGTCGAGGAGGCGCTGCGCTGGCTGCCGGACGGACAGACGGACGAGACGCCGGAGGACCGCGACGAGCTGCCGGATCCCCCGGCCGACGGCCGGAGCGGCGACGCGGTCATCCTGGTCGCCGACGACAACGCCGATATGCGCAACTACCTGCGGCGGCTGCTCGAGCCGCGCTGGCGGGTGGAGACGGCGGCGGACGGCGAACAGGCGCTCGCCGCCATCCGGGCCCGCAGGCCCGATCTGGTGCTGACCGACGTGATGATGCCGGGGCTCGACGGGTTCGGCCTCCTGCGCGAATTGCGCAGCGACCCGGAGCTGCGGGACCTGCCGGTCATGCTGCTGTCGGCGCGCGCGGGCGAGGAGGCGCAGGTCGAGGGTCTGACGGCCAAGGCCGACGATTACCTGACCAAGCCTTTCGCCGCCCGCGAACTGATCGCGCGCGTGAACGCGAACCTTGAACTCGCGCTGCTGCGGCGCGAGACCACCCGGCATCTGCGCGAGAGCGAGGCGCGCTTCCGCAACATGGCCGAGAGCGCTCCCGTCATCATGTGGATGACCGACCCTTCCGGAGCGCTGATCTACCTCAACCGGCTCTGGACCGACTTCACCGGACAAGCGCTGGACGAGGCGTTGGGCTTCGGCGGCTGGGAGCGGCTTCACCCGGACGATCGCCCGCCGACCTACGCGGCGTTTTACGAGGCGAATTCGGAGCGCAAGCCCTTCCGCAGCGAATATCGGCTCAAGCGCGCCGACGGCAGCTGGCGCTGGACGCTCAGCACCGGCGGCGTGCGCTTCGCCGACGATGGGACCTTTCTCGGCTACATCGGCTCGATCGTCGACATCACCGACCGCAAGGAAGCCGAGCAGGTGCTGCTGCGCGCCAACGAATCGCTGGAACAGCGCGTCGCCGCGGCGGTGTCGCAGCGGGCCGAAGCCGAGGCGCAGCTCCAGCAGGCGCAGAAGATGGAAGCCGTGGGCAAGCTCACCGGCGGCGTCGCCCACGACTTTAATAACGTCCTGCAGGTCATCAGCGGCAACCTGCAGCTGCTCGGCCGCGACGTGGCCGGCAACGCCCGCGCCGAGCAGCGGCTGCAGACGGCGATCTCGGCGATCGCGCGCGGCTCTAAGCTCGCCTCGCAACTGCTCGCCTTCGGCCGGCGGCAGCCGCTCGCCCCCAAGGTGGTCAACCTCGGCCGCCTCATCCGCAACACCGACGAGATGCTGCGTCGGGCGCTCGGCGACGGGGTGGAGATCGAGACCGTGATCGCCGGGGGCCTGTGGAACACCTTCGTCGACTCGACCCAGGTCGAGAACGCGCTCCTCAATCTGGCGATCAACGCGCGCGACGCGATGGAGGGCCACGGCAAGCTCACGATCGAGGCGGGCAACGCCTGGCTCGACGACGCCTACGCCGCGCGCCACGACGTCGCGCAGGGCCAGTATGTGATGATCGCCGTCACCGACACCGGCGCCGGCATTCCCGCCGAGATCCTCGACCGGGTGTTCGAACCGTTCTTCACAACCAAGCCGGAGGGTCAAGGCACCGGGCTCGGCCTGAGCATGGTCTACGGCTTCGTCAAGCAGTCGGGCGGACACGTCAAGATCTACAGCGAGCCCGGACACGGCACGACGGTTCGGATCTATCTGCCTCGCGCACGCGGCGCCGAGGACGTCGAGACGGAGGTCGCCGTCAGCGCCACGACCGGGGGCGCCGAGACCGTGCTCGTGGTCGAGGACGACGAGGAGGTGCGCGCCACCGTCGTCGACATGCTCACCGACATCGGCTACCGCGTACTCAAGGCGCGCGACGCCGAGAGCGCGCTGGCGATCGTCGAGAGCGGCGTCCCGATCGATCTCCTGTTCACCGACGTGGTGATGCCGGGGACCCTGCGTAGCCCGGAGCTTGCCCGCCGGGCGCAGGCGCGCCTGCCGAACCTCGCGGTGCTGTTCACCTCGGGCTACACCGAAAACGCCATCGTCCACGGCGGGCGTCTCGACGACGGCATCGAGCTGCTCAGCAAGCCCTACAGCCGCGAGGCGCTGGCGCGAAAGATCCAGTACGTGCTGAGAAACCAGCAGCAGCGCGCGGTCGCGCGCGCCACTCCGGTGGCGACCGAGCGGCGCCCTTCACACCCGGCCGCTCCGGCGCAGCCCCTGAAGGTGCTGCTGGTCGAGGACGACGCGCTGATCCGCTTCTCCACCGCCGAGATGCTGGCCGGGCTCGGCCATTCGGTCGGCGAAGCCGAAGACGGCGCAACGGCGTTGGCGATGCTCGACCAAGGCGGGTTCGACCTCGTCGTGACCGACCTCCGGCTGCCGGGCATGTCGGGCGAGGAGTTCGCCGCGCGCGCGGTCGAGCGACGGCCCGACCTGCGCGTCGTGTTCGCCTCCGGCTACGAGGCGCCCGATCGGGCGGCGGCGAAGGGGGTGGTGGTGCTGCCCAAGCCCTACGACGAACGCAGCCTCGCGGCCGCGCTTCGCGCCGCGATGGCCGGATAGCCGGGGCGCCGGCTACAGGCCGAGTTCGGCGAGGCCCGGATGATCGTCCGGGCGGCGGCCGGCTGGCCAGCGGAACAGGCGCGCGCTTTCGGCGATCGGCGCGTCGTTGATGCTGGCGTGGCGCTCGGCCATCAACCCGTCGGCGTCGAAGCGCCACATCTCGGCGCCGTGGCTGCGCCACCATTTCCCGCGGGATCGTGCGATTCGTAGACGAAGCGCACGGCGATGCGGTCGTCGTCGAACGCCCACAATTCCTTGATCAGCCGGTAGTCGCGTTCGCGCGCCCATTTGCGGGTGAGGAACGCTTCGATCGCGGCGCGGCCGACGAAGAACTCGTCGCGGTTCCGCCAGCGGCTCGTCTCGGTGTAGGCGGCCGGCACGCGGGCCGGATCGCGCGAGTTCCAGGCGTCTTCCGCCGCGCGCACTTTCTGCGCGGCGCTCTCGCGGGTGAAGGGCGGAAACGGCGGGCGGCGAGTCATGGGGCGGCGTCTCCGGAGGATCGGCGACGGGCAGGTTACGCGAACTTGCACGCCATGGCGCGGCCGAAGTCGGCGCCGAAATGGGCGAGCAGCGCCCTTGGCACCCTCCGGAGACGCCGCGAAAACAACAAGGCGTAGTTACTCATCGATGATGACGCTGGAATCGACCAGAATCATGCCCAAGACTCAGCCGTCGTCGGCGGCCGCACCACGCATCTGCGCCACGATCTCGTCGGCGCTCATCTTGAAGTCACCGCCTCCGCGCAACGATTCGACCAGCTTCTGGCCGCGTGTTCGTCGACCGCCTCCGGGCGTCGCCTTGGTCAGGCGCACGACGCCCGCCTCGATTTCGAAGTCGACAACCGTCCCCGGCATGAGACCGGCGCGCTCTCGCACGTCCTGAGGGATCGTCACCTGCCCTTTGGTCGTGATCCGCATCTCCGGCGCCTTTCTTGCCCACACAAGTAAGAAAATTCGGTCGACGCCCGAATTCAATGCCGAAGCGTCGGCTTTGTCGCAGCGAGCGCAAGTCGCCGATCCGTGTCGCGACCGTCCGGCGCCGCGGCTGCAGACGGAGGCCGGCTGCTATCGGCTGAGCACGATATGAGTGGCGTGTGCGGTCGGCTGGTGTTCGGCGACGCGGAAGCCGAGCGCCGGCAGGTCGATCCCGGCGAACAACGCTTCGCCCTGCCCGAGCACGACGGGCGACACGGCCAGGTGCAACTCGTCGATCGATGCCGCGCGAAGATACTGCCGCACCGTCTCGACGCCGCCGCCGATCTTCACGTCGCGGCCGTTGGCGGCTCGCTTGGCTTGATCCAGCGCGGCCTCGATCCCGTCGGTCACGAAGATGAAGGTTGTGCCGCCTTCCATCTCGATCGGATCGCGCGGGTGATGCGTCAGCACGAAGGTCGGCGCGTGATAAGGGGGATTGGCGCCCCACCAACCCTTCCAGACGTCATCCGGCCAGGGACCGCGGATCGGCCCGAACATGTTGCGGCCGAGGATGAAGGCGCCGAAGCCGTCCATCGCGCGATGCGCGTAAGCCTCGTCGACCCCGTCCGACCCGCCGTCCTGGCCGGTCATCGCCCGGAAGGTGCGCGTGCCGAAAAACCACTGATGCAACTCTCGCCCGCGCTTGCCGAGCGGATTTTCGAGACTCTGCTCGGGCCCCGCTCCGAACCCGTCGAGCGAGATCGAAAAGCCTCCAACGCGCACTTTTGTCATGACGGATCCTTCCATCTCTTTCGGTACAAGGATTGACGCAGGAGGAGTCGTCGCCTGGCCCAAAACGTGTTCGACGCGATTGGATATTCGAACACCTGCACTCGGAGACGGCCAAGCCCTATGGCGACGAAGGTCGCGCCGGCGATCTCGAGTTCAAGATCTCTCATGCCTCACCGCCTTCGTCTATGGCGCCTCGGTTTGCTGTCGCTCCGTCAGCGCCCCGCCTTCGTCCGCAGTCCCACCCAGGCAACGTCCAATACGACTTCCGTGATCTCCTCGCGGGTCGGGCCCGGATTATCGAGCCACCATACGGCGACCGCATGGAGGCCCTCCTTCAGAAACTCCGTGCTGCCTTGTAAGCGCCACGACGACGTTCCGCCGGGCACGAGCTCGGCCAGCAGGACAGCGATGCCGGCAGACGCGCCGGCTTGGACCTCGCGCGAGAGCTTCGCCGCGACCGGGTCTCCCGCCGGAACCGTCAGCAATACCCGTGCGGCATTGGGCGCTAGCTCGACGAACTCAAGGAACGCGTCGATCGAGCGGCGGAACTTCTGCTCCGGGTCGGCATCGTCTCGTGCGATCGCCTTGCCCCTGGCGATCAGGCCGTCGCGGATCGACTCGAGCACCGCCAGGAAGAGCGCCCGCTTCGAAGCAAAATGATCGTAGAGCACCGGCTTGGTGACCCCGGCGCGCGCCGCGATTCCGTCCATTTTCGTGCTTTCGTACCCGTCGCGCGCAAATGCGGATACGGCCGCGTCGAGAATTTTGGCCCGCCGTTCTTCCGCGCTCAGACGCTTGCGTACCCTTGATTTCATCGAGATCGACACTACCTACTTCAAAGTAGGTTAGCAAGGCCATGAGGTAAGTCATGCGCATTTTCGTTGCAGGCGCGACGGGTGCCATCGGACGCCGCCTGGTTCCCCGCTTGGTCGGCCGCGGGCATAGCGTGGTCGGATTGACGCGAACGCCCGCGAAGACCGGCTTCCTGCGGGAACTCGGCGCCGAGCCGGTGGTCGCGGACGCGCTCGATGAGACAGCCATTTCCGCCGCGATCTCTGCGGCGCGCCCGGATGTGATCGTGCATCAACTGACGGATTTGAAAGGTGCGTCGGACCTGCGCAAGTTCGACCGCGTCTTTGCAAGCAGCAATCGGCTGCGCACCACCGGAACCGACCATCTGCTCGCGGCCGCGCGCGACTGCGGCGTGAAGCGTATGGTCGCGCAAAGCTTCTGCGGCTGGCCCTATGCTAGAGTTGGTGGATACGTGAAATCGGAAGATGATCCGCTCGACCAAGATCCGCCGCCGGAGTTCCGCCAGACGCTTGACGCGATCCGCTATCTCGAGCGCGCGACGACGACAACGCCGGGAATCGCCGGCGTCGCGCTGCGCTATGGTGGATTTTATGGTCCTGACACCGGTGTCTTCGATCGGTCCGTGATCGAACAGATTCGCAAGCGCCGCATGCCGGTGATCGGCGGCGGCACGGCGTGGTGGTCGTTCCTGCACGTCGACGACGCCGCGGAGGCGACCGCGCTCGCGGTCGAGCAAGGTTGCGGCATCTACAATATCGTCGACGACGATCCCGCGCCGGTGCATGACTGGCTCAACGAGATCGCTGTTATGCTTGGGGCGAAGCCCCCATTTCACGTGCCGGCATGGCTGGGTCGCCTTGTCGCCGGGCGTCACATCGTCGTCATGATGACGCAGTCGCGTGCGGGATCGAACGCCAAGGCCAAGCGGGAGCTCGGGTGGTCGCCGCGCTATCGATCGTGGCGGCAGGGATTCGCCGTGATCATCCAAAATGAAGCGCGATTAGCCACGTAGGTCGATCGTAGCTTACCGGAGCTCGTTAACGAGTCGCGCTCCGCGGCCATCAGGCTTCGCCTCTCTCACGTGGAGACCTGGCGTGACGCTGCATTTCGTCGAGGCGGGCCGAGACTTGAGCCATCCTACTCCTGCCTCGCCATCCGAGGAAAGTCTCAGCGCGGTCAATCGCCGAACGTCTTGCCAAGGAAGGATACCCCAACATGAACGATCGTATCCGCCTGACGATCACAGACGGTATTGCCAATCTTCGCCTCAACCGCGCGGACAAGATGAATGCGCTTGATCCGGAGATGTTCACGGCTATTGCCGAAACCGGCGCTCGGCTCAAGGAAGACGCCGCCGTGCGCGTCGTGGTGATTTCCGGAGAAGGCCGCGCCTTTTGCGCCGGACTGGATATCGAGCGCATCGTCGCCACGACCGAGGGGCGCAGCATCCTGCCATTCGCCGATCTGACGAAACGCACGCATGGTTTCGCCAACTTTGCGCAGCACATCATATGGCTGTGGCGAGAGTTGCCAGTGCCGGTGATTGCCGCCGTGCATGGCGTCGCCTTCGGCGGCGGCTTCCAGCTCGCCCTTGGCGCCGATCTGCGCTACGTCGCGCCCGGGACGAAATTCAGCATCGTCGAAGCGAAATGGGGACTGGTGCCCGACATGGCTGGGACACAGCTCATGCGTCATCTCGCGCGTGAGGACGTCGTCCGCGAATTGACCTACACGGCGCGCGTCTTTTCGGCTGAGGAGGCTCTGGCCTATGGCTTCGCCACGCGGCTGGAGGCGAACCCCCTGGCTGCGGCGATCGCTACGGCGCGCGAGATCGCAGGGCGCAGCCCGGATGCGATCCGCGCTATAAAACGGCTGCTCAACGACGCTGTCACTAGCGATGTGGCCGCCGGTCTCGCGACCGAGACGGAGGAGCAGCGCAAGCTGCTTGGTTCACCAAATCAGATCGAGGCCGTCAGGGCCAATCTGGAAAAGCGCGCGCCGAGGTTCCTCGATTCTGTGTCCTGAAGCCTCAGATCACTCCCACTCGATTATCAATAAGTCGGATAAGATATTGAAAATACGGGGATAAAAATATTTTTTGCAACACTATACCGTCAATCATCCCGCCAAAACGGCTGGCTCTTGATATTGCAGCATTTTTCCTGGGAAGGCCGAAACACCGTACTTTCGGAGACTATCGTCAAGCAACGGATGCAGGAAACAATCCAGTCCGCTCCGTGCATCCAGCCAAACTTGCGCTATGTCCCTACCATTAAAGTCATCGTCTGTCACGCGAGCCGCGATGCATGAGATGGAAGTGCGAGCCCCACTCCGTCCGAAGCAAGCAACAGCGTAGCCTTCGACAGCTTTCAGATCCGGTCTGAAAACCGATCATACGCATCGATCCGCCGGACCGGAGGATCGACCTCATACCGATAGATCTCCGTTCTCAAGAACCGAAGCTCGGCTTCGCGCTGGTGTTCGGGAACGTCGATATACCAAGCGCGCGGCTGCGGTCCGGGATCGCCGTTCCAGCGGTATCCCCGCGCCTTGAGAACATCCTTGAGGTCGAAGGGCGAGTTTTCCGCCCAGATGCGCCAAGAAACGGCACGAGCGCCTTCCAGGAGGCGACACAGCCCCGTGACGCCAGATTGAGGGAGCGACATAGCTAACAGCTCGACCGTCGCAAGACAGTCGTGCATAGCGCGGTGGCGGTCGTAGAAAAAGCCGGCGGCTTGAGCGAGATAGGCGAGTTTCGTGCCCTCGAACCCCTCCGATGCCCAATCGATCTGGCTGAGCGAACAAGCCCAAGGCTTCGTCGAGAACACGTCGCTGAATCGTTCAAGGAAGCGGCGATCAAAAGCGGCGTTATGCGCGATGACAAGCGAAGCCGGCGCCGCGAATGTGGCCACTACGGCGGGATCGATAATCCGGCCGGCCACCATCTCGTTAGTTATGCCCGTGATCGCGGTGATTTCCGGTCCGATAGGCTCTCTCGGCTGACGCAGCCCCTGGAAGCTATCACCTACGCTGAAAATGGTGCCATCCAAGCCGTAGTTGAATGGCGTCATAGCGAGTTCGATGATCTCGTCGCGCTGAGGGTCAAGCCCAGTCGTCTCCACATCGACCACCAGGCCAAGGCGCAGCGGGGTGCCGGGAGGCGGAACGATGCGAGGGCGCGGCTTGAGACGCCGGATCACCCTGTAGTCCCCTGTCGCCTCCAGTGTCTGCGCTAGGCCTTCCAGATCGCTAGAATATGTCATCGTCCGGCGTTTCGTTTACCGCCATCGGCTCCCCTCCAGCCGCCGCAGCGGCAGCGTCGATCGGACGAGGCGCGAGGCGAATGTCAGCCATTCGACCTTCTTCGTGGAACCACAGATCAATGACGGCGGTATCGTCGCTCCGCGGTCGCGGGGATGCCTCCCTGACCTTGAAGGTCGTCGGCAAATTGACGGACGTCCCGAACACCAGCGCGTGTTGCCGGGGTAACGACGGCAACCGCTTCAGGACCGACTCCGAAATGAACGGTGTCATCTGGCGAATCTGAGAGAGATCGTCGGGATTTTGGATGCGGTGAACCAGGAAGTTGGAGCACTGGCTGAGCACAGTCTTGGACAATTCACTCGGGCGCTGGGACGCCAACAGCACGAACATACCGTATTTGCGCCCTTCCTTGGCGATGCGCTCGAAAATCTTGGTCGCGTCCACGGCATAGCGGGATGGCGTCGCAGAGATGTAACGGTGAGCCTCTTCCAGCAGGAGGTGAATCGGGAAGCGGTTGCGCGGATCGGCTCGCCGGAGCAGGCGAAACAGCATCCGCGCAATCACCGCGCTGACCAGCTCGACCACCTCGTCCTCGACATCGTTCATGTCGATGATGATGATTTGGTTGGCCTTGGTGTGACCGGCTTCCTTTCCAACCAGCCCGACCAGGCGGGTCAGAAACTCCAGCTCTCCATTGTCGGCGGCAGCACCGACCGCCTCGTGGCGAAGAAATTCATACTCCCGACGATCTTCCAGCGCCTGAAAGCGCGTCACCATCTGGGAGCAGTAGTCACGGATCTGCCGATTGCCGTGCGCCTCCGCATACAAGATGGCGAGGTCTATCGCGTCTCCGAGGGCGGAAAAATCAAAAGGCAGATTCTGATAGTCTGGGAGCTTCAGATCCTCCAACTCGAAGCCGTTCGGGCCGACCAGATAAGCATCCAGCCCCGCAGGGTTGGCCATTTGGCCAAAGTTGATCGCAATGAATGGCCGGATTTTTGGGGCGTTGATCTCGTTCGTGCTGAAGCGCTGAAGGATGCCAATGATCCGATCATGCTTGGACGGGCTCGAAGAGTCGTCGCGCATGATCTGGGTGATGCACTTGGCGAGGATGTGATTGCGGACGCTGTTGAGTTCTGCGGCCCCCACATTTGAGAACAGGGTGGAGAGCCCGAGCGCCATGCGCAGGATGGGTACTTGGGTGCGCTCGCTGGCTTGCAGCAGCAGCTCCCATTCCGCAAGCTCCAGGAACCAATGCGGTAAGCGGAAGCCTGCCGCCGTGCCGTCGAGAACGACGCGCTCGACCCCGATGGCCCCCTCCTTCGCGGAAGCGTTCAGGGCTGCGTAGTACTCGCCATTGACATCGAAGACGATGAACGTCGCGCCGCGAGCATGATGCTCCTCGGGTTTGCTGAAAAGGGACTGCAAGACCGAGGCGACCGTGCAGGACTTGCCGCTGCCGGTATTGCCCAGAACGGCGACATGACCGCCGAAGAACTCGTTCAGCCGGACCTTGATGTCGTAGTTCTCGAACACCACCGACTTGCCGATGGGCAGAACCCGATAGCGCGTGGCCCCTTCGGGTTCGCAGGCGCCGCCATCCGGGCCGACTGACGGCTCCACGGCCGCCTCGGTCTCGAAGATGCGATCGAGTTCGCCGTCAAGTGCGTAGAGTGCGTCCGCATACAGAGACGGGAAAACCGACACACCGAAACGGAACGCGCCGCCGCGCATCGGCAACATCCCGACGGGCACCACATCCAGATATTTTGAGGAGCCAGCCCGGTCGAAGTCGCCCCGCTCAGACGGCGTGCTCGCATCGCGTTCACGAAGGCCGACAACCTCGACCACGACATATTCCGACTGCGACGGGATCATCAAGAATGACCCCAGCCGCGCCACATAATGCACGTCGTCGAATCCGACGACTGTGAAATTGTCGGTGCCGGCGTGCATCTCGACGACGAAGCGATCGGCCGCGACCGAGACCACCTTGCCAATCGCGCGTTTGCGATCGTCGTGGCTCATGCCTCACCATCCTTAGTCTCGCCATCCCTTTTCGGCGCTAACTCGGAAAGCACCTTGCGAACGGCGTCATCGATCCTGTCGCTGGGGCGCTGTGGCATGAACCCACATTCCCCAAGTAAATCGCTGATTTTGCTGTCAGGATCTCAATATTTCC
>CAMFKX010000084.1 GCA_945957375.1 uncultured Roseiarcus sp.
CTCTTCACCACCAATCTCTGTTTCGCCGGCGACGACATGCAGGACGTCTACCTCACCGCGTCGAGCAGCGGCAGGATCTTGAAGAAGCGCTGGCCGCGGCCGGGCCTCAGGCTGGCGTTCCATGCCTGACGGGACCTGCGCAGGGTCCGTCCCTCGGTGAGAGATTGGCGATGACCGAAGAAGAGATGGCGAAAAAAGCGGTCGAAGCGCTCGATATTGTCCCGGGCGGAGACACGAGGCGGCGCCCGGTGCACACCAACGGCGTCGGCGTCGAGGGCCATTTCGTCGCGTCGGAGGCGGCCAGGGACTATTGCGTCGCCGAGCATTTCCAGGGCGGCAAGATCAAGGTGACCGCGCGCTTCTCGAACGGCTCCGGCAAGACGGCGCTTCATGACGGATGGTCCGACGTGCGCGGCCTCGCGGTTCGATTCCACCTCGAACAAGACAAGCAGGAAGAGCGGGCGGTCGACCTGCTCGCCATGACCCTGACCGAGTTCTTCACCCCGACATACGAGACGTTCCTGAAGTTCGCCAGCTACACCAACCCCGAAGCGCCGGTCACGCGCCAATCGGCGTGGCGCAAGCTGCTGGAGCTGCTGGAGTTGATTCAGCCCGCCCTGCCCGCACCCTATCCCGGCCAGACCACCAGTTCGGTCGCCGGGGCCTTGCGATACGCCGACGAACACGCCCGTTCGGAGCTGTCGATCTTTCACGCGGCGGCGATCGGCGCGCCGAAGAGCTACGCCCGCGCCGCCTATCATGCCGTGCACACCTTCTTCGCCGTCGCGCCCGACGGGACGCGTCGCGCCGTGCGCTTCAATTGGGTGCCGGTGTCGGGCGTCCTGAACACCGGCCCTGAAGATCCGGTGGTTGACGACTATCTGAAGTCGGACCTGCAACTGCGCATCAAGGGCAAGCTCGGCATCGGGACGGATCCCGAGCCGGTGCGCTTCATTCTGATGATGACGATTGGCGAAACCGGCGACGACTTCGACGACCCGTCGCGGTCGTGGCCTCCCCATCGGACGAGAATCGTCATGGGGACGCTGACGATCGACGCCGTCGCGAGCGATCAGGACGCGGACGGCGAACGGCTGAGCTTCAACCCGTGGCGACTGGTCGAAGGCCTCGAACCATCGAACGACCCGATTCTGAGCCTGCGCCGCAACGCCTATGAATTCTCGCGCAAGCGCCGCGGCGGCGTCGCCGGATGCCCGTTCTCGGGAGTATGACCAATGGCGGGTGAGAGCGGGTTCGATACGTTCGTCGACGATTTACCCAGGAAGTGGTGGTTCAAGCTTCTCGCCAACTGGATCGTGATCCCATTTTGGGCCTGGCTGCGCCCGACCCCGCCGTTGCCGGGCGGCCCGCGCCCGACGCCGCAGCCGAGCGAGAACGTGCAGCGGATGATGAACCTGGTCATGCCGCTCAAGGACAAGTCGCCGCTCGGGCGGGCTTATGCGGCGATGGCCGTCGCGCAGAACGTCAACGAGATTTTCGCGGGACTGGACAATGTCGGGACGGTGCACTTCGCCCGCTTCGTGGTGATCGGCGACAACCTGTGCATGATCTCGGTCTACGACGGCGACTTCACCAATTACATCCGCGACTTCATCGCGACGGTCGGCAGCGTTTTCGACGCGATCATGGACCTGGTCGAGGGCGGCGAAGCGGTCAAGCCGTGCGAGACCAAGATCGACGCCTTCATCGACTGGATCCACGCTCACGACCTGTTCCAGGCGCCGGATCTGCCCACCGATCTGTTCAGGCTGCAGGACGCGGCGCGCGGGGTCGAGCGCAAGCGGGAGCCGGGGCTGCTCCGCTCCCTGTCGCGCGAGTACATCCTTCAGCTCAACGCCAACCCCAATTTTTCGCTGGGTGGCGGCTATCGCGCCTATCCCGGATTTTCCGTTGCGCAGGTTCGCCAGAAGCTGGGGGTGGGGTGGTGAGCGTCGCATTCGACCGGCTGGAGATTCAGGGCAACATCCTGCGCGGCTACCGGCGCAATCTCGTCCGCCATCTCGTGCTCGAAGTGCGGAATCGCGACGCCGCGCGCAGGTTTCTCGGCGTTGCGGCGGCCGGCGGCAGCGACGACGTCCCGAGGATCACGAACGAGGCGCCGGGACGTGCGCGCCCGGACGCCTTCTTCAACATCGGCCTGACCTTCGCGGGGCTGCGGGCGCTCGGCGCGCCGCAGGACACGCTGGCGAGCTTCCCGACCGAATTCGTCGAGGGCATGACCCGGCGCGCGTTGAAGCTCGGCGATTTCGGACCCGGCGCCCCGGAGCACTGGCCCCAACCGTTCGACAATCCGGCGCGGGTCCATATCGTCGCCTCGATCTACGCCGATTTCAAAGCCTCTCTCGACAAGGCGCAGGCCCAGGTCGCCCCGGCGTTCACGATCGTCGGGGTTCTGGACGGGCGCAGCCTTCCGAACCAGAAGGTGTTCTTCGACTACAAGGACAACATCTCCCAGCCGCGCTTTCAGGGAATCGACGATCCCGAGCAGAGGCGGGTCGACGAGCCCAAGGATCCTCTGGGAACCGTCCTCCTCGGCCACCCCACCCGCTTCGAAGGCCTCGAGTTCGGGGTTCCTGTTCCACGCGAGCTCGGGTTCAACGGAAGCTACAACGCCTTTCGCGTCTTGCGGCAGGACGCCGCGGGCTTCGAGCGCTATCTCACCACGGCCGCCGAGCGCCTGCTGTCGCATCCCGACGTCGGCCAGCTTCTTCCCAAGGGCGAGGAAGGCTGGATCGGCGCCGGCCTCGACCGCGTCGGCGCGCTCCGCGAGATCGTCGCAGCGCAAATGTGCGGCCGCTGGCGCAACGGCGTGCCGCTCGCGCTCTCCCCGGATTCGCCGCTGCCCGAGCCGGGCGTCTCGGAGACCAATTTCGACTATCCCCGCGGCTCCACCTGTCCCGCAGGCTCGCATATTCGCCGGGCGAACCCCCGCGGCGGACAGATCGTCCAGCGCATCGCCAATCGGACCCGTCGCCTGGTGAGACGCGGCATGAGCTACGGTCCCGATTTCGACCCGAAGCTTCCGGACGACGCCGAACGCGGGCTTCTCGGCAATTTCATCGGCGCGAGCCTCGGGGCGCAGTTCGAGGCGGTGATGTACGACTGGATCAACCTCGGACTGCAGGACCCGGACATCACCGGATCCAACGATCCGCTGCTCGGCGCGAACGAGCCGGAGACGAGCTGGTTCGACCTCCGACTGCGCAACGGCGGCCACATCCGTCTGCGCGGATTTCCCCGCTTCGTGTGGGCCCGCGGCGGCGCCTACACGTTTCTGCCGAGCCTGCCCGCCATCACGTACCTGTCGAAGCTGACGGGCTGAGCGCCGGGCTCAGCCCTCTGCGACTTCGGCGAGCGCCGATTCGACCCGCGCCAGCGTGGGCGAACGCCCGAAGGCGCCGAGAATGCGCCGCGCGCCGGTCAGATGGCGAGCGGCAAGCGCCTTCTGCTTCCTGGCTTTGTACAGCAGGCCGAGGATCATCTCGGTGCGGCCGAAGAAATGTCCTTCCGGATCGAATTGCGGATTCGAGCGCACCTGCTCGATCAGCTTCACGATGCGTTTCGGCCCGACGAGGAACGCCTTGGCGATCGAACGGGCGTTCCTCAGCAGCATCGCCAAGGACGCGTCGCCCCCGCCGGAAAGGATCTCGAGATAGACTTCGCACAGGAACATGCGCCCCCAGTCGGCGGCTGCGCGATAGCCCTCTTTTTCGCGCCGGGCGATCGCCTCTTCGATCCGGCGAAGTCCCTCGTCGATGCGGCCGTTCAGCGCGAGCCCGACGCCGGCAAGGCTCTCCGGCCCGGCCAGAAACAGCGACCAGCCATTCTCGACGCATTGGGCCATGTAGCGATCGAGTTCGTCGAGCGCGCCCGGCCTGCCGAGCATCACGAGCGCGTCGATCCGCGCATTGGTCGCGGAGGCCAATTCGAACGGCGCGCGCGCGACGCTCATGCCCAACTCGGCGAATTCGAGCGCCGCCTCGTAATTGTCGCTGAGGATCGCGAGCAACGCGTTCATCGACGCGGCGTAGCCCAGCGACCTCGGGTCGTTCATCGACGAACCGACCGCATTCAGCCGCTCGACCGCCTGACGCGCCTCCACGATGCGGCCCCGATTCATTTGGTCCCACGCCAGAACCGCCAGGTAGAAATTGTGAATATAGGCGTCGTCGACATTCGCCAGCGCGGCCTCGACTTCACGCCGCTTCGCCTCGAAGGCCTCGATCGGACTCGGCGCCGCGTAGGTCGAAACCGACAAGTCGCTGACCAGAGCGTAGGCCAGGGATTTCGGGTCGCCGAGCCGGCGCGCCATCGCCGTCAGCTCCCGCTGGGCCTCGAGCGCGTCGCGAAACCGCGACGCCCACACCAGGCTCGCCACGTTGTGATGCAGAAACAGCACGTGATCGCGGCATGGCCCGACCCGGTTCAGAACCGGCCTGAACGTCACGGCGAGTTCGTTGATCGTCCTCACCCGCAGCGAGATGTTGAGGCAGAGCGCATAGTTGGCGAGACATTCGACCAGCTGGGCGTCGCTGGCGCAGGTCGCATCGCGTTGGTGCAGCGCCAGCGCGGACGCGAAATAGCCGTCGGCCTGGTCGAGCGAAAAGACGCCAAGGCTCTTCGACCCCGCCATGGCGAGATAGGTGAAAGCGAGGTCCTTGCGGTCGGTAAACCCATAGTGATGAGCCAGGGTTTCCGCGAACTCGACGAGCCGCCCTCCGCTGCGCGCCTCGATCGCCTCGGCGATTTTTCGATGCAGATCGGCCCGACGCCCGCCGAGCAGACTCTGATAGACCGAGTCGCGCAAGAGAACGTGCTTGAACACGTAGTCGGAGGATTTGGCGTCGCGATAGATGATGTCCTGCGCCTGCAACCTCAGCAGCGCCGGCCCGACGTCGTCCGGCGCCTCGGTCACGACGGAAAGCAGGCTCGGTTCGAACCGACGCCCCATCGCCGACGCGGCCTGAAGAATCGCGCGGTCCTCGGCCGGCAGCTTTTCCATCCTGGCCGCGAGCAGGGTCTGCATGCTCGCCGGCAGCCCGCCTTCCCCTTTCGAGGCGTCGAAGTCCGCCTTGCCGGAGTCCACCTTCAAGGCGCCCTGGTCGATCAGGTAGCTCAGGATCTCTTCGCCGAACAGCGGGTTGCCGGCCGCGCGTTCGGTGACCTGACGGATGAGGGCGTCGGGCGCGGAATCGACGCCGAGTCGGGTTTGCACGAGGTGCCGGATGTCGGTGGAGGCCAGCGGCTTGAGCGCAAGCGTCGTGACGTCGGCGCCGCCCCGCCAGCGCGGGACGTATTCCGGCCGTCCGGTGTGGATGACGAGGAGATTCGGATTCGAGTCGGCGTAGACCAGCCGGCCGAGCAACTCTTCCGATGCGCCGTCGATCCAGTGGATGTCCTCGATCAGGAGAACGATCGAGGAAGCGCGACGACGCGCCGTCACGAGCGCCGGCAACAGGTCGCGCGTCCGCAAGCCGATCAAGACGCCGTCGAGGCCCGCGAGCGCCGCCTCCGGCGGTTCGAGACCGAGAAGGTTCAACAGGAGTCCGAGGTTTTCCGTGCCGTGTATGTCGAAGGCGCGCAGGCCTGCGTCGATCTTGCGCGTGATCTCGGCGGCGTCGTCGCCCGGCCGGATGCGAAAAGCGTCGCGGACGACCTCGAGGAAGGGCATGAACGGAACTCTTTGGCCGTCGGCCGTGCAGTGCCCGGTCAGGACGAGCGTTTCCCCTTCTCTCAGCGGCTTCAGAAATTCGAAGACCAGTCGAGTCTTGCCGAGTCCCGGTTCGGCTACGATGTCGATCACCTGGCGCCGGATCTTCGAGAGGGCGAGCGCGGCGCGAAGTCTTGCAAGCTCCGCGTCGCGGCCGACGTAGGGGCTGAGCCCCCGGCCGACGGAAGCGTCGAAGCGCGTCGCCCCCTTGCGGATCGACAGCAGACGCCAAAGCTTCTGCGGCTTCGACCGGCCCCTGATCACCCGCTCGCCGTCGTAGCTTGCCTCCACGAACCACTCGACAAGCCGTCGGGTGGCGCCGCAGATCAGCGTCCCGTGCGGAGGCGCGAGACTCTGCAAACGCGCGGCGAGATTCACCGGGTCGCCGACGGCGGTCGGCTCCGCTCCATCCCCCTCCACCGGCGCCATGACGGCCAGTCCGGAGCTCACGCCGGCGCGCATCGCCGGCCGCTCGCCGAACTGGCTTTCGATCTCGTCCTCGGCGTCGGCGAAGGCCCCGTGGATCGCAAGAGCCGCCTGGCAGGCCCGAAGCGCCGCGTCCTCCTGGGCTTCGGGGACGCCGAACACCGCCATGACGCTGTCGCCGCCGAAGCCCCGCACCGAACCGCCATGAGCGCGAACGACGCCGGTCAGCTTTTCGTAGATCATTCTGACGAACGGGAGGGCCTTCTCTTCCCCCAGTCGCTCAACGATGCCGGTGTAGCCGACCATGTCCGCGAACAGAACGGACACCTGACGCCGCTCGCCCTCGATCAGCGGCGCGCTGTCGACGGCGGGTCTTGAAGGTTCCGCGGACGACATTGTCCCAACCGAGCCTCTTCCAATTCACTCACCCCGTCGGGGACGGAGCGGTCAGCGTTCGCCGTTCAGCCGTCTTTTGCAGGCCTCGTCCGACTGCCGTAAACATCATTTGACAGACGACCTATACCAACATTTCCGCGCCTTCGTCGACGGCGCAGATTGCTCGCGCCTCACGCGGACTCCGCCATCGGCGCGCGGCTGAGCGCGTTGCAGCCGTCGACCGCCTTGGCCAGAAGGCGCATGAACTCCTGCGCTTCGTCGGCGGCGAGTCCGCTCAGCATCAGGCGCTGCGCCGTCTCCACCGCCGGCTCGATGGCCGCAACCAGGGCGTCGCCGGCAGGCGTGATCTCGAGCGCCCGCGCGCGACGGTCGGTCGGATGCGGGCGCCGGTCCAGAAGGCCGCGCTGCGCGAGCCGGTCGACCACGCCGCCGATCGTCGTGCGGTCGAAGGCGATGAGGCCGGCGAGCGTCGCCTGATCGACGCCCGGATGGGCGCCGAGCGCCGTCAGCACCGAATATTGCACCGGGGTGAGGTCGGCGCCCGCGGCGGCGACCTCGGCGTGGAACACCGCCACCGCGATCTGCTGGAAGCGCCGCGCCAGGAAGCCGGGCTTTTGCCTCAGTCCGCTCGTCTCGCTCATGGAATGGCCTGCCTCTTCATATTGACAGTATACCGATTATAAGCATACTGTCTATATCGACCCTCGAGATCGGCTGCAGCCGACGACGCCAAAGGAAGAACGCCCGTGCAATTCTACCTCGACAAGTTCCGGCCCGGCGATCCCGAGGTTCTCGAACCGAATCCGAATCCGGCCGCGCTCGCCGACACGGACGCTTTGCCGACGGAGGTGGACGTGCTCATCGTCGGCTGCGGCCCGGCGGGGCTGACGCTGGCGGCGCAGCTTTCGCGCTTTCCCGACATCAAGACCCGCATCGTCGAGCAGAAGGCGGGGCCGCTTCAGATCGGCCAGGCCGACGGCATCGCCTGCCGGTCGATGGAGATGTTCCAGGCCTTCGCCATGCGCGAGCGCGTCGAGCGCGAGGCTTATTGGGTCAACGAGACCGCGTTCTGGAAGCCGAGCGCCGAGCGGCCGGGCGAGATCGTGCGCTCGGGGGTGATCCAGGACGTCGAGGACGGGATTGCGCCCTATCCCCACGTCATCATCAACCAGGCGCGGGTGCATGAATTCTTCCTCGACATCATGGCGCGGTCGCCGAACCGGCTCGTGCCGAACTACAATCGCCGCTTCGTCGGGCTCGACGTCGGCGCGGAGGCCGTGACGGCGCGCATCGAGCGCATCGACGAGGCGCACAAAGGCCAGATCGAGACCGTCCGGGCGCGTTACGTCGTCGGCGCCGACGGGGCGCGCAGTTCGGTGCGCGAGGCGCTCGGCTTCAAGCTCGTCGGCGACTACGCCAACCAGGCCTGGGGCGTGATGGACGTGCTGGCCGTCACCGATTTCCCCGACATCCGCAAGAAGTGCCTGATCCAGTCGGAGCGCGAAGGCAACGTCCTCGTCATCCCGCGCGAGGGCGGCTACATGCTGCGCATCTACGTCGAGATGGACAAGCTCGCCGAGAACGAGCGCGTGACCAGCCGCGCCATCACCCTCGACGACATCGTCCGCGCCGCGCAGCGCATCTTCAAGCCCTATGCGTTCGAGGCGAAGTCGGTCTCCTGGTGGTCGGTCTACGAGGTCGGCCAGCGCATCACCGACCATTTCGACGACGCCTCTCCCACCCGCGAACGCGATCCGCGCGTCTTCATCATGGGCGACGCCTGCCACACCCACAGCGCCAAGGCCGGACAGGGCCTCAACGTCTCGGTGCAGGACGCCTTCAACCTCGGCTGGAAGCTCGCCGCCGTCCTGGAGCAGCGCGCCCCTTCGTCGCTGCTCTCGACCTATTCGTCCGAGCGGCGGGCGATCGCGCAGAACCTGATCGACTTCGACCGCGAATGGTCGGGCATGATGGCGGCGCCGCTGAAATCGCCCGAGACGCCGCACGGCGTCGATCCCGCCGACCTTCAGGCCTATTTCGTCCAGCAGGGGCGCTACACCGCGGGCGTCGTGACCCGCTACGCGCGCTCCGCGCTCACCGGCGGCGTCGAGCATCAGGAGCTCGCCAGGGGCTTCGAGGTCGGGACGCGCTTCCACTCCGCCCCGGTCGTGCGGCTCGCCGACGCCAAGGCGATCGAACTGATCGAGACGATGGAGGCCGACGGCCGCTTCCGCCTGATCGCCTTCGCCGATCGCGGCGACCCGACGGCGGCCGGCTCGAAGATCCGGGCGCTGTGCGACTTCGTGAGCCGGACGCTCGCGCCGCGCTTCACCCCGAGGGGCGCCGACATCGACGCGGTCTTCGATCTGCGCGCCGTCTTCCAGCAGGGCCACCGCGCCCTCGCGCTCGAGGCGATGCCGCCGCTGCTCCGCCCCGCCAAGGGCCCGCTCGGCCTGATCGACTACGAGAAGTTGTTCTGCCCGCACCTCAAGTCGGGCGTCGACATTTTCGACCTGCGCGGCGTCGATCGCGATCGCGGCGCGCTCGTCGTGGTGCGGCCGGACCAGTATGTCGCCCACGTCCTGCCGCTCGACGGCCATGCGGAGCTCGCCGCCTATTTCGCAGGGTTCCTGACCGCAGCCCTGTAAACGCGATCGTTGAGCGCGTCGGACGCTGTAGACGCGATCGTTGATCGCGTCGGACGCGGCCAACGGCCGCGTCTACAGTGGGCGCCGGCGATCGCGTCGGACGCTGCAGACGCGATCGCCGAGCGCGTCGGACGCGGCCAACGGCCGCGTCTACATGACATCCGTCCACACCTGGCGCATCATGAGGCAAAGCAGGGGAAACGCCGCATGACGCGCCGGCTGAAATTCTATGGCTGGGGGTTCGAGGGCGACGGGCTTTCGGATCCCGAACGCGATCAGCTCCTGCGCTTCGTCGCAGGGAAAATCGGGGTCGAGCCGCACTCCGCGCCGCCGCCCCCCGAGGCGAGCGAAATCGCGCTCCGCGCCCCGCGCGTCGCGCCGCCGGCAGCGCTGTCCGGCGTCCTGACCGCCGACCCGCACGAGCGGCTTCTGCACACTTATGGAAAGTCGTTTCCCGAGACGGTCCGGGCCTTCGCGCGCGACTTCGCCAACGCCCCCGACCTCGTCGCGCTGCCGGCCAACGAAAGCGAGGTCGCCGCGACGCTCGACTGGGCGACCGAGCGCAACGTCGCGGTCGTGCCGTTCGGCGGCGGCTCTTCGGTCGTCGGCGGCGTGGAGCCGGCGGTCGGCGACTCTTTCGCCGGCGCCGTCAGCCTCGATATGCGCAATTTCGACCGGGTGCTCGAAGTCGACCCGTCGAGCCGGGCGGCGCGCATCCAGGCCGGAATTCGCGGCCCGGCGATCGAGGCGGCGCTCAAGCCGCACGGCTTCGCGCTCCGCCATTACCCGCAGAGTTTCGAGCACTCGACGCTGGGCGGCTGGATCGCGACCCGCTCCGGCGGCCATTTCGCCACCCTCCACACCCACATCGACGACTTCGTCGAGAGCCTGCGCACGGTGACCCCCGCGGGCGTGATGGAATCGCGCCGCCTGCCCGGCTCCGGCGCCGGGCCAAGCCCCGATCGGCTGATGATCGGCTCGGAAGGCGCGCTCGGCGCCATCACCGAAGCCTGGATGCGGCTGCAGGGCCGGCCGCGCTTCCGCGCCGACGCGGTGTTCGGCTTCCCCGACCTGTTCGCCGCGGCCCGCGCCGTGCGCGCGGTTTCTCAGGCCGGCCTCTATCCGTCGAACCTGCGCGTGATCGACAACGCGGAAGCCGGGACGTATGGCGTCAACGCCTACGAGGAGAGTCTGCTGGTGCTCGCCTTCGAGTCGTCCGACCATCCGGTCGGCCCCTGGATGGCGCGGGCGACCGAGCTCATGGCCGATCACGGCGGCCGACGTCATCACGACGAAGCGGCGGCGCTGCGCTGGCGCACGGCGTTCCTCCGCATGCCCTACGCGCGCGAACTGACCGTTCCCATGGGCGTCATCAACGACACGTTCGAAACCGCGATCACCTGGGACCGGCTCGAAGCGCTGCACGCCGCCGTGCGCGGCGCGACCGAGGCGGCGCTGGTCGAGGCGACGGGAAATTCCGGCGTCGTCTCGACCCGCTTCACCCATGTCTATCCCGACGGGCCGGCGGTCTACTACACGTTCAGCGTCAAGGGCGACCCCGGCCGGCTGATCGACCAATGGCGCATCATCAAGGCGCGAGCGTCCGATGCGCTGATCGCCGCGGGCGGCACGATCACCCACCACCACGCGGTCGGGCGCGACCACATGCCCTGGTATCGCGCCCAGCGCCCCGCCCTGTTCGGCGCCGCGCTCGCCGCCGCCAAGCACGCGCTCGACCCGGCCGGCGTGATGAATCCCGGGGTGCTGACGCCGTAGACCTTTGGCGAGCGTGCGGACGCCTCACCCCTTGGGGAATTCGAGCCCCATCGCCCGGTAGCGCTCCGGGTCGTCCTGCCAGTGCTCGCGCACCTTGACGTGCAGGAAGAGGTGGACCGGGGCGCCGTGCGCTTCGGTGATGTCCTTGCGCGCCGCCGTGCCGATCGCCTTGATCGTGCGCCCGCCCTCGCCGATCACGATCTTGCGGTGGCCCTCGCGGGTGACGAACACCGTCTGCTCGACCCGGGCGGAGCCGTCGGGCTGCTCCTTCCAGGAGTCGGTCTCGACCGTCGTCTGGTAGGGCAGTTCGTCGTGAAGGCGCTCGAACAGTTTTTCGCGGGTGATTTCGGCGGCGAGCGAGCGGATCGGGGCTTCGGCGATCTGGTCTTCCGGGTAGAGCCACGGACCTTCCGGCATCATCGCCCCGAGCCGATCGGCCAGGCGTTCGATCCCGTCGCCTGTGGCGGCGGCGATCATGAAGGTGTCGACGAAGGAATGCGCGGCGTTGAGCCGCTCCGCCAGCGCCAGCAGCCGCTCGCGCTCGAGCAGGTCGATCTTGTTGAGCACGAGGATCGTCGGCTTGCGGCTCCCCTTGAGGGTCGCGAGAATCGCCTCGGTCTCTTCGGTCGTGGTCGCGGAGCCGGCTTCCTTCTTGGCGTCGATCAGCAGGGCGAGGGCGTCGGCGTCAGCGGCGGCGGCCCAGGCCGAGGCGACCATGGCCCGGTCGAGCCGGCGCTTCGGCGCAAACAGCCCGGCCGTATCGACGAACACGATCTGCGCCGCGCCCCGGATCGCGACGCCGCGCACCGTCGAGCGCGTCGTCTGCGCCTTGCGGGTGACGATCGACACTTTCTCGCCGACCAGCGCGTTGATGAGGGTGGACTTGCCGGTATTCGGCGCGCCGATCAGCGCGACGAAGCCGCAACGGGTGTCGGTCATACGCCGCTCCATTGATCGAGAAAGGCCCGCGCCGCAGCCTGTTCGGCGGCGCGCTTCGAGCTCGCTTCGCCCGTCGCCGGCCCGTATCCGGGAAGCTCGACCCGCATCACGAACAGAGGCGCGTGCGCCGGGCCGCTGCGCGCAGCCTCTTCGTAGCGGGGCGCAGCGAGCGCGCGCGCCTGCGCCCATTCCTGCAGCGCGGTCTTGGGGTCGCGGGCGGGCTCGGCGTCGGCGGTCAGGCGCGCGCCCCAGCCGCGCAGGATGAGGTCGCGCGCGGCCTCGAAGCCGCCGTCGAGATAGACGGCGCCGATCAGCGATTCGCAGATGTCGGACAGGATCGCCGCCTTCTTTCGCCCGCCGCAGCGGGCTTCGCCGACGCCGAGCACGACATGCGGGCCGACATCCCACTCGGCGGCGATCTCGGCGCAGGTCTCGCGCCGGACGAGCTTGGCGAGCCGCATCGAGAGTTCGCCTTCGGTCGCGTGCGGGAACGCGCGATAGAGCTGGTCGGCGACGACGACCCCGAGCACCCGATCGCCGAGGAACTCGAGGCGCTGGTACGAACGCCCGCGCGCCGCAGGAGCCGAAAGATGCGTCAGCGCAAGCGTCGCAAGCTCCCGATCCACGAAGCGGCGTCCCAGCCGCGTCTCGAGGTCGCTCAGTTCGGCCTTGCTCCGTTTTGTCATGATCGTCTCGGCGCCCACGGCGCCGTCAATGAACCCGTTGGAAGATGCGGTCCCAACGCACGGTCCACGGCCATTTCCAGATCTGCCACGCCGGCGTGTCGTCGCCGATCGAGAAGAAAATCAGCTCGCCCCGGCCGATCAGGTTGTCGAACGGGACATAGCCCACTCCGCCCTGATCGCCGGCGAGGCGCGAATCGCTGGAATTGTCGCGGTTGTCGCCCATCATGAAATAATGGCCGGGCGGGACCTCGTACACCTTGGTGTTGTCGAATGTGCCCTCGTCGCCATCGATCTGGATGATCTGATGCTTGACCCCGCCCGGCAGCGTCTCGAGGTAGCGCGGCGCCTCCTCGGGCTTGCCGAAATGGTTGACGGTTGCAAAGGGCGCGATCGCCTCGCGCGGGACCACCTCGCCGTTGATGATCAGCCGACCGTGCTGGACCTGAATCTTGTCGCCCGGCAGGCCGATCAGACGCTTGATGTAGTCGGTCTGGCCGTCGCTCGGCAGCTTGAAGACGATGATGTCGCCGCGCTTGGGCTGCGAGGCGAAGACGCGCCCCGGCATCGCCTGCGGGGCCAGGTCGAGGAAGCCCGGGAGCGAGAAATGCGAATAACCGTAAGCATATTTGGACACGAACAGGTAGTCGCCGACCAGCAGCGTCGGCACCAGCGAGCCTGACGGGATGTTGAACGGCTGGAACAGCAGCGTACGGACGACGAGGGCGATCAGAAGGGCCTCGACGATCACCTTGATCGTCTCCCACCAGCCTTCTTCCTTCTTGACGACCGCCGCCCCGGCGTCCGCCGGCTTCAAGCTCTTGTCGCTCATCTGGCTCACTAAGCCCTTCCTGTCGCTTTGGCCGGGGCTGGCCGACCTCCTATATAGGCGCGTGTCCCCTGCGCCAAGCTGCGTCGCCGCGATGAGCGGCGAAGGCGGCGCAATGATGACAGGACGGGGCCGGGAATCGCGCCCCTGGTTAAGAGGAGGCGAGGAGTCCGCCTCCGCGGTCCCCGGCAGAATTCCTCGCCGGGGACGGCGGTCAAGAGGCGGCGCCTACGGCTTGAGAACGATCGACCCGGTCGTCTCGCGCGCTTCGAGCGCCCGATGCGCTTCCGCCGCCTCGGCGAGCGGGATGCGCCGGCTGATCCGGATCTTCACGTCGCCGTTCGCCACGACGCGGAACAGGTCGCGCGCCATCTTCTCGAGCAGCGCCCGGTTGGCCATGAAGGTGAACAGGGTCGGCCGCGTGGCGAACAGCGAGCCCTTCCGCCCGAGCATGCCGAGATCGAAGCCCTCGATCCCGCCCGAAGCCGATCCGAAGCTCGCGAACGTGCCGAAGGGCCTCAGGCAGTCGAGCGACGCCGGAAACGTCGCCTTGCCGACGCCGTCGTACACGACCGCGCATTTCTCGCCCTTGGTGATCTCTTCGACCCGTTTGGCGAAGTCCTCGTCGCGGTAGAGGATCGTGTGGTGGGCGCCGCATTTCTTGGCGATCTTGGCCTTATCGGCGGAGCCGACCGTGCCGATCACCCGGGCTCCCAGCGCCTTGCCCCACTGGCAGAGGATCTGCCCGACGCCGCCCGCGGCGGCGTGGACGAGAATCCAGTCGCCTTCCTTCACCTTGTAGGTCTGGCGCAAGAGGTATTGCGCGGTGAGCCCCTTCAGCATCATCGCCGCGGCGGTATCGTAGTCGATCGCCCGCGGCAGCTTGACCAGGAACTGGGCGCCGATGTTGCGCTCCTCGGCGTAGGCGCCGGGCGGTCCGGCATAGACGACCCGGTCGCCGGGCTTGAAGCCCGCGACGCCCGGCCCAACCTCCACCACTTCGCCCGCTCCTTCCGCGCCGGGGATCAACGGAAGCGGCATCGGATAGAATCCGGTGCGGTGATAGGTGTCGAGGTAGTTCACGCCGATGGCGTGGTGTCGAACCCGAACTTCGCCCTTGCCCGGCGGCGGCAGCTCGACCTCGTCGATCTTGAGGACTTCCGGCCCGCCCGTTTGATGGATGCGAATCGCGCGCATGCGTCTCCCCATGGTTTCCCTTTTCCGACAATGGACGCTCGATGCGGCGGCGCGCAAGCCCGCGGCGTGGACGCTCGAAGGCGAGCGAATGTCTCTCCGGTCGCGAGCCGGAAATGGCGCTCGAATCCGCGTTTCCTTTCCCCGTGCGCCTTGTTAATCATCGACTTGGCGGAGACGGGACAAGGGGCGGATCATGGGGAGCGGCAGTCCGACGGTTGCGAGCGTGATGCTTGCCCTGCTCCTGTGCGGATTCCTCGGCGTGGTGGGTCAGGGCGTGCGCGCCGTCGTCGGCCTCAAGAACGCGGGCTCGCTCAACTCGACGACGCCGGGCGAGCAGGCGGTGTTCAGTCTCGCCTATCTCTCGCTGAGCCTGCTGATCGGCTTCATCGCCGGAGTGCTCGCAGGCATTGCGCTCGGGCTGCAAGACATCATCACGATCGATCCGGGCAACTGGAAGCTGCTCCTCGGGATCACGGCGTCGGGATATGTCGGAGCGGATTTCATCGAGAACACCATGTCGGTGGTGATACCGGGGGCCGCCGCGCCGTCGAAAGCGCCGCCGGCGGTCGTCGCCCAGACCGCCCTCCCCCGCGAGCGACGAGGACCGTTACCGTCGACCCCGACGCGAAGGCGCTCGCCAACGCCATGCGCATCGTGTGCCCGGAGGCCGACGCTTCGGCGTGGGTCCCCGCCCTGACCGCCGCCTTCGAGAAATTCGGCTTCTCCAACGATCGGCGGCGCGCCGCGGCGATGGGGCAGTTCCTGGTCGAGGCCGGACCGGCTTTGAACAGGCTGGTCGAGGATCTGGACTATTCGCCGGCGCGCGCCTCCGAGGTCTGGCCGGCGCTGTTTCCCACGCCGCAGGCCGCCCAGCCCTATACCTCGGATCCGCGGCTGTTCGCCGACACCGTCTATGCCGGCATCAACGGGAACCGGGATGCGTCGAGCGGCGACGGCTACCGGTTTCGCGGCCGTGGGCTGATCCAGCTCACCGGCCGGAACGAATATTCCGCGTTCGGCCGAGCGATCGGAAAGACGCCGGAAGAAGCGGCCGATTTCTGCGAGACGGACGAGGGCGCCGCCTATTCCGGCTGCTGGTATCTGGCGAGCAATGACTGCCTCGGCTTCGCCGACGCCTGGGACATCGACGAGATCACGCGCCGGGTGAACGGGGCGGCGATGGAGGCGGCCGGCCTGAGGCGCCAGTATTCGGACGAGATGGTGTCGCAACTGCGCGCCTTTCGGGCGCAACTGGCGTAAGTTCGACCCGCGTCAACCCCAAGACCTCCGGCTGCTTTCTCCGAAACCCCGGCTTCTCCCCGAGGCCTGGAAAATGCACGGCGACCCTTGCGCCGCCGCCGTCCCGCCCCTATACCTCCGGGCGCTTCGTAACCGCTCGGAGCCTGCACGCGCCCATCGTCTAGCGGTCCAGGACGTCGCCCTTTCACGGCGAAAACACGGGTTCGATTCCCGTTGGGCGCGCCATTCATGATAGAGGCGCAGGTCGCTCTGGGACGACCCAAATCCCTGTCACAGTCCATTCCTATACTATTTGTCGCAGTGGGAGCGATGACGCCCCGACGCCTCGATCCCGGCCACTGCCGACTGAGCGCGCTTTCACGAGCGGGCGGCGAATGTTATATCTTATGTGTAACAGGAGGCCCTCCATGCTCACAGCCTCGGTCAGGTTCCGAAAGGTCGGCGGGTCGCTGGTCGTCTCGGTGCCGAAGGAGATGGCGCGCGAGCTCTCGCTCCGCGAGAACCAGACCGCCTCCGCGTCGCTCGAAGACGGCAAGCTCATCCTTGAGCCTGGCAAGCGTGTGAAGCCGCGCTACCGCATCGAGGACCTGGTCGCGCAATGCGACCTCAACGCCCCCATGAGTGACGAGGATAAGGCGTGGATCGACATGCCGAGCGTCGGGCGGGAGATCATCGAGTGAGAATTGCGCGCGGTGACATCTGGAACGTCGACCTTGAACCGACGAGAGGGCGCGAGCAGCAGGGATCCCGCCCTGTGCTTGTGGTGTCCACCGATGTGTTCAATCGCATGGGACTGCCGCTCGTCGCGCCGATCACACGGGGTGGCTCCTTTGCGCGGAACGCCGGCTTCGCCGTGCCGCTGAGCGGCTGCAAGACGGATGGTGTGGCTCTGTGCAACCAGCTCCGGTCGATCGACCTCGAAGCCCGTGGCGCGCGACGCGTTGAGAGAGCGCCCGAAGAGGTTCTCGACGACGTGGCGGCGCGCATCGCCGCTATCGTGGGGTTCGCGGATTGACCATGCGACGGAGGCGTTCGACGCGGTCGCCGCCGGCCTCGGGGAACCTGACAGGACGTCCCGCCCTCTCGCGGCAAGAACAGGCCCGTTTGACGCGCCATCGGCACTCGGCGGCCGACTCTGCCTCGCGGCGGCGGATCGCTCTCGGCGCTTCGGGTCGGGTCTGCTATGAGCGTTCCAACGAGACAGGGGAGGAGTCGCTATGAGCGTCGACATGCAGGACTTCGCCGGCCGGACCGTTCTGGTCACCGGGGCGACCAAGGGGATCGGGCGCGCGACCGCGGAGCTGCTCGCGCGCCGCGGCGCTTCGGTTCTGGCGCTCGGCCGCTCGGCCGACGACCTCGCTTCGCTGAAGGCGAAGATCGGATGCCGCACGATCGCGGTCGATCTCGCCGATCTGGCGGCGACGCGCGCGGCCGTGCGCAGCCATCTGCCGTTCGACCTCCTGGTCAATTGCGCCGGGGCGACGTCGCTGCAGGGCTTCCTCGACCTCGATCTCGACGCTTTCGACGCCATCATGACGGTCAACGCCAAGGCGGCGATCGTCATCGCGCAGGAATACGCCCGCGACCGGATCGCGGCGAAGAAGCCGGGGTCGATCGTCAACGTGTCGAGCGACGCCTCGTTTCTCGGCGTGATCGACCACACCGCCTATTGCGCGTCGAAGGCGGCGCTGGACGCCGTGACCCGGGTGATGGCGAACGAACTCGGGCCGCACGGCGTCCGGGTCAATTGCGTCAATCCCAACGTCACCCTGACCGACATGGGCCGGCTCGCCTGGAGCGACCCGGCGCGATCGGAGCCGCGGCTCCGGCGCATGCCGATCCGGCGCTTCCTCGAGCCGGTCGAGGTCGCCGAGACGATCGCGTTTCTCCTGTCCGACCGCGCCTCGGCGATCACCGGAGCGGCCTACCGCGTCGACGGCGGCTTCGGCATCGCCTGAGCGCCCGCGCCGCCGCTTCCGGCTCAGGGCATCTTGATCTGCAGCTTGACGTCGCCGGGCCGGCCCGACGCGGCGCGTTCGACCGCCTCGATGCTCTGCTCGAACGGGAAGGTGCCCGAGATCAGCGGCTTGAGATCGACCTTGCCGGACGCGATCAGTTCGATCGCCCGCGCGTGCACATTGGCGTAGCGGAAGATCGTCTCGATCCGCGCCTCCTTGATCTGGGCGGCGACGACGTCGAACGGAACCGGGTCGACCGGCATGCCGACCAGCACGACGCAGCCGCCGGGCCGGACGAGATCGAACAGGCCCTGGAACGCCTTGGCGCTGCCGCTCGCCTCGAACACGAGATCGGCGCCCCAGTCGGCGGTGAGCCGCGCCACCTCCTGCGCCAGATTCTGCTTGGCCGCGTTGATCGTCGTCACGCCCTTGTAGCGGCCGACGATGTCGAGCTTCTCCTGCACCAGGTCGGCGACGATCACGCGGGCGCAGCCGCCGGCCAGCGCCGCCAGCGCGGTCATGATGCCGATCGTGCCGCTGCCGATGACCACCGCGACGTCGCCGGGCGCGATCTTGGCCTTCGCCGCCGCCTGCATGCCGATCGCGAAAGGTTCGACCAGCGCGCCCTCGGCGAAGCTGACGTTGTCGGGCAGCTTGTAGGTGAACGCCTCCGGGTGAATGACCTGCGCGGTCAGGCAACCGTGCACCGGCGGCGTCGCCCAGAAGGTCACGCTCGGGTCGACGTTGTAGAGGCCCATGCGCGAGGCGCGCGAGGCCATGTCCGGCACGCCCGGCTCCATGCACACCCGGTCGCCGGGCTTCAAGCTCTTCACGTCGGCGCCGACCTCGACGACGACGCCCGCCGCCTCGTGGCCAAGCACCATCGGCGACTTGACGATGAAGGAGCCGATCCGGCCGTGGGTGTAATAGTGGACGTCGCTGCCGCAGATGCCGACGGTGTCGACGGCGATCTTGACGTCGCGGGCGCCGAGTTTCAGCGGCAGGTCGATGTCACGGAGTGACAACTCGCGCTCGCGTTCCAGAACCAAAGCTTTCATCGTCAGCCTCCTATTCCCGAGAGTTGGCAACACGTCGGATAACCGGGCGTAGCTGTAGAC
>CAMFKX010000085.1 GCA_945957375.1 uncultured Roseiarcus sp.
AGCCGCGAATGACGCAGGTGCCGCCAATGCGGCTCTCCTCCGCGACGATCGTCTTCGCGCCATGGCCGGCGGCGATGCGCGCAGACCTCACGCCGCCGGAACCTGCGCCGATGACGAAGAAATCGACGTCGAAAGCCATGGCGCGCCGTCCTCAGCGAACTACGGGAACCGATTCTCGATCCCAGGATTGGCCGGGTCGTACGCCCGAGCCAGCGGGGCGTCGGTCCGGATCAGAAGTCGACGCCCATCTTCTTCATTTGCTCGCGCGCCTTGGCGACAATGTCGGTGGACAGGCTCTGGCGCCAGGGCCCGAGCACGTCCTGAAGCTTGTCGATGAAGATCGGCTGCATCGCGAGATACTTCTTGCCTGTCGGGCTGTTGAAGAACGCCGCGACGTCCAGCAGCTCCTTCTCCGACATCGCCAACGCGAGCAGAGCCTCGACCTTGGTGTAGGTTTGCTGCGCCGACTTGTCGAATTCCGGCTTGATCGTGTTCAGCGCCTCGCGCAGGCTGTCGCGGAGGTCGGGGCGCGACGTGGCGACGTTGCGCTCGAACTCGCTCATCATGGTCGGAACCGTCTTGGCGACGTTTTCCTTGACGCCCATGATGATCAGCAGTTGGTCGGCCGCAGCGACCGCCGCGGGCGACGGCGGGGCCGGGATCGCCGCAGCGGGGGGAGCCGCAGGAGCTGTCGCGTCGCCGGCGAAGGCGGCGAGCGGCGCGAGAGTCGCGCCTGCAACGAGAAGAGCGGCCACGGAGCGTCCGAGAAACATGACGAAAGTCCTCTGAGGGTTCAAAGTCGGCCGAGAGTTTCGACCGCGCCAGACCGTGCGACGAAAGCTGCGCGAGCGTAGCCGATGAAAAGGCCGTGCTCGACGACGCCGGGAATGGTCGAAAGCGTGGCCGCAAGTCGTTCGGGATCGGGAATGGCGCCGAGGCCGCAGTCGACGATGTAGTGCCCGCCGTCGGTGACGAAAGGCTTGGCCCCGCCGCGCAGGTTCGTCGCTCCCGCAAGCCCCAGGCTGGCGAAGGCGGCCTCGATGTGCCTGCGCGTCGAGACCAAGCCGAAGGGCACGACCTCGATCGGCAGCGGAAAGGCGCCGAGGCGGGCCACGACCTTGGCCTCGTCGACGATGACCGCCATACGGCGCGAGGCCGCCGCGACGATCTTCTCGCGCAGGAGCGCCCCGCCGCCGCCCTTGATGAGGCGAAGCTCCGGGTCGACCTCGTCGGCGCCGTCGACCGTGAGATCGAGCTCGGGCATGTCGTCGAGCGTCGTGATCGGGATGCCGAGGCCCTTGGCCTGCGCGAAGGTCGCCTCCGAGGTCGCGACGCAACGCACCTTGAGGCCGGCCGCAACCTTTTCGCCGAGCAGGTCGACGAAGTGGCGCGCCGTCGTGCCGGTTCCGAGACCGAGGCGCATGCCCGGCTCGACGAAGTCCAGCGCCCTGCGGGCGGCTTCGCGTTTCAGCCCCTCGCGGTTGTCGTTGGCGGCCATGTCTCCAGCTCGTCGTCAAGGCCGCCCGTTTCCGGCGCCGCAGAACGGCGCGGGGGACCCACGGGCGGAACAAATCCACGGCGCGTTCTCGCGAGCGCGCGCGCCGCTTTACCGGCTCCCGGAGTCCAAGGCAAATCGGCGCGCCGTCAGGCCTTCTTGCCGGCTTCCAGCACATCCTCGAACGACCTCAGGCCGGTCGTGGGCGCATTCACCAGCACCGCCATGTTGCCGGGCGCGTGCAGGTTCTTCCACATCTTGGTGTGGGCGAGGGGAATTTCCTTCCACGGAAAGACTTCCGACATGCAGGGATCGATGCGCCGGTCGATCACGAACTTGTTGGCCGCCGACGCCTGCTTGAGGTTGGCGAAGTGCGAACCCTGAATGCGCTTCTGCCGCATCCAGACGAAGCGCGCGTCGAAGGTGATGTTGAAGCCGCTCGTGCCGGCGCAGAACACCACCATCCCGCCGCGCTTGACGACGAAGCACGACACCGGGAACGTCGCCTCGCCCGGATGCTCGAACACCACGTCGACGTCCTTCTTGCCGGTGATGTCCCAGATCGCCTTGCCGAATTTGCGCGCCTCCGCCATGAACGCGGCGTACTCGGGCGTATTGACCTTCGGCAATTGGCCCCAGCACTTGAAGTTCTTGCGGTTGATGACGCCCTTCGCGCCGAGCGACATGACGTATTCGCGCTTGCTCTCGTCGGAGATGACGCCGATGGCGTTCGCCCCGGCCGCCGCGCACAGTTGCACGCCGAACACGCCGAGGCCGCCCGAGGCGCCCCAGACCAGCACGTTGTCGCTCGGCCGCAGGCGGTGGGGCTCGTGGCCGAACAACATGCGGTAGGCGGTGGCGAGCGTCAGCGTGTAGGAGGCGCTCTCCTCCCACGTCAGGTGCTTGGGCCGTTCCATCAGCTGGCGGTCCTGAACCCGGCAGAACTGGGCGAACGAGCCGTCGGGGGTCTCGTAGCCCCAGATGCGCTGCGAGGCCGAGAACATCGGATCGCCGCCGTTGCACTCCTCGTCGTCGCCGTCGTCCTGGTTGCAATGGACCACGACCTCGTCGCCGACCTTCCAGCGCTTGACCTTGGAGCCGACCGCCCAGACGATGCCCGAGGCGTCGGAGCCGGCGATGTGATAGGGATTCTTGTGCACGTCGAGCACGGAGACCGGCTCGCCGAGCGCCGCCCACACGCCGTTGTAGTTGACGCCCGCCGCCATCACGAGGACGAGAACGTCGTGACTATCGAGCGTCCAGGTCGGCACGACCTCGATTTTCATCGCGTCTTCCGGCGGCCCATGCCGCTCCTTGCGCACCGCCCAGGCGTACATCTCCTTCGGCACATGGCCCAGAGGAGGAATTTCGCCGATCTCGTACAGATCCTTGACTGAGGCGTCGGCCTTCAGCGCCTGGTCGGCAGGGCGAGTGTTCATGGGCTTCCTCAAAACGCGGCGTTCTGACGACGAATCGGCGCCGCCTACCGGCTGGCCCGATATTGCGTCGCACAATCCAGCATTGCCCCGCGGACAAGGAAAATCAATCCACTTTTTCGTCGCGATCACCGCCCCGCGATTGGCGCCTCCGCCATTGTGCGACCTTTTACCGACGGGTTCGGGTCCGGCAGGCCGGCCGGACAACTGGCGCACACGGCCGTTTTCTGCGATTGTGCTCCGCACAAAAAGCGCTCGCCCCGCGGTGCGGCGGCTGGAGCAAGGGGTGCTGCGATGGCGGAGACGGACGGGCTGACACAGGCGGCCAAGCGGGACAAACCCTGGATCTTCCGGACCTACGCCGGACACTCCACGGCGCGCGAGTCGAACAAGCTCTACCGTCAGAACCTGGCCAAGGGCCAGACCGGCCTGTCGATCGCCTTCGACCTGCCGACCCAGACCGGCTACGACAGCGACCATATCCTCGCCCGCGGCGAGGTCGGCAAGGTCGGCGTGGCGATCTCCCACATCGGCGACATGCGCGCGCTGTTCGAAGACATCCCGATCGCTTCGATGAACACCTCGATGACGATCAACGCCACCGCGCCCTGGCTGCTCGCTCTTTATATCGCGGTCGCCGACGAGCAGGGCGCGAGCCGCGCCGCGCTCCAGGGCACGACCCAGAACGACATCATCAAGGAATATCTCGCGCGCGGCTCCTATGTGTTCCCGCCCGACGCCTCGCTCCGCCTGACCAAGGACGTCATTCTCTTCTGCGCCAAGGAGGCGCCGAAGTGGAACCCGATGAACGTCTGCTCCTACCATCTGCAGGAAGCGGGCGCGACGCCGGTGCAGGAGCTCTCCTATGCGCTCGCCACCGCCATCGCCGTGCTCGAGCGCGTCCGCCAGTCGGGCGAGGTGGATGACAAGGGCTTCGCCAACGTCGTCGGGGCGATGTCGTTCTTCGTCAACGCCGGCATGCGCTTCGTCACCGAACTCGCCAAGATGCGGGCGTTCGTCGAACTGTGGGATGAGATCACCCGGGACCGCTTCGGCGTCGCGGACCCCTCGAAGCGGCGCTTCCGCTACGGCGTGCAGGTCAACTCGCTCGGCCTGACCGAGCAGCAGCCGGAAAACAACGCCTATCGCATTCTCATCGAGATGCTGTCGGTCGTGCTGTCGAAGACAGCGCGCGCCCGCGCCGTGCAGTTGCCGGCCTGGAACGAAGCGCTCGGCCTGCCGCGGCCGTTCGACCAGCAATGGTCGCTGCGCCTGCAGCAGATCATGGCCTACGAGACCGACCTGCTGGAATTCGGCGACATCTTCGACGGCAGCAAGGAGGTCGACGCCCTCGTCGCCAGGCTGAAGAGCGAGGCGCTCGCCGAAATCGCCGCCATCGACGCCATGGGCGGAGCGGTCAAGGCGATCGAAAGCGGCGCGCTGAAAGCCAAGCTCGTCGAATCCAACACCCGCCGCCTCGAGGCGATCGAGCGCGGCGACCAGATCGTCGTCGGCGTCAACGCCTTCACCAACTCGGAACCCTCGCCGCTGACCGCCGGGGAGAATTCGATCCACGTGCCCTCGACCGTGGCCGAGGCCGAGCAGGTCGCGCGGCTCAAGGCCTGGCGCGAGAGCCGCGACGAACGCCGTGTGCGCGAGGCGATTCGGGCGCTGCGTCAGGCGGCCGTGACGGGCGCGAACATCATGCCGGCCTCGATCGAGGCGGCCAAGGCCGGCGTCACCACCGGCGAATGGGGCGATGCGCTGCGCGCCGACTTCGGCGTCTTCCGCGCCCCGACCGGCGTCTCGCCGCGCGCGCGCCAGGCGGCGGCCGGTCTCGACCCGCTGCGCGGGGAGGTCGAGCGCGTGTCGCTGAAGCTCGGCCGGCGGATCAAGTTCCTGGTCGGCAAGCCCGGGCTCGACGGCCATTCCAACGGCGCCGAGCAGATCGCGGCGCGCGCCACCGACGCCGGCATGGACGTGGTCTACGACGGCATCCGCCTCACCCCGGCCGAGATCGTCGAGGCCGCCAAGTCGGGCGTTCATTGCATCGGTCTCTCCATCCTGTCGGGCTCGCACGTGGCGCTGACCGAGGAGGTCGTCGCGCGCATGCGCGAGGCCGGGCTGGAGAAGGTTCCGCTGATCGTCGGCGGCATCATTCCGCCGGCCGACGCGGAGAAGCTGCGCGCGGCCGGCGTGGCGGCGGTCTACACGCCCAAGGATTTCGAGATCAACGCCATGCTTGGGCAGATCGTGTCCGAGATCGAACGGCGGTTCGACCAGGAGCGCGGCGACGCCCGCGCTTGAGGCGACTTCTTGGCCGGGAGCGACGCCGACAGCGAGCAGGCGTCGTGCATGACTCCTGCCGCCGCGGCCCAATCGCGCCTCAGGCGAGCCCGCCCTCGGCGAGGAAGCGCTTGAGGTTCTGGTAGCCCATCGTCACGTAGCGTTTCGGATTGGCCTTCTTCGGGTCCTGCTCGGCCTCGATCACGACCCAGCCGGAATAGTGCGGCAACGCCTTGAACACGCCGGCGAAGTCGATGCAGCCGTCGCCGGGCACGGTATAGACGCCCTCCAGCACCGAATCGAGGAACGACCAATCCTCGGCGTTCGCTTTGTCGGCGACCGCCCGGCGGACGTCCTTGGTATGGACGTGGCCGATTCGGTCGGCGTAGCGCTTCGCCATGGCGACCGCGTCGCCCCCGGCCCAGGTGATGTGGCCGGTGTCGAGCAACAGCTTCACCGCGGGGCCCACGCCGGCCATGAAGCGGTCGACCTCCGCCGGCGACTGCACGACCGTACCCATGTGATGGTGGTAGACGACCTGGAGCCCGAATTCCTTCACCAGTTCGGCGAAGCGGGTCATGCGCGGAAGGAAAACCGCCCATTCGGCGTCGGTCATCACCGGCCGGGTCGAGAGCGGCGCCGACTTCGTGCCGTGGACCGTGCGCGTGCACTCGCACGTCACCAGAACTTCGGCGCCCGCGTCCTTGCGCAGCTTCAGGTCCTCGAGGCTGGCGGCAAATTCGGCGTCGGCGTCGCGCTCGAGCAGGAAGGTCGAGTACCAGCCCGAGACGAACACGAGACCGTATTCGGCCAGTTTGGCCTTGAGCGCCGGCGCGGTGTTGGGAAACTTGTTGCCCTTCTCCATCCCTTCGAGGCCGATGTCGCGCGCTTCGCTCAGGCATTGCTCGAGGGAGATGTCGCCGCCGATCTCCACCATGTCGTCATTGGACCAGCAGATCGGGTTGGCGCCGATTCGGATCATTCGCTTTCTCCCTGTTCGCGAGGCGCGCCGGCGCCTGGACGGCGGCCACGGCGCACGACGTTTATGACCCAAACATTCTAACTGAGAAATGGATCGGAATTCAAGTTCCGTTCGCAAGCGAAGTTTGTCTTCCGACCGCCCGCGCGGAGCAGCCCCTCCCGGACGCTGGCCGGGATTTTCGCCCCCAGAACGACAAGTCCGGAGGCGCCGGAAGCGCGTGGAGCATCGGAGAGTCTTCCGACGTCGTCAGTTTGCGGCGGCCGCGAGAATCGATATGGACGAAAAAATCTATTCGTGCTAGTTTATGGAATACTCGTGCTGCGCGGCAAGCGGCCATGCCGCGGCCGCGTTACGGCCCCGAGATCGAGGAGAGGAAAGCCAATGACCATCGCTCCGGCCAACACGTCGCCGCTGCATCGCACCGTTCACGGCGCTCCGACCGACGTCTGGAACGACTCCTGCTCGCCGCGCGAACTCGAATACGCCATCGGCAACGGCGCGGTCGGCGCGACGACCAACCCGTCGATCGTACTCGCGGTGCTCAAGAAGGAGTTCGACGCCTGGAAGGGCCGGATCAAGGCGCTGGTCGAGGAGAACCCGACCGCGACCGAGGACGAGATCGCCTGGAAGCTGATCGAGGAGATGGGCCTGCGCGGCGCCGAGATGCTGCTGCCGGTGTTCGAGCGCGAAGGCCATCGCAAGGGCCGGCTCTCGATGCAGACGAACCCGGTCAGTTACATGAACGTCGCGAGCCTCGTCGAGCAGGCGGTTCACTTCGCCACGCTCGCCCCGAACATCCAGGTCAAGATCCCGGCGACGTCCGCCGGCATCGCCGCGATCGAGGAGGTGACCAGGCTCGGCGTCAACATCAACGCCACCGTCAGCTTCACCCTGCCCCAGGCGATCGCGGTCGCCGAGGCGGTCGAGCGCGGCTTGAAGCGCCGCGCGGCCGAGGGCCACGACGTCAGCGGCATGACGCCCGTCTGCACCCTGATGATCGGCCGCCTCGACGACTGGCTGAAAGCCGTCGCTGCGAAGCAGGGGATCATCACCACGCCGGGCCACCTCGACTGGGCGGGCGTCGCGACCTTCAAGAAGGCGTACGGGATCTTCAAGGCGCGCGGCTACCGCACCCGCCTTCTCGCCGCGGCCTACCGCCACCACCTGCACTGGTCGCAGCTGATCGGCGGCGACGTCGTGCTCACCATTCCCTACGAGTGGCAGGTGCAGTTCAACAATTCCGACGTCGAGGTGAAGCCGCGCATCGATCGCCCGGTCGATCCGGCGATCGTCGACGATCTCTACAAGAAATTCCCCGACTTCCGGCGCGCCTACGACGAGGACGGCATGACGGTCGCGGAATTCGACCGCTACGGCGCGACGGTGCGCACGTTGCGCGCGTTCATCGAGGCCTACCGCGAGCTGACCGCGCTCGTGCGCAACACGATGCTGCCGCCGGTCTGATCCCGATCTCGGGCCAAGGCGCGTCTCGTGGGGCATCCGCCCGACGGCGCATGTCGCCGAGGGCGGATAAGGGACCTTGCGGAGCCCGGCCGACGCTCAAGCGCCGTCCCACCTAGTCGCTGAACGCCGCGGGAAGCGTGGCGAGGAACGACATGACGCGCTGCGTGCGCAGGGGCGGGCGGCGGTCGGAGGCGCGCAGCATCCATAGGGGCTCCGCCGGCGCGCGCCAGGGCGCAAGCACTTCGACGAGTCGGCCGGCGAGCAGGTCTTCGTGAACGAGCCACGCCGGCCCCCAGCCGACGCCGAACCCATTCACGATCAAAGCCAGCGAAGCGTGCGCGTCGTCGCAAATATGCTTGGGCCTGGGCGCGACGCGAACGGGTCCTTTGCCCCGCGGATCGGCGAAGCGCCAGGTCAGGATCTGGCCGCTCGCGGGATTGCGGAAGCCGACGTGGTCATGGGCGGAAAGCTCGTCGGGAGTCGACGGCGCGCCGCGCGCGTTCAGATAGGCGGGCGAGGCGCAAGCGATCCATGAGAACGTGCAAAGCCGCCGCGCCAGATGGCCGGGCGCGCGACCCAGGGGACCTGAGCGGATCGCGATGTCGACGCCTTCCGCCGCGAGATCGAGAATCTCGTTGCGGAACTTGACCTCGATCTCGATTTCCGGCCGCTCTCGCAGGAACGCGGGCAGACGCGGCAGGATGCAAGCGCGCGCGAACGAGGCGGGGGCGGTCACGCGCACCCGTCCGCCGCCGTCGCGCGCGACTTCGCCGAGCGCGGATTGGACACGAGCGAGACTTTCGGCCAGCGCGCGTCCCGCCGCCATCAGCCGGTCGCCCTCTCCGGTCAGGGCCAGCGAATGGGTGGACCGATGCAAGAGCCGCATCCCGCGCGCCTGCTCGAAGCGGGCGACCGCCTTGGACATCGCCGAGGTGGTCGTCCCCGCCCGCCGCGCGGCTTCGGCGAAGGAGCCCGCCTCGACGACGCGCACGAAGGCGAGGAGACGCGAGAGGTCAGGAGGGAGGGCCGTTGTGGACATCCAGTCCACATAGACATGGCGGCGCGGTCCCTACAAGAGCCGTCCCAGAGGAGCCAAATGGGGAGGGTCAGCGCGCAATCCGCGCCCGCTGGAAACCCCAGGAAGATTCATGAACGCCATCGAAATCACACTGCGAGCCCTCGACGCCGCCGAGCGCGCGATTCCCCCAGGCCAGCCGGTCTATATGCTCAACTTGCTCCGCTACCGCGCCCGTGCGCTTTACGAGGAAGGCTTCGACGCCGCGCCTTGCTCGGGCCGAGAAGCTTTTCATGAACGCTACAGGCCGGCGTTTCGGCGTCTCGCGGCCGGCAAGCCGCTTGCTCGGATTTTTTCCGGGCCGGTCCTGGCGAGCCTGGTGAGCCCGCAAGGCGGACGCTGGGACGAAGCCGCGATCAATGAATACGGCGATTTCGCCGCCTTCCGCTCAATGGTCGACACCGAGGCTTACCGGCGCGAGGCCGCGCCACATCGGCATGCGGCGCTCGAGGATTTCCTGCTGCTTGCGCTCACCAAGGCGATGTGAGCGCGCGCGACGCAACGGCGGCGCCTTGAACGTGTGTTTCGTTCATTCTATTTTTATACAGACTCAGAATTGTCCGTTCGTTTTCCCGCCGCCCGGCGCCGCTCCCCCACGGCAACCGCCAGCGCCGCCGCCAGCGTCATGCTGGCGGCCAGGGTGCGAAAGCCCTCGAAGTCGCTCTCGACGATCTCGAACCATACCGCCGTGTTGAGCGCGAGCGGGCTGAACGGGCTGTCGGTGATGGCGACGAGCGGCGTGTTCTGGGCGACGACCTGACGGGTGAACTCGACCGTCGTCTGGGCATAGGGGGTGAAGCTCACCGCGAGCGCCGCGTCGCGCGGGCCGGCGAAGGCGAAGATCTCCTTGTCGACCCCGCCGGGCGACCCGGCGAGCACGGTGCGGACGCCGAGCGTGCCGAGGGCGTAGCTCAGATACGAAGTCACCGGATAGGAGCGTCTGAGGCCGATCAGGTAGACGGTCTCGGCCTCGGCGAGGATGCGCGCAGCCGCGTCGAGGCTCTCCGGCCGAATCCGCTCGCGGAACCGCTCCACCGAACGCGCCGCCGCCTCGCTGAAACCGTCGATCAGCGCCATCGCCTGCGAATGGCCGGAGGTGTGCTCGTCGAACGCCTGCAGCCGCGCCTCGTAATTGTTCGGCCGGTCGCGCAGGCGCTGCTGGAACACCGCCTGCAATTCGCTGAAGCCGGAATAGCCGAGCGCCTTGGCGAAGCGCACCAGCGTCGAGGGCTGCACCGCGGCCCGCTCGGAAATGCTGCCGACCGTGCCGAACGCGATGTCGTCCGGGAATTCGATGGTGTAGGCGGCCACCTGCGCCAGCCTCTTCGGCAGCTTGTCGCGCTTCTCGACGATCAGGTCGCGCAGCTCGTTGAAGGTCTGCGGCGCCGCGTCGGCGAGCGCCTCGGTTTCGTCCGACGCCTCCGGCGCCAGTTGGTCTCTGGATTCGAGCGTGGCCATCGTCAGTCTGTCGTCGCTTCGCGGGCCGTCTGTGCGCCGGGAGTCTAACCGAAAATCCTCGGATTGCAAAACGAAACTGTTGACGAAGATGGAAAATGGAATATAAGTTCCATTGCGAATTACCTCAGGCGCCTTCGCCGCCTCGACTTCGATCGAGCGGAGGGCGCGGGTCGGGCCGGCGGTCAAATCGGTTTGGCAGCGGTCGGACGCGCTCGGCGGCGCGTCGAACATCCGGGTGGAGACGAAAACCATGACGCTGAGATTCGGTCTGCTGGGCGCCGGGCGCATCGGCAAGGTTCATGCGGGCGCGGTCTCGTCGTCCGTCGGCGCCAAGCTGGTCGCGGTCGCCGACGCGCTCCCCGAAGCGGCCGAAGCGATCGCCCGGGCGCACGGCGCCGAAGTACGCGCGGTCGACGCGATCATGAATGCGAGGGACATCGACGCGGTCCTGATCACCACCCCGACCGACGTGCACGCCGACATGATCGAGCAGGCGGCGCGGGCCAAGAAGGCGATTTTCTGCGAGAAGCCGATCGACCTCTCGATCGAGCGCGTCCGGCGCTGCCTCGACGTGGTCGCGGCCGAGAAGGCGCCGCTGATGATCGGCTTCAACCGCCGCTTCGACCCGAATTTCCGCGAGGTTCGCGCCCGCATCGACGCCGGCGCCATCGGCGAGGTCGAGATGGTGTCGATCACCTCGCGCGATCCCGCTCCGCCGCCGGTCGGCTACATCAAGCGTTCGGGCGGCCTGTTCCGCGACATGACGATCCACGACTTCGACATGGCGGCCTTCCTGCTCGGCGAGGACCCGATCTCGGTGTTCGCCGCGGCCTCCAATCTCGTCGATCCGGCGATCGGCGAGGCCGGCGACGTCGACAGCGCCTCGCTGATCCTCAAGACCCGCACCGGCAAGATCGCCCAGATCTCGAACTCGCGCCGCGCCACCTACGGCTACGACCAGCGCATCGAGGCGCACGGCTCGAAGGGCATGGTGGCGGCCGAGAACCTGCGCGAGAGCACGGTCGAGGTCGCCAATGCCAGCGGCTACCTGCGCGACCCGCTGCTCAATTTCTTCATGACCCGCTACACCCAGGCCTACGCCAACGAGATCGCCGCCTTCGTCGAGGCGGTCGCCGGCGGCCGCGCCATGAGCCCCTCCGGCGAGGACGGCCTCAAGGCGCTCGCCATGGCCGACGCCGCGCTGAAGTCGCTCAAGGACGGCCGCGAGGTCGAGATCGCCTACTGACGAAATCGCGGGCGGCGCGGGGGCGCGAACGGCGAGACCATGGACAAGACTCTCGACCTCATCGCAATCGGCCGCTCGCTCATCGACCTCTATGGTCAGCAGATCGGCTGCCGCCTCGAGGACGTCGGCAGCTTCGCCAAGTCCGTCGGCGGCTGCCCGGCCAACATCGCCATCGGCTCGGCGCGGCTGGGGCTCAAGTCGGCGCTGATCACCCGGGTCGGCGCCGAGCAGATGGGCAATTTCATCCGCGAGCAACTCGTGCGCGAGGGGGTTTGCGTCGAGGGCGTCCATGTCGACCGCGATCGCCTGACCGGCCTCGTCCTGCTCGCGGTGGAGGCCGAGGGCGTCTCGCCGATGACCTTCTACCGCTCCGACTGCGCCGACATGGCGCTCGACGAGAGCGACGTCGACGAGGCCTTCATCGCCCGCGCCCGCGCCGTCGTGGTGACCGGCACGCATTTTTCCCGTCCCGCCGCGGCCGCCGCGCAAGCGAAAGCGATCGCGCTCGCCAGGAAACACGGCGGCAAGGTCGCTTTCGACGTCGACTATCGCCCGAACCTCTGGGGCCTCGCCGGCCATGAGGCCGGCTTCGAGCGCTATGTGAAGTCGGACGTCGTCTCGTCGCGCCTCAAGACCGTGCTGCCCGACTGCGACCTGATCGTCGGCACCGAGGAGGAGATCATGGTCGCCGCCGGCTCCGACAGCGTGCTCGACGCGCTGAAGGCGATCCGCGCGCTCTCCGGCGCGACCGTGGTGCTCAAGCGCGGCGCGCGCGGCTGCATCGTCTACGACGGCCCGATCGCCGACGACCTCGAAGCCGGGATCGTCGGACAGGGCTTCCCGATCGAGGTGTTCAACGTGCTCGGCGCCGGCGACGCCTTCATGTCCGGCTTTCTGCGCGGCTGGCTGCGCGGCGAAAGCCTCGCCACCTGCGCCACCTGGGCCAACGCCTGCGGCGCCTTCGCCGTGTCGCGGCTGCTCTGCTCGCCGGAATATCCGACCTGGGCCGAGCTTGAGCATTTCCTGATCCACGGCAGTCGCGAGCGCGCCCTGCGCAAGGACGCTCAGCTCAACCACATTCATTGGGCGACGACGCGCCGAAGGGCCTGGCCGCAACTCATGGCGCTCGCCATCGACCATCGTCTCCAGCTCGAAGAGCTGGCCGGGGACGACGAGGCGCGGGCCCGGATCCCCGCCTTCAAGGTTCTCGCGGTCCGCGCCGCGCGCCGCGTCGCCGCCGGCCGCCCCGGCTTCGGCATGCTGCTCGACGACAAGTATGGCCGCGAGGCGCTGTTCGAGGCGGGGGCGGGGAAGGACCTCTGGGTGGCGAAGCCGATCGAGGCGCCGGGCTCGCGGCCCCTTGAATTCGAGTTCGGCCAGGACCTCGGCAGCCGGCTCGTCGAGTGGCCGGTGGACCATTGCGTCAAAGTCCTTTGCTTCTACCATCCCGACGATGACGCGGCCCTCAAGCGCGAGCAAACAGAAACGCTCGTCACCGCCTTCGAGGCGGCGCGCAAGGTCGGACGCGAAATTCTCGTCGAGATCATCGCTTCGAAGTCCGGCGCGATCGGCGAGGACACGGTGGCGCGGGCGCTCGCCGAACTCTACGAGGCCGGGCTCAAGCCCGACTGGTGGAAGCTCGAGCCGCAGGCGTCGGTCGCGGCGTGGCAGGCGATCGACGCGGTGATCGCGACCCGCGATCCCTGGTGCCGCGGCGTCGTCGTGCTCGGCCTCGAGGCGCCGATCGAGTCCTTGAGAGACAGTTTCGCCGTCGCGCGCACGGCGGCCTGCGTCCGCGGCTTCGCCGTCGGGCGGACGATTTTCGCCGTTCCGGCCAAGGGCTGGCTCCATGGCGAGATTGACGACGAGGAGGCGGTCGACTCGATGGCCGCGAAGTTCGGCGCGCTGGTCGAGGCGTGGCTGTCGCTCGACGAGCGGCGGGCGGCCTGACGGCGTCGGGAGGGAAAGATGATGAGCGGAAAAACGGTGCGCCTTACGGTCGCCCAGGCGCTGGTGCGGTTTCTGACGAAACAGATGACGGTGATCGACGGCGAGACATTGCCGATCGTCGCCGGATGCTGGGCGATCTTCGGCCACGGCAACGTCGCCGGCATCGGCGAGGCGCTCTATCAGGAGCGCGAGCATTTTCCGACCCTGCGCGCCCACAACGAGCAGGCCATGGCGCTCGCGGCCACGGCCTTCGCCAAGGCGGCGTTCCGCCGCCGCTTCATGGCCTGCACCACCTCGATCGGCCCCGGCGCGCTCAACATGGTGACCGCCGCAGCCGTCGCCCATGTCGACCGCCTGCCGATGCTCCTGCTGCCCGGCGACGTGTTCGCCAACCGCCTGCCCGATCCCGTCCTGCAGCAGATCGAGGACTTCCAGGACGGCACGGTCTCGGCCAACGACTGCTTCAAGCCGGTGTCGCGTTATTTCGACCGCATCTCCCGGCCGGAACAACTGATTCCCGCGCTGCAGCGGGCGATGAGCGTGCTGACCGACCCGGCCGAATGCGGCCCGGTGACGCTCGCGATGTGCCAGGACGTGCAGACCGAAGCCTTCGACTGGCCCGTCAGCCTGTTCGCCGAGAAAGTGTGGGCGCCGCGCCGCGTCCGCCCGGACGAAAGCGAACTCGCGGCGGCGGCTGCGGCGATCCGGGCGGCAAAGCGTCCGATGATCCTGGCCGGCGGCGGCGTGCTCTATTCCGGCGCGTCCGCCGAGCTTGCCGCCTTCGCCGAAACGCACGGGCTCCCCGTGGCCGTCACGCAGGCGGGCAAGTCGGCGATCGACGAGCGGCTGCCGCTCGCGCTCGGCGCGATCGGCGTCACCGGCACGTCCGCCGCCAATGCGCTCGCCGCCGACGCCGATCTCCTGATCGCGGTCGGAACCCGCATGCAGGACTTCACCACCGGGTCGTGGGCGTTGTTCAAGGCGCCCGACTTCAAGATCCTCGCGCTCAATGTCGCCCCCTACGACACCGCAAAACACGAGGCGCAGCCGCTGGTGTGCGACGCCAAAGCAGGCCTCGCCGAACTGTCCGCCGCGCTCGCCGGCTGGAAGGCGCCGGCGGCGGTCGCCGAGCGGGCGGCGAAGGAGCGGGCGGCGTGGTTCGAGGCGGCCGACAAGGCGCTGGCCTCGACCAACGCCGAACTGCCGTCCGACGCGCAGGTGATCGGCGCCGTCGCGCGGGTTTTCGGCGTCGAGAACAGCATCGTCGTCAACGCGGCCGGCGGCCTGCCGGGCGAGTTGCACAAGCTCTGGGCCCCGACCTCGCCCGGCGGCTACCACATGGAATACGGCTTCTCCTGCATGGGCTACGAGATCGCCGGCGGCATCGGCGTCAAGATGGCGCGGCCCGACAAGGAGGTCGTCGTCATGGTCGGCGACGGCTCCTACATGATGATGAATTCGGAGATCGCGACGTCGGTCAGCCTCGGCGTCAAGCTCGTGATCGTCGTGCTCGACAACCACGGCTTCGGCTGCATCAACCGCTTGCAGATGGAGACCGGCGGGGCCAACTTCAACAATCTCTGGAAGGACTGCGCCATGGCGGCGCAGCCCGACATCGACTTCGCCAAGCACGCGGAAAGCATGGGCGCGATCGCCTCCAAGGTGTCTTCGATCGGCGATCTCGAGGCCGCGCTGGAGACAGCCAGGGGGAACGACAGGACGACCGTCGTGGTGATCGAAACCCATCCGCTGATCGTCACCGAGGCCGGCGGCCACTGGTGGGACGTCGCGGTGCCGGAAGTGTCGCCGCGCGCCGAAGTCGGCGCCGCACGGGCGAAATACGAAACCGCGCGCCGGCTTCGGCGCGTATTCAACTAGCCTTGGTGTCCTTCGTGTCCTTGGTGGTGGATCTCACCACAAAGAACACGAAGAGCACGAAGGAGGCACAAGGGAGAAGGCGATGTCGGAACTGCGCGTGCGGCCGAAGGGCGACCACGGCCTCGTGACCGAGGTGACGCCCGAGAGCGCCGGCTGGAACTATGTCGGCTTCGCCCTCGAGCGGCTGCCCGTCGGCGAAACCCTCGAAGCCGACACCGGCGCGCGCGAGAACTGCCTCGTGCTCGTCTCCGGCAAGGCGAAGCTCACGATCGACGGCGTGGATTTCGGCGTGATCGGCGAGCGGATGAGCCCGTTCGAGGGGCCGCCCTGGGCGGCTTATGTCCCGGCCGGCGCGCGCTGGTCGGTCGAGGCGACCACCCCGCTTGAACTGGCGGTGTGCTCGGCGCCGGGCGGCGCCGGCCACAAGGCCAAGGTCATCCCGCCCGGGACCCATCCGCAGATCGTGCGCGGCAAGGGCTCGAACACCCGCCATGTCACCAACATCATGCCCGAGGACGACGGCTCGGCCGAATCGCTGCTGGTGGTCGAGGTGATCACGCCCGCCGGCAACACCTCGTCCTACCCGCCGCACAAGCACGATCAGGACAACCTGCCGCACGAGAGCTATCTGGAGGAAACCTATTATCACCGGCTGAACCCGCCGCAGGGCTACGCCTTCCAGCGCGTCTACACCGACGACCGCTCGCTCGACGAAGCGGTGGTGGTCGAGGACGGCGACGTCGTGCTGGCGCCGAAGGGCTACCACCCGGTCGCGACCATCCACGGTTACGACAGTTACTATCTCAACACCATGGCCGGCCCGAAGCGGGTGTGGAAGTTCCACAACGAGCCGCAGCACGAGTGGCTGTTCACCGGAATCGGCGCCCCGGCGAAGACGAGCTGAACACCGGGGCGTGCGCGGTGCAGGCACCGCCGCCTCAGTGCCCGCCGCCCGGCCCCCCGCCAGCGGCGACCGGCTTGCGCATGATCGCGGCCAGCAGCACGCAGGCGAGGAAGATCACGGTCAGCGCGACGAAGACGTCCGACAGCGCCAGAACCTCGGCTTGACGCCGCACCACCAGCGCAAGCTGCTTCGTTGCGGCCTGAGCGGCGTCGGAGCCGCGGTCGGCAAACGCCGCGGTCATGCTGGCGAGGCGCTCCTCGACAGCCGTCTTGCCCCAGGTCACTTGCTCGCGCAGCCGTTCGAGATGCAGGTCCATGCGCTTGTCGAGCAGCGTGTTGATGAGCGCGAGGCCGACGGCGCCGCCGAGATTGCGCATCAGGTTGTAGAGGCCGGAGGCGTTCTTGATCTTGTGCGGCGGCAGGGTGCCGAGCGCGAGAAAGTTGATCGGCACCATCGACAGCATGAGCCCGACGCCGCGGAACACCTGCGGCCACAGAAGCTCCCAGAAATCCCAGTCGACGGTGACGAAGGAGGCCTGGTAGGTGCCGATCGCGAAGCAGATGAAGCCGACCGCGATCATCACCCGCGCGTCGACCTTGGTCATCAGCCGGCCGGCGAACGGCGCGGTCAGGAACATGCAAGCGCCGGTGACGAACATCGTCTTGCCGATCATCAGCGAGGAATAGCCGCGCACCACCGCCAGATAGACCGGGTAGATGTAGGTGAGGCCATAGAGGCCGATCCCGAGTACGAAGCCGAACAGCGTGCCGGTCCAGAAGTTGCGGTCGCGGAAGGCGGTCAGGTCGACGATCGGCTGGCGCGCGGTGAACATGCGGGCGAAGAACGCGACGGCGCTGAGCGCCGAGACGACGATCGCCGTGGTCACCAGCCCGCTTTCGAACCAGTCCTTCGACGGCCCTTCCTCGAGCGCGTATTCGAGCGCGCCGAGAAAGCCCGCCATCGTGATCAGCCCGAAATAGTCGAAATGGGTGAGCAGCGACCAGTCCGGCTCGTCGAAGTCGATCAGCAGCCAGGCGGCGGCGGTGACGATCACGCCCGGGATGATGTTGACCAGAAACAGCCAGTGCCACGAGAACCAGTCGGTGAGATAGCCGCCGACCGTCGGGCCGATGGTCGGGGCGAGCGTCGCCACGAGGCCGATGATCGGGCCGATCATCGGCTGCTTCGAGCGCGGGAAGATGGTGAAGGCCGAGGCGAACACCGTCGGGATCATGCCGCCGCCGATGAAGCCCTGCAGCGCGCGCCACAGGATCATCTGCTCGATGGTGCTCGCCTGCGCGCACATGAAGCTCATGAGCGTGAAGCCGCCGGCCGAGATCGTGAAGATCACCCGGGTCGAAACCACCCGCGACAGGAAGCCCGACAGCGGGATCATGATCACTTCGGCGATCAGATAACTCGTCTGGACCCAGGTGATCTCGTCGGAGGACGCGGACAGCCCCGCCTGGATCTGCGACAGCGAGGCTGAGACGATCTGGATGTCCAGGATCGCCATGAACATCCCGAACACCATGAAGATGAAGGCGGCGAGCCGACGGGCGGAGAAATGCGGCTCGACGGCCCCCGGCGCCCTGGCCGGCGGTCCCGCAGGGCGCGCCGGGAGGCGCGGCGCCGTCGTCGTCGGGAGCGCGGCCGCGTCGGTCACGGTTTTGCGGTCGCCTTGCCGGCGCCGAGGCCGAGCGCGCCGAGCAGCGTCGGCTTGGGCGAATCGGGATCGCGCGTGTGGACGGTCGCGACGACCGAGAGCCCGGGGCGGAGCGCAACCGCCCTCAGAACCTCGTCGGAGAACGTGATCCGCACCGGAACGCGCTGAACGACCTTGGTGAAATTGCCGGTCGCGTTGTCCGGCGGCAGCAGCGAGAACTGCGAACCCGAAGCCGGCGCGATCGACGACACCACGCCCTGGACCGTTTCTCCGCCGAGCGCGTCGATGCTGACGTCGACTTTCTGGCCCGGCTTGATGGCGCCGAGCTGGGTTTCCTTGAAATTGGCGTCGACATAGGCCGAAGCCAGCGGCACGAGCGCCATCAGCCGGGTCCCCGCCTGGACCAGGTTGCCGACCTCGGCCGCCTTGTTGCCGACGACGCCGTCGAAGGGCGCGACGACCTGGGTGAAGGAAAGGTCGCGCTTCGCCTTGGCCAGGGCGGTCGTCAACTCGGCGCGCTGGCGCGTGGCCTCGTCGCGCTGCGCCTTGAGCACGTCTAGGGTCGCCTTCGCCCCTTCCAGCGCCGCAGCGGTCCCCGCGGCGCTGGCCCGCGCGCCGGCGAACGCGGCGGCGGTGCGGTCCCGGTCGGCGGTCGCCTGCTCGAGGCGCTGCTGTGAGCCGAAATTGGTCTGGGCGAGCTTGAGGGAGCGGTCGTATTCGAGCGAGGCGCGATCGGTGTCGGCCTGGGAGGCGCGCAATTGCGCCTGCGACGCCGCGATCTGCGCCTGAGCCTGGTCGATCACCGCGGCCTGCGCCTCGATCTGGCGGCCGAAGCGGGCGATCGTGGCGTCCTGGGTGTCGATGCGGGCCTGGGCGGCGTCGATCGCGGCCTGATAGTCGCCCTCGTCGATCCTTGCCAGCAGGTCGCCCTTGTGGACGATCTGGTTGTTGACCACCGGGACCTCGAGCAAGTGGCCGGCCGCCTTGGCGGCGATGACCGCGGTGTTGGCGCCGACATAGGCGTCGTCGGTCGAGACCAGGAACCGCCCCTCGACGAAATAGTCGTAGC
>CAMFKX010000086.1 GCA_945957375.1 uncultured Roseiarcus sp.
CGGTGAGGCCCGGCAAGGCGGGGCCGGCCGCGCTCGCGAGCGGCCCGAGGCGCGAGGCGACCGGCGCGCCGGCCTCGATATCGACGCCGGTCGCGTCGAGCCGCCCGGTCTCGAAGATCAGCGCCTCCTCCATGTCGAGGGCGCGGTTGCCGGTGAAGGTCTTCGGCGAAGCCGCCTCGGCGGCCTCGGGGCGGGTCGGACGGCCCTCTCGGTTCATCGGTTCGATCCTCGGAAAAGCTGGTGCGGAACCCCTTCTCCCCGCACGCGGGGAGAAGGGACAAGGCGGCTACCTCAAGCCGTCTCTGAGCGCTTCGGCATAGGCCGCGCGGTCGTCGTCGCTGTTGACCTCGGTCGAGGCGACGACGATCAGATCGTCGAGGCCGGCGCCCGGCAGAAGCCGCGAGACCGGCAGCCCGCCGATCACGCCGCGGACAGCCAGCGCCTCGATCAATTCGGCCGCCGGTCTCGGCGTCCGGATCGTGAATTCATTGAAGAAATGCGTATTGAGGATCTCGACCCCCGGGACGGCGGAGAGTTTCGCGGCGAGCCGGACGGCGTTGGCGTGATTGACCGCCGCGAGCCGCCTCAGGCCGACGCCGCCGAGCATGGCGAGGTGGATCGAGAACGCGAGCGCGCACAGGCCCGAGTTGGTGCAGATGTTGCTCGTCGCCTTCTCGCGCCGGATGTGCTGCTCGCGGGTCGACAGCGTCAGCACGAAGCTGCGTCGCCCGTCGGCGTCCACCGTCTCGCCCGCAAGCCGGCCCGGCATCTGGCGCACGAATTTCTGGCGCGTGGCGAACAGGCCGAGATAGGGGCCGCCGAAGGTGAGCGCGTTGCCGATCCCCTGGCCCTCGCCGACCACGATGTCGGCGTCCATGTCGCCGGGCCGCCTCAGCGCGCCGAGCGCGACCGGATCGGTGAACACCGCGACCAGCAGCGCGCCCTTCGCATGCGCAGCCGCCGCGATCGGCGCGAGGTCGCGCGGATTGCCGAAGAAGTCGGGGCATTGGACGATCACGCAGCTCGTGTCGGCGTCGATCGCGGCGGCGACGTCCTCGCGCGCCGAGACGTCGGGCGGCAGCCGCACGATGCTGTCGCCGGCGAGGCGGGCGAGCGTCTCGGTCACGTCGGCATACTGCGGGTGCAGGCCGCCCGAGATCACCGCCTTGCCGCGCTTGGTCAGCCGGTGCGCCATCAGCATCGCCTCGGCGCAGGCGGTCGAGCCGTCATACATCGAGGCGTTGGCGACCTCCATCCCGGTCAGCGCCGCGACCTGGGTCTGGAACTCGAACAGGACCTTGAGCGTGCCCTGGGCGATCTCGGGCTGGTAGGGCGTATAGCTGGTCAGGAATTCCGAGCGCTGGATCAGGTGATCGACGGTCGCGGGGATGTGGCGCTTGTAGGCGCCGGCGCCGAGGAAGAACGGGGCCGACCCGGCCGCGAGATTGCGGGCGGCCATCGCGGCCATCGTGCGCTCGACCGCCATCTCGCTCTTGCCAAGCGGCAGGTCGAGCAGGCCCTCGATCCGCTTGTCGGCGGGAATGTCGGCGAACAGCGCCGCGACGTCGGGAACGCCGACGCGGGCCAGCATCACCTCACGTTCGGCGGCGTCGAGCGGCAGATAGCGCATCGATCAGGCCTGCGACGCGACGAAAGCGGCGTAGGCGACCTCATCCATCAGCGACGCGATCTCGGCCGGATCGGCGATCCGGATGCGGAACAGCCAGCCGCGCCCGAGCGCGTCCTCGTTGATGATTCCGGGCGCGTTCTCGATCTCCGGGTTGACCGCCAGAACCTCGCCGGAGACCGGCGCGAACACGTCGCTCGCGGCCTTGACGCTCTCGACCACCGCGGCCGGCTCGCCGGCCTTCAGCGCCTTGCCGACCGGCGGCGCCTCGGCGAACACGACGTCGCCGAGTTGCTGCTGGGCGTGCTCGCTGATGCCGACGACGCCTTCGCCGCCCTCGACGCGGATATATTCGTGGTCCTTGGTGTAGCGGATCTCGGCCATGGCAGGGTCCCTCTGTTCAGCCGCGATAATAGGCGTTGGGGTGGAACGGCAGGCTCGCGACGCGCGCAGCAAGAGTCTTGCCGCGCACGATCAGGCCGACTTGCGTTCCGACCGCGGCGTGGGCGCGGTCGACGAATCCCATGGCGACCGGCGCGCCGACGCTCGGGCCGAAGCCGCCCGAGGTCACGACGCCGATCGGCGCGCCGTCAGCGGAGACGATCTCCGTCCCCTCGCGCGCCGGCGCGCGCCCCTCCGGCCGAAGCCCGACGCGGACCCGGCGCGGACCCTCGGCGAGCGCGCGCTGGATCCGCCCGGCGCCCGGGAAGCCGCCTTCCAGGCGGCGGCGCTTCTGGATCGACCAGGCGATCGCCGCCTCGACCGGATCGACGGTCTCGTCGAGCTCGTGGCCATAGAGGCAGAGCCCCGCTTCGAGCCGGAGCGAATCGCGCGCCCCCAGTCCGATCGGGGCGACGTCGGGCTCGGCCAGCAGGGTCCGCGCGAAGCCGTCCGCCTGGTCGGCGGCGAGCGAAATCTCGTAGCCGTCCTCGCCGGTGTAGCCGGAGCGCGAGACGAAGGCGTCGACGCCGGCGACCCGCGCCGGCTTGGCGCTCATGAAGGCCATCGTGTCGAGGCCCTCGCCGGGCGCGAGGCGCGCGAGGGTGGCGGCGGCGAGCGGCCCCTGCAGCGCGATCAGCGCCGCGTCCTCGAGCCGGGCGAGGCGGACTCCGGCCGGCATCCGCTGGGCGATCAGCGCGTAATCGACGCCCTTGCGCGAGGCGTTGACGACCAGCCGGAGCGCGCCGTCGGCGCCCGGCGGGCGCGTCAACATCAGATCGTCGACGACGCCGCCCTCGTCGTTGAGGATCTGGCTGTAGCGCTGGCGGCCCGCGGCGAGGTTCAGGATGTCGGCCGGGCAGAGCGTCTCGAGAAAGGCCGCGACCGTCGCATGGTCCGGCCCCTCGATCAGCGCCTGGCCCATGTGCGACACGTCGAACAGCCCCGCCGCCTTGCGCGTGTGCAGGTGCTCGGCGAGCACGCCGGCCGGGTACTGGATCGGCATGTCGTAGCCGGCGAACGGGGCCATGCGCGCGCCCAGTTCGCCATGCAGCGCGTGGAGGGGAGTCTTCTGGATGGCGTCGTCGCTCATGGAATCCCCGCTCGCGTACAAAGGCGCCGACGCGGGGCCGCCTCGCCATCCGGCGAACGTTCCGCTTGGCGCCCCCTCTGTCGCGCAACCTGAGAGATTTCCCGCCTTGCGGCGGCTACCCCCGTCGGTGGACGGGCGCCGATCCGGCGCACGTCGCTTTCCAGAGCGTCATCACTTCGCGGTCCTGCGGGCCTGAGCGTTTCCGGGGCGGTTGCGCCTTCGGCGCCGGCGGCGGAAACCGCCGGACTCTTCCGCGAAGTGTCTTCGACTGACCGGCCGAGCTATCCCGACCGCGGAGGCTTTGTCAACGCGGGCCGGCCGGCTCAGCCGGCGGTCGGCCGCCGGCGCGCGCGCGGCTCGCTCCCGCCGGCGCCGAAGCCGACCGAGATGGTGTAGACGTTGGCGAGGTTCAGCGTCGGCATCGGCACCACGATCGGGTCGGCGACGATGCGGAAGAGGCCCGGACTCGAGGCGTCCGCCGTCGCCTGGACCGTGTAGGTCTTGGAGGCGATCGGCTTCTTGTCCGCGTCCTGGATCACGGAGATTTTCAGCGGCACGCTGAAGGTTCCCGGCGAACCGGCCGGCCCGATCACCAGATTGCCGGCGACCCCGACCTTGATCGACGCCTGTCCCGGTCCGGCCGGATCGCACTGGCGCGCGGTGTCGCCGATGTTGAACTGATAGCGCACCGACGCGCTTTCCGCTCCGCCGACCCGGTAGGCGGAGCCGCCCTCGACGATGTCGACGGTCGGGCAGTTGATGTCCGACGTGGCGACCGGCAAGGCGATCGGCTTTTCCGCGGGGTTGGTCGGCAATTGCGCGACCGGGCGCGGATTCGCCCCCTGGTTCAACGGCGTTCCCGACGTGTCGACGTGCGGCAGGAGGCTCTCGACCGAGCCGCAGCCCGCGAGCAGCCCCGCAACCGCCAGGGCGGGCAGGAGCCGATAGGACGACCTCAGCAACATCGAGCGCTATTCTCCACAAGTCTCCGGCGCGAGGGTTACGCCGGCGGCGCCGTCAAGGCAATTGCTCATAGGCCTCCTTGAACCCGGCCAGCGACGCGGGAACGCCGACGCCCTGCTCCGGGGTCTGGAACACCCCGAGCGTCACGGTCTTGCCGGCCTTGAGCTTGCCCAGCATGGTTTCGTCGAGCGCGAGCTGAGCCACGCAGCCGTTCGGCAGACAGTTGAGGAAGTTGAGCCGACCCGAATCCTGATCGTCGATCCGCAGGCTGACGCCGGGCGGCAGCAGCACGCCGAGCGGGGCGATGACGCGCATGAGGCGCGCCTTGCGGTCGGCGGTGTTGAGCACGATCACCACCAGCGTCAGATTCGGCCGGTCCTGGTCGACGACGCTCTGCACCACCGCGCACTGCTCGGAGGAAGCGCCGGGCGGGGTCTCGCAGCGCGTCTCCCAGTCGCCGTGTTTCGCCCGAATCGCCCCCTCGGCGTGGGCCGCCCCGCCCAGGCCGTGCGCAGAGGCGAACAGGACGAGACTGGCGACGACGCCGCGAAGGCCAAGCGGACGACTTGCGCTCATGGAAGCTGACGATCCCTGAAGAGATATGAAGAGAGCGCCGCCCTATCAGGCGACCGGCCCGGCGCCAAGCCCGGCCGGGCAGCCGTGCGGGCCGGCTACCTGTCTTGCCATCACGAATATTGCCAGTACGAACCAGACATAGCGCTTGCCGAATCAATCCAGTCGTTGCATGGCAAAATGTATGGGCGAGGCAACCTACAAAAGCCGCAAGCGTGCACGCATTGTTGCCGAAGAAGCTAGATGTATTTACTGTTCCGGCCGCTCCGAGACGTTGGAACATATGCCGCCGCTTTCAATGTTTCGTAATAGGGCGCGTCCAAGTCACATGGAATATGGCGCGTGTAAGAATTGCAACAATAATACATCCGGTGCAGATCTAGTCGCAGCAGTGGTTGCTAGACTCAATCCGACCTCTTCTGAGGATAGTTGGCAGAATAATGAACTGAAGAAACTCGTCAATGCACTTGATATCGACGCTCCAGGCGTCAGGGATGAGCTTGGCGAGCCCGAAAAGCACAAAACCCAGTGGCTCTCAGTCGCAGGATCTAAACTTCTCCGAAAAATTTCTGTAGTCAAAGCTGATGGCCCTCTGCTGGAGGCGTATCTGACGATATTCGGAATCAAAATGGCGATGGCTCTTTATCGTGAACTTGTTGGCATTGCTTTGCCATTGGACGGAGCTGCTTGGTGTCAATTCCAATTGAACGGATCAATTTCCCAACATCAACTAGACCGTCTAACAACAGACCTTCCCGGGTACTCCACGTTGCAGCAAGGCGCAGTTAATGTGGGCGACCAGTTTGCCTACCGTTACAACACTGACAAGCGGTCAGTTATTGCGGCCGTAGCACAATTCCATCACGGACTTTGGTATACTCTACTCGCCTCCCACGACCAACGAATCATTGGATTGTTTTCGAAACCTCCGATTTCTCAACTATCAGGAAGTACAATGATGCGCCCAGGCGAACTGTCTAGTCGGGTTCCCGTCCCAATACGCCATAAGCCAATGCCCTGATTTCAACGCCCTTTGAAAGGCATTGTACTTATGGGCTTTGGAGATGGTGGGCGCTAGAGGGATTGAACCTCTGACCCCTACCATGTCAAGGTAGTGCTCTACCGCTGAGCTAAGCGCCCATCTCCATAGGTCCCGACCGGGGTCCGATCGAGAGTGCGCGGCGGTATAGACGCTCGCGGGACAGCGCGCAATGGGCATTTCAAAACCTCGCGTCGAAACCTCGTCGCTCGCCCCGGAACCGCGTCTCGTGGTTCGTCCGGCCGGGCCCGAAGACCTCGCGAGCGTCATGCGCATCGAACGGACCCCGGGATTCGAGGCCTTCGTCGGGCGCTCGGAAGCGGCGGAACATCGCGCGATGCTCGCGGCGCCGGGCTTCGCCTATCGGGTCGCGGTCGGCGCCGACGGCGCGCCGGTCGCCTTCGCGATCCTCTCCGGCGTCGCCGACCCTCACGGCAACCTCTATCTCAAACGGATCGCCGTCGACCCGCCCGGAGCCGGCGTCGGGACCGCCTTCCTGGCCCGGGTGATCGACGAGGCCTTCGGACCGCTCGGCGCCTTCCGCTTCTGCCTCGACTGTTTCGCGAGCAACGCGCGCGCCCAGCGCGCCTACGAAAAGCTCGGCTTCACCCGCGACGGCGTCCTGCGCCAGGCCTACCGCCTGCCCGACGGCAGCCGCTCCGATCTCGTGCTGATGGCGCTGCTCCGCCCGGAATGGCTCCGTCGTGGCGCGGCGGTCTGACGAAGCCCCGGCGTTCCCGGGCGCGAATCGGGGCTTTTCAACGACTTGCGAGACTGTTTCCGGGCGAATCTCGTGGACGGCGCTTCCGGCCGACGCGCTGTCGGCGAGCCGATTCGAGGCGGCTTCCGCCGGGCGAAGGTCGGAGAGGTTCGCGCAGCCCGGCGCGAACCCGGGCGCGAATCGTGTGTTTTCCGACGCTTGCAGCCCGATTCGCGGGCGATTCGCGCCCGGTTCGCCGATTTCATCCTCGCTCGCGCGGACCAGGACGTCGCCGGCGAGCGCGTCTGCCGGCGGCTCTGGCGCGCTCGGCGGAAGCGCAAAGGTCACGGTCGCGGAGCAGACCAGAGCCCCGCCCAGGACCGCCGGCGCCGCCTCACGCGGCAGGCGCCCGTGGCGCAGGCGGCCGACGTCGACGCCGTGATAGCGATCGAGGGCGCGCACGATGCTGACCACCCGGTCGATCGACCTGAGGTTTCCCTCCGCCATGGCGTCGAAGGCGAACAGCAGCGCCTCGTTCAGCCGATTGACCTGGATCGCGACGAACTCGTCGGGCCGCGGCGGCGCCCGGCGCGCCAGGATCTCGCGCACCACCGCGCGCATCCGCTTTTCCCCGACGCCGACCCGCGCCGCGATCTCGACCATCGAGAGGCCGCGGTTGAGATAGTCCAGCACCGCCTGCTCCCGCTTGATCCTCTCGAGCGGCGCGGCGCCGGCGTCAGTCGAGGCGGGCGCCGGCGGGTCGCCGCCGGCCGCGGGCGGAGGCGCTGCGGCGGCGCGCGACGAGCGCCGGAGGAACCCGTCGGTTTCTGCTGGGGCCAACATGCGCGCGTTCTCCTTTGTAAGAACAAAGATAGAACGAAGATCCGCCGTTTCGCAACATTTTGTTGGGGCTCTTGTGGGATTGGCTGGCGGCGATCGCCCACGACGTCAACGGCAAGGGGTCGGGCCGGCGAGGACAGGGCGATCGCTCGAAGCTCCGCGCGGCGCCTCCTCCCCCACCCCGGGCCGCGCTTGCGCGCGCCCGGGCGCAGGCACTTTGGGGGAGGATTGAGGAGGGGGGTCTCGCCGAATTCGCCGTTCGGCGTCCTTCGAGACGATAGGCGGATAGGTCGGCGCGCCCCCCGCCCTGTCCCGCCCCCCACAAGTGCCTTCGCCCGGGCCGCGCTTGCGCGCCCGGGTGGGGCGGGGACGATCGCCGCCGGCGTGCAAGTGGCTTCAAGCGATTGCCCTGCCGGCGAGGATTGCGACGCTCGCGCCGTTTGCCAACGCGTTCGCGCCGCCGCTCGACGCCTCGAGGGCCTGCAATCGCCCTTTGCCTCGTCTTCGCCGAGCCCGCGGTCGCCTCACCCAGCCGCCGTCCGGTTCACCACAGCATCGTCCAGCTGAGGCTCTGCACCTCGGGGTCCGCCGGAACGGCGGGGGCGATGGCTTGCTGGCAGTCGCGGACGAAGCCGCGCAGGCCGCGCCGGTTAGGGTCGATCTTCTCCATCAGGTCGTTCATCTGGCGCAGGCGCCGCACCAGGACCCGCATGAAGGCGACCGCGCGCTCGGGATTGTCTTCGATCGAGCCGACGAACTCCTCGTAGCTGGTCACGAGGCAGGTCACGTCGGTCAGCGCGATGATGGTGGCCGAGCGGGGGCCCGGTTCGATCAGGCACATCTCGCCGAAGACTTCGCCGGTCCCGAGCATGCCGACCCGTCGTCCGCCCGCCCCGACCAGCACCTCGACCGTGCCGTCGACGATGAAAAACGCCGAGTCGCCGTCTTCGCCTTCGCGAAGGATTGTCTCTCCGGCCTTGAACTCGACCGACTTCATGGGGATTTCTCCAGATCTCCGGTGACACTGTGCCACGGGTTCGCCCCAAGCGATAGCCGCTTGGGCCCTGAAGGGCGCTTGTCGGGCGCGCCGGCGGGGCGGCCGATCAGCTCGCCGCGCTCCATGACCGCGCGATCTCCGCCGGCTCGGCGATGTCCGGCCGCTGCGGCTCGCGACGACGCTCGCATGCGGCTCCGCAGACAAACGGGAACGTCCTGGATGACGGGACGCCGCCTCTCTTCGAATGTCAGGTTGCGACCCCGACTTTTCCGATCCGCGCAGAACGAGCGGGCCAAGCTCGATTGCGACCGTTGGCCAAACGCAACCGACGCGCCATTTGTGCGCATTCACCCGTTCACACCGTGACGGTGGGAGTGCGCATATTGCAGGCGTTCAGCGAGCGCTTTTCGAACGGGTGCGATCCGGCTCTTTGCGGCCCTTCCGGTTCGCCTCTCTAGGAGTATTGCACTAGATGCTGGCCGAAAGAGTTCCAGGGGCTTCACCTTTCGCCCCACAACCGGCAAAAAGGCGCGCTTCGATGGGAAACGGAGCGTTCCGAAATCACTGAGATTGCGCTAGTCATCCGAATGCTCGGTCCGGCGTGGTTGCACCGGCGGCCATGAAATGGCGTTAAACTGCGCGAGGAGCCTAGCACCATATTGCGGTTCAACGATCGCAGCCCAACCAATTAAGCCCCGAACGTGATGGTAAAGGCTCGATACCGAAGTGTGCCGACTCTGCGCGTGCGCGGAGGGACCATGGTCCGCCGATTGGAGATAATAAAGATGCAACCGAAGCGTGTCCTTGAACTCGCGCGGTAGCCGCGGACGCGGCCCATCGACGAGCATGCCAAGCACAATCCTCCTAGTGCCCGGGCCCCTGATTGTCGTTTTCCTCTGATTCGGCCGGAATCCCTCCAGTAATAACTCAGCAAGTACCAATCGCTTGAACCGTTCAATATGCTTGCGCTCGCGGCCTGATCCACATGAAAAAGCAAAGTCATCAGAGTAACGTGTATATCTCATACCGTGCAGATCGGCGAGCGCGAGGAGCCGATCGTCGAGATCGCGCACGGCGAGGTTCGATAGCATCGGACTAGTTGGAGCTCCCTGCGGTAGCACTCCCTCATACAAGCATTGATAGTAAGGAATTGAGGGCCAACGGTGCGAGGGATCGCGGCGAAGGTCCGGGCTCTCTAGCGGCATCGTTGCTATCCGCGCCAACTCGAATGCTAATAGTCGTGGATAGCCTAGTCTGTAGAAAATAGACCAGACTCGACCTTCAGTGATGCTATGGAAAAAATCTTCGACATCGACCTTGAGAAGCCATTCGCACCCGCAGTGCTCCTCGGCGGCCAGTACTGGGCTACTGTAGTGGTGGTAAGCGAAACTCGCGCGAGAGGGCTGTATGTGCCGAAGGATGTTATGAGTAATCCATTGCTGGACTTCCTGCAAGTCCTTGGGAGGGATGCTAATCATGCGATGCCGCTTGCGGCCGGGGACCCGCTTGCGCAACTTGACTTGACGATACGTGCCAAGGGATCTTCTGACTACCCGCCGCAAGTAGCCATACGGCGCACCTGTGAGCTCGCTCAAATGCCTAAGCGTGAGGACCGGTGTGAGCCGCGAATCTGAGCGTCGGATGCGCTCAATCGCTTCGATTGCTCGTTCGAGCGTTTCGGGATCGACTCCTAGCTGCCGTCCCTGTGACCGATAGCGCTGAGAACTCGGCTGGGACACCTACTTTGACCCACCTCGGTGGGTGATACTGCGGGGCTCGACCAAGACATCGCCAGGCGTGGCTCGCAGTAACGCGCAGCGCGAAGGTCCCGCTCCGCTTGTCGGGCACCGGGAATCCAGTGCCCCAGGTCCCCAAGGAACCCGTCGCCGCTCTCGCGGCGCATTCCTAGACGCCCTCACCGAGCCCTCAGCTGTGTCGGATAGTAGTATAGCCTGTCCGATTCGGAAAGCACCACCGGCGCACGGCTTCGCCGACGACGCAGGCGTGCGAGTTCTTGCCGACCGAGGGAAGTGAGGGCGTTCTGCTTCGATGTCCATCGTGTGATCTGCAGGTAACTAAGGATTTCCTCAACTTGGAATGGCCGAAGCCCTGTCCGGGCCGACACGGTTTGGGCGGAGCGCGCTCGGGCCTCAAGTGCCGCTAACACCATTAGCGTTGTGATCCATCGGCTGCCGGTTGGATCTGCTAGATACTCACTCGCATTGCGGAGCTTAAGTAATTTACGCGCACGGTTGGCAACCGTTTCGACTGCATCGGCTGGGAAATAGGCTTCCGCGCCGGCGGTGCTTCGCTTCGGGAATATAGGTGTCCAGCCCTTCGTTTTGCTGTGTAAGATCGCTGGTGCGTTGTTCGGCATGCCGTGAGCAAAAGCGATCAAGGCGCCTCCGTTCGAAAAGCCGGTCGGGTGACGATGCCTAGGTGGGTAACGTTGGCAAAGCGCAAGCACGTCGGAGAGCCGCGATCCTGAGAACGTGTTCCACAAGGTCGGACATCCCGTGACTATCGATACCCGTGGCTTCAGGCGGCTTGAATGGACCATCTGGAGGCCTTCCTCCGTGGCAGAGTAAGCGACAACCTGGAACGAGAGAAATCCGTACGAACGCCAGCTACGCAGCGTGGCAACTCTGCGGAACGCTTCCAGCATTTCCCAAATCCGCTTCCCGGAACCGATAAAGTCAGTAATGAGAATGATGTTTCCAACGCGGCTTGACCGCATACGATCGGGGCCAGGATGGGAAAGCACTTGCTTTTCAAATCGGCGAGTCAAGTCGGTGATGAAGTTCGCAATCAGTCCTTCGCTCCCAACTTCTTGATCCTGAGGGTCGACAACTATAGGAGGAATTCCAGATCCGGTGGCTCTACCTCGCTCCGTGCCCGGAAATATTGGAAGTACCCCATTCTTGTCCTTCGCAACCGCTCTTTCGGCAAATAAAGCGGCCGGCCTCTTTGGATCCTGACGCTCTTCAAGGATACCGGAGATGAGCGTACGCAATTCCCTCATCAAGGAATTCCTGCTTACAAGCAGAACTTCATCAAGCAACGCGGCCGCAGACTCCCGCTCTGATGGTTCGGTGAAGTTCGCGAGCCAGCCGGCCCCAAGTGGGGTAGAAGACAGTCCCATTTTCTATTTTCCGCTCGGTCACCGCCGGCTGGCTGAGCCGACTCTATTTAATTTGTACGATCGGCCGACGTCAACGCCGACGTCACCTTTCCCTTGCGCCGTCAGAGGCGACGACCGCTTTTCTTTCGAGCTTCGCCGCACGCAGTCGCTGTTCTCAAAGATAGTTCAACGTCGACTCCGGCCGTCGGACTTCCCGAGTCCGAATTCCCGCATAGGACGGATCCCCTCGTTTGCCGCCGGCGAAGCCGGGGAAGGGGAAGCCTGAGACCTCCGGCGACAGTCGCTTCCGGCCGATCCTGCCCTGTGCCGGGGACGACGGAACCGGCGCCGTCAGGCCGGAACGATCACCAGCTTCCCCTTGGGAGAGCCGGTCCTTTCGAGCTCGGCGATGGCCGGGATCGCATCCGACAGCGCAACCACGCGGCCGATGTCTGGAGCGAGTTCGCCGCGCTCGGCCAGATCGGCGACCGCCGCCACGCATTGCGGCGTCGGATTGCCGAACACCAGACGGTGTCGCGATGACATGAGGCAGCCGACCATCTTGGCGAAGGTGGGAACAATGTGGAGCGACACGCCTGAAGCCTTCAGCATCGCGCCGCACTGGCGCAGGGACAACGCGCCGGCGGTGTCGAACACCACGTCGAAGCGACCTCGGTAAGCGACGGCGTCGAAGGCGCGGTAATCGACCGCTTCGCTCACGTCCAGTCTGGCAGCCTCTTCACGCCTTGACGCGCTGCAACTGCCGACGACATGGGCGCCGCACGCGCGCGCGATCTGCGCCGCGGAACGGCCGACCCCGCCGAGGCACCCGCTGATGAACACCGATTGTCCGCGCTTCAGCTTCGCCTTCGTGACCAGCCCGGTCCAGGCGGTGACGCCCACGATGGTCATGGCGGCGGCCTGCTCGAACGATACGCTTGCCGGCTTGAGCCCCAGGTTCTTCTCCTCCGCAAGGGCATATTCGGCGAAGGCGCCCGCCTTGGGGATCGATACGCCGCCGAAGACTTCGTCGCCCGGCTTGAAACCCTGGACGCCCGGGCCGACGGCGTCGACCACGCCGGCGAAATCATGGCCCAGGCCGCGGGGAAAGCGGAACCCGGACAGCGCCTTCATCTCGCCGCGCCGGATCTTCCCGTCCATCGGATTGACCGATGCGGCTTTCACCCGGACGCGGACCTGGCCTCGGGCCGGATCCGGCGTCGCGACCTCGTCGAGCCGCAATTCCTCGAGCCCGCCGTACCGGGAATACAGGATTGTCTTCATGGACGGCGCGCCCCGGCGACCGACGGAACGATCGCGCCCCGCATCGTGGCGCTCGCGAGCCGGATCTCATTGAGCGGCCGGTAGGCGTCACTGTCGAGCCAGGCGCGAAACGCGCCCTCCGAGCGCCAGCGCTGGATCACCAGCGGAGCAAAGCCCGGCTCGTCGCCGATCGCGCCGCCGCCCTGGGCGACGATCTCGCCGCCGAGCGGGCCGATCAGTCGGCTCGCCCGCTCGGCGTAGGTCTTCAGCCCCTCCGGATCCTTCACCGAGATCACCTCGACGACAACGAACACAGGCGCTTCGACCATTGACGGGCCTCTCCTTCTCCGCGGGACCGGGGCCGCCGGGGCCCTGCGCCTGAATAGACGAAGGCTTGCGGACGATCTATACGTCATCGTCCGATGTTTCTTGGAGATCGTCCAAAGATGGATCCGCTTTCCGACGTGCTGTCGTTCCTGCGGCTGACCAGCTATCGCGTCGGCGGGTTCATGGCGGGCGGGGACTGGTCGCTCGGCTTCGACGCGCTGCCGAACGTCAAATGCTATGCGGTGAGCGCGGGGTCTTGCTGGCTCGCGGTCGAGGACGCCGGGGATCCGATCCATCTGCAGGAGGGCCATTGCTTCCTGCTGCCGCACGGCCGACCGTTCCGGGTCGCGAGCGACTTGTCCCTGCCCCCTGAGGATTGGCGGCCTCACTTCGTGGGCAGCGGCGAAGGCGCGATCATCCGGCTGAACGGTGGCCAAGACGTGACCGTGCTCGGCAGCCATTTCGAGCTTGGCGGGCCGCAGGCCGGGATTCTGCTCGGCATGCTGCCGCCCATCGTCCATCTTCACAGCGACGCCGATCGCGAAACGCTGGGGTGGGCGTTCGACCGGATGGGGATGGAGCTGACCGCGGGCAGACCGGGGAGCGTCCTGATCGCCCAGCAGCTCGCCTCGATGATCCTGGTTCAGGTCCTTCGCCTCTACCTCGACGCGAGCCGCGACGTCGGCTGGCTGTGCGCGCTGTCCGACCGGCGCGTCGGCGGCGCGATCGCCGCGATCCACCGGCGGCCGGCGCGGCGCTGGACGGTGGCGGCGCTGGCCGACGCGGTCGGCATGTCGCGGTCGGGCTTCGCCGCCCGGTTCGGCGAGCGCGTCGGCATGGGACCGATCGAGTATCTGACGCGCTGGCGCATGCTGCTGGCCGGCCGCGCCCTGGCGCGAGGCGAGCCGATCGGCGCGGTCGCCCGGTCCCTCGGGTACGAGTCCGAGAGCGCCTTCAGCACGGCGTTCCGGCGGGAGGTCGGCACGACGCCGCGGCGACACGCCCGGCTGCACGGCGCTCCAGGAGCGGAAGAGGGGTCAGGTCGAGAACCCGGTCGGCCGGGTTCCCGAGCGCGTCGTCACGCCGGAGCGGCGATTCAAGGGGCTTGATCGCGCCGTTCTGGGCCCCCGCTTTCGCGGGGGTGACACCGGGGAGGGAGGAGCGGTCGTTACAGCGCCCGCAACAGCGCAAATCCGGGCGCGGCGCCCGCCCCCCTTCCGGCGCGGTGCCCCCTCCCCCGCCAAAAGCCGAATTCGCCGCCGCATTGACAACGCCGCGCGCGCATGGTTTGCGAAAATCCGGTCGGCGCTTTCCTCGCGCCCGACGCCGGAACCCGTGTCATGCCGCGCACCGTCAAAACGACGATGAAAACGCGTCGCCCGCTGAAAGGCGGGACGAACGGCTGAACGCGCTCTCCGCTCCGGTTTCTCCCCCGGCGGGGCGCCGGGGTGAAGTCCGAACCCATCGTGACGGTTCGGACGGATTTTGCGGGGAGGCCACGAAAGGAATCCACCCATGTCAGGCTATAAGGTCGCGATCGCCGGGGCCACCGGCAATGTCGGCCGCGAGATGCTCGCCATCCTCGCCGAGCGGCGCTTCCCCGTATCCGAGGTGGTCGCGCTCGCCTCCTCCCGTTCGATCGGCCGGGAGGTCTCGTTCGGCGACAAGACGCTGAAGTGCAAGGAGCTCGAGAAGTACGACTTCTCCGACGTCGACATCTGCCTGATGTCGGCCGGCGGCTCGGTCTCCAAGGAGCTTTCGCCGGGGATCGGCGCCAAGGGCTGCGTCGTGATCGACAATTCCTCCGCCTGGCGGATGGACCCCGACGTGCCGCTGGTCGTGCCGGAAGTGAACGCGGAAGCGGCGCGCGGCTTCGTGTCGAAGTACATCATCGCCAACCCGAATTGCTCGACCGCCCAGCTCGTCGTGGCGCTGAAGCCTCTGCACGACAAGGCGACGATCAGGCGCGTGGTGGTGTCGACCTACCAGTCGGTTTCCGGCGCCGGCAAGGACGCGATGGACGAGCTCTTCTCCCAGACCCGGGCGGTGTTCACCACCGGCGCGATCGAGCCGAAGAAGTTCCCCAAGCGCATCGCCTTCAACCTCATTCCCCAGATCGACGTGTTCATGGACGACGGCTCGACCAAGGAAGAGTGGAAGATGGTCGCCGAGACCAAGAAGATCCTCGACCCGAAGATCAAGCTGACCGCGACCTGCGTGCGCGTGCCGGTGTTCATCAGCCATTCGGAGGCGGTCAACGTCGAGTTCGAGCGGCCGATCAGCGCCGACGAAGCGCGCGCCATCCTCAGCTCGGCCCCCGGCTGTCTGGTGATCGACCGGCGCGAGCCCGGCGGCTACATCACCCCGCACGAGGCGGCCGGCGAGGACGCGACCTATATCTCCCGCATCCGCGAGGACCCGACGATCGACAACGGCCTCAACTTCTGGTGCGTTTCGGACAACCTGCGCAAGGGCGCGGCCCTGAACGCGGTGCAGATCGCCGAACTGCTCGCCAAGCGCGGCTGGCTGAAGCCGAAGGCGCGCGCGGCGTAACGCGCGCGGCTCCGCGCGAAAATTCCGGAGGCGGCCCGCTGTCGCCGCCTCCGGGCGAGCTTGTCAGATCGGGGCTTACGCGAGCGCCCGCGCGGGGCGCCGCCGGGCGCGGAGGCACGCGACGCCTGCGAAGCCCGCCATGACCAGCGCCCAGGTCGAGGCCTCCGGGACCACAGCAAACGTCAGGTCGCCGTCGTCGACGCCGAGCCAGAACCGCTCTTCCTGGCCGCCCAGCAGGCAGTCGTAGACCCCGCCGCCCAGCGCCGAGCAGGCGGCGCCGTCGAGGCGGAGCGCGCTGACGCCGTCCTTGAAGCCCTGGGCGGTATCGATCAGCTTGAACCTGTCGCCGACCTTCAGGCCGAAAGCCTTGTCCAACGTGATGTCGAGTTCGCCTTCGACGTCCGCCGTCTTGCCGACCACGATCTGGCTGAAGCCGGTCTGCGGAACGAGACCGTCGATGGTGAAGTCCAGCGCCCCGCCGGCGTCGACGATCAACGTCCCGTCCACGGTGAAGAGGCCGGTGACGTCGATGACGCCGCCGCTCGCCACCTTCACGTCGATCGTCAGATGGTCGCCGTCGGCGGTCTTCAGCGTGCCGGTCACGCCGTCGAAATAGCCGATCGCGGCGTAGAGATTGACGCGCGACCAGTAGCTGAGGTCCGTGCCGTAGAAGGTCTGGAGCGCCTGGCCTTCGGTGTTGACGATGATCTGATTGATCGTCGACGTGGCGAGCTTGCCGTAGATGCCGCCGGCAGGCGCGATCGCGACGGCGGCCGGCGCGCCGCCCCCGAAGATCGGCGCGAGCAGGATCGAAGCGTCCGGACCGCCGGCCGGCGCCTGCTCGCGCGGCGCCTGCGCGTAGCTGTCGGTCGGGAGGCCGTAGGTCAGCCGGTCGGCGTAGACCTGGGCGTTGCTCGCCGACGGCGCATAGGGATTCGACTTGTCGGCGGCGCAGTTGGCCGAACCGCACAGGTAAGGCGAAAGCTCGGCGTTGGCGCTGTTGTAGAGCTGCGGCAAGTTGATCGGCGCGGCCGTCGTCGTCGCGCTGTTGACATAGGCCGGGTTGGTGAACGCCTGGGCGAGATCGTAGGCGGCAAAAGACCGGCTCGCGATGATGTCGAGCGGATAATGCACCCCGAGCACGATACGGCTGTTGGCATATTCGGAGGCGCGCACCAGCATGCTCTGGTAGGATTGCGGAGCCAGCATGCCGATCAGCACCGAGTCGGTGTAGGCGTAGTTGGTGTGGCCGCTCGGGAACGCCGGGTTGGTGGCGATTCCGTTGAGCGCGGTCGGGTCGAACACCTTGATTTGATTCGAAACCTGCGCCGGACGCGAGTTGCCGTAGATGTTCTGGCCGGGGTCGGTGTTCGCCACGCCGTAGGCGGCGTCGTAGACGCTGTTGGTCGTATTCGGCAGGCCGTTGAAGGTCGGCAGGGCGTAGCCGGCAGGCGCGACGGCGGCGGCCGTTCCGTTGATCGTCCCGTTGGCGAAATAGTTCTTCGACACGCCGAGGTCGGAGCTGGTGAAGCTGTAGGCCTTGGTCAGAAGGGTGACGGTGTTCGTCAAGGCGGTGCTCGTCCCCGCCGCATAGGCGTTGACGCCGGTGGTGAAGGCCCCTCCCAGCGTCGCCCCGAGACCGCCGACCGGCTGGACGCCCGGCACGCCGGTGACGCCGCCCTGGGTCGGCGCCGGCTGGTCCGGCAATCCGCCCGCCAGGTTGGCCGCGACGCCGAACGCCCCGGCCACCCCGGTCACCGAATTGACGGCGGCGCCGAGCAGGTTCTTGTCGCTGTAGGCGAGCTCCTGGAGGGACAGCGACGCGCTGGTGTTGACCGCGACCGCCTGCGCGAGATTGTCGGCGAGCGTGGTCTGTCCGATCGTCGTCGAATTCAGGCCCAGGAACGGCGACAGCAGGTTCAGGACATTGACGTTCGCAGGCGTCGTATTCGACGCCGCCGCGGCGGATGTCGTCGCGACGAAGATCGCCGCAAACTGAAGATATCGAGAGCGAAGGAGTGACATGCGCGGCCCCCAAGCCGGTTCAGGACATTCGACATGTCCAGTCTAGGAGGGGAACGCGACAGTCGGTTGATCTCCAGATCAAGGTTGTGTGGCGGAAGCGCTACGCTTTGGTGACGCGCCAACCCTTTGATGCCGCCCGCCTTGGCGGGCGGCGCCTACGCCGTCTTCGCCTCGACGAGGGCGAGATCGTCCATCATCGCCTTGCGCATCAGGAATTTCTGCGCCTTGCCGGTCACCGTCATCGGGAATTCGTCGACGAAGCGGACGTAGCGCGGCACCTTGTAATGGGCGATCGAGGCCTTGCAGAAGGCGACGACCCCGGCTTCGTCGAGCGCGGCGCCCTCGCGCTTGCGGATCCACACGCAGAGCTCCTCGCCGTATTTCGGGTCGGGCACGCCGAACGCCTGCACGTCGGCGATCGCCGGGTGGCTGTAGAGGAATTCCTCGATCTCGCGCGGATAGACGTTCTCGCCGCCGCGGATCACCATGTCCTTGATCCGGCCGACGATGTTGCAATAGCCCTCGGCGTCGAGGGTGGCGAGGTCGCCGGTGTGCATGAAGCGCGCCTGGTCGATCGCGGCCGCCGTGCCGGCGGGATCGTCCCAGTAGCCGCGCATGACGCTGTAGCCGCGGGTGAGCAATTCGCCGGCGACGCCGGGCGGGACGATGCGGCCGTCCTGGTCGACAATCTTGACCTCGAGATGCGGCTGGATTCGCCCGACGGTCGAGACGCGGCGCTCGATCGGATCGTCGCAGGCGCTCTGGAAGCTGACCGGGCTGGTCTCGGTCATGCCGTAGGCGATGGTGACCTCGCGCATATGCATCTTGTCGATCACCCGGCGCATCACTTCGACCGGACAGGGCGAGCCGGCCATGATGCCGGTTCGCAGCGTGCGGAGATCGAAGCGGCTGAACTCGGGGTGGTCGAGCATGGCGATGAACATGGTCGGCACACCGTGCAGGCCGGTGCAGCCCTCCGCCTGAACCGCCTCGAGCGTCGCCACCGGATCAAAGCCCTCCGACGGGCCGACCATCGCCGCGCCGTGGGTGACGCAGGCGAGGTTGCCGAGCACCATGCCGAAGCAATGATAGTAGGGCACCGGGATGCACAGCTTGTCCTCCGGCGTCAGCCGCATCGCCTCGCCGATGAAATAGCCGTTGTTGACGATGTTGTGGCTGTCTCTTATACACATCTCCGAGCCCACGAGACGTAGAGGAATCGCG
>CAMFKX010000087.1 GCA_945957375.1 uncultured Roseiarcus sp.
GACGAAAGCGCCGTCAGCGTCCGAGCGCTCATGCAAGCCCGGCGACCCGACCTGCAAGTGATCTGGGCCGCGCCGGTCCGGCTTTGGCGTCCCGGCGCGAATCCGGCTAAAGCCACGCCATGTCGCGCATGGTCCGCAACATCTTCTCGGTCGGCGGCTGGACGGTCGTCTCCCGCCTGACCGGCTTCTTTCGCGACATGGCGCTCGCCGCGCTGCTCGGCGGCGGCGCCCTCAACGACGCCTATGTGGCGGCGATCAAGCTGCCGAACCAGTTCCGCCAGATTTTTGGCGAAGGCTCGTTCAACGCCGCCTACCTGCCGACCTACACCCGCGTGCTCGAGACCAAGGGATCCGGGGCCGCCGGCCATTTCGCGAGCCAGGTGTTCACCCTGCTGATCATCTCGCAGGTCGTCCTGCTCGGGCTCGTCTATCTCGACATGCCGCTGCTGGTGCGGCTGACCTCGCCGGGCTTCGTGCGCGAGCCGGAGAAGTTCGCCCACGCGGTCGCGATGTCGCGCATCATGTTCCCCTACATCGCGTTCATCGCGATGTTCGCGCTGCACCAGGGCACGCTGAACGCCAACAATTCCTGGAGTATCCCTGCGTCCGCGCCGGCGGCCGCGAACGTCTGCATGATCGCCTTTCTCGGCTGGGCGGCGTGGTTTCCCGGCGTATCGCCGGGGGTCGCTTCGATGGCGAGCTGGGGCTTTCTCGCTTCCGGCGCGACGCAGCTCGCCATCGCCATGTGGGACGCGCGCCGGCGCGGGCTGCTCGAGCGGCTCGAGCGGCCGCGCTGGAGCCCGGAGGTCCGACAGTTCTTCTGGATGCTTGGGCCCGCGATCGGCATTTCCGCGAGCTATCAGATCGGCGCGCTCGCCGACCAGATCGTCGGCTCGCTCTTGCCGACCGGCGGCCTCTCGGCGATCAGCTACGCCGACCGCCTTTACCAGCTCCCCGGCGGCGTCATCGTGATCGCGACCGGCTCGGTGCTGTTGCGCGAGATGGCCGGCCTGATCGCCCGCGGCGACGACAGGGCCGCGCTGCACGCCCAGAACCGGGCGGCGTCGCTCACCTTCGCGCTCGGCGCGCCGTTCGTCGTCGTGTTCCTGCTGATCCCGGATCTGATCATCGCCGCCGCCTTCGAGCACGGCGCGTTCAAGGCGAACGCGACCCAGCAGGCCGCCGGCGTGCTCGCCGCTTATTCGCTCGGCATGCCGGCCCTGTTCGTCGACCGGATCGTGGCGTCGAGTTTTCTCGCCCGCGGCGACACTGCGACGCCGATGAAGGTGACGCTGGTCGGCGTCGCGCTCAACGTCGCGCTGAAGATCCTGCTCTACCGGCCGCTGGGCGCACCGGGGCTGGCCCTCGGCACCGCCGCCGGCCTGTGGCTCAAGGTCGCAGGCGTCTATGCGCTCGCGCGCCGGCGCGGCTGGGCCAAGCCGGACGACGGGTTCATCGGCGTCGCGGCCGCGACCCTGTTCGCCGCCGGCGCGCTCGCCCTCGCGCTGACCCTCGCCGAACCGGGGCTGACGGCGCTGCTCGGTCCTGTCCGCTTCGGCCGGGAGTTGAAGTTGGCGGCCCTGACCGTCCTCGGCGTCGCGGTCTATTTTCCAGCGCTGGCGGCGGGCCTCGGCCTGACCGGCGCGACACCTCCCGCCCTGTTGCGCCGGGCGCTCCGGGCGGCGCGTCTCGCCCGCTGAACAATCGTTGCGACGGGCGATCCGCAAGCGGCTCGGCCGTTGACCGCGGCGTCAATAGTATTACAATATGAGATATCGGCTCCGGCGCCGGTGCGCGCGAGCTGTCGCGCGGGACGGGACCCATGCGGATATGCGGGAACGCTGGCCAAATAGCGCCGTTCGACCGGCCGAGCGGCGGTCGTCTGTGCTTGCATGCCACCGCAAGGGACGCTAGACCGCGAGCAAGCGCCAAGAACGTGCGAGCGGGAGGATAACGCAGGCAGGACGAAGGCGGCGCGTCTCGACCGAGGCGACGGCTCGGCTGAATTTCCTGACATTTTCAACGCTGCCCGCGGGCGCTCTGGCCCCCTGCGGGACGAGCATGGATCCGCGCGTCGGCCACCCGACGCAGGTAGCCCGACGATACCGGCGGGCGCATAGAAGCAGGCCAGACTTATGGCCGAGGAGGAAGGCATGAAGTTGAAGAACATCGCGGCGGCGCTGGCGTTCGGCGTACTCGCCGCCGCGTCGGGAGCCGTCTTCGCGGACGACAAGCCGACGATCGGCATTTCGATGCCGACCAAGTCTTCCGCGCGCTGGATCGCCGACGGCGACAACATGGTCAAGACGTTGCAGGCCAAGGGCTACAACACCGACCTGCAGTACGCGGACAACGACATTCCGACGCAGCTCAACCAGATCGAGAATATGATCACCAAGAAGGAAAAGGTCCTGGTGATCGCGGCGATCGACGGCACGACGCTGTCGAACGCGCTGCAGAAGGCCGCCGACCAGGGCATCAAGGTGATCTCCTACGACCGCCTGATCGTCGGTTCGCCGAACGTCGACTATTATGCGACCTTCGACAACTTCCAGGTCGGCGTCGAGCAGGCCAAGACGCTGCTCAAGGGGCTCGGCATCGACCAGGGCAAGACCGGCCCGTTCAACATCGAGCTGTTCGGCGGCTCCGCCGACGACAACAACGCCTTCTTCTTCTACGACGGCGCGATGTCCGTCCTGCAGCCGCTGATCGACAAGGGCGTGCTCAACGTCGTGTCCGGCCAGAAGGGCATGGACAAGGTCGCGACCCTGCGCTGGGACGCGGCGACCGCCCAGTCGCGCATGGAGAACCTGCTCTCGGCCTACTACACCAAGAAGAAGGTCGATGCGGTGCTGTCTCCCTATGACGGCATCTCGATCGGCATCATCTCGGCGCTGAAGGGCGTCGGCTACGGCTCGAAGGATATGCCGATGCCGATCATCTCGGGCCAGGACGCCGAGATCCCCTCGGTCAAGTCGATCATCGGACACGAGCAGTATTCGACGATCTTCAAGGACACCCGCGAGCTCGCCAAGGTCGCCGCCAACATGGTCGACGCGGTGCAGAAGGGCGGCAAGCCCGAGATCAACGACACCAAGACCTACAACAACAAGGTCAAGATCGTCCCCTCGTACCTCTTGAAGCCGGTTCCGGTCGACGCCTCCAACTGGAAGCCGGTGCTGGTCGACAGCGGCTACTACAAGGCCGATCAGCTTCAGTGAGCCTTGCCTGAAGAAAACGGCCTCCGCGCAAACGCGGAGGCCGCCATTTCCGTCTTTCCCGGCGGCCCGTGTTGCGGCAGACTGGCCGCAGAAGAAAATTCGAGTCTGCGATGCCGGTAATCCTCGAAATGAAGGGAATCACCAAGAGATTCCCCGGAGTGATCGCGCTGCGCGATGTCAATCTCGCCGTTAAGGAGGGCGAGATTCACGCCATCTGCGGCGAGAACGGCGCCGGCAAGTCGACGCTGATGAAGGTCCTGAGCGGCGTCTACCCCTACGGCTCCTATGAGGGGCAGATTCTCTACGAAGGCCAGGAGCGCAGGTTCCACCGCATCGCCGACAGCGAACACGTCGGCATCATCATCATCCACCAGGAGCTGGCCCTCGCGCCGCAGCTCTCGATCGCCGAGAACATGTTCCTCGGCAACGAGCCGGCGAAGAACGGGATCATCGACTGGAACGAAGCCTTCCGCCGCGCTCGCGAGCTGATGCAGACGGTGGGCCTGAAGGAATCGCCCAACACCCTCATCACCAATATCGGCGTCGGCAAGCAGCAGCTCGTCGAGATCGCCAAGGCGTTGTCGAAGAAGGTGAAGTTGCTGATCCTCGACGAGCCGACGGCGAGCCTCAACGAGGCCGACAGCGCGGCCCTGCTCGACCTGCTGATCGAGTTCAAGGCGCAGGGGATGACCTCGATCATCATCTCGCACAAGCTGAACGAGCTCGCGCGGGTCGCGGATTCGATCACCGTCATCCGCGACGGGGCGACGGTGGAGACGATCGACTGTCACGCCGGCCAGGTCAACGAAAGCCGCATCATCAAGAGCATGGTCGGGCGCGAGATGACGGAGCGCTATCCGCACCGTTCCGTAGCGATCGGCGAAGAGCTGTTCTCCATTCGCGACTGGCGGGTGGAGCATCCGCAGCACGCCGGGCGCGCCGTGGTCAAGGGCGTGAGCCTCAATGTGAAGCGCGGCGAAGTGGTCGGCATCGCCGGCCTGATGGGCTCCGGCCGAACCGAACTCGCCATGAGCGTGTTCGGCCGCGCCTATGGCCGCAACATCACCGGAACCGCGACCCTCGAAGGCAAGGCGCTCACCCTCGACACCATCGACGACGCCATCGCCTCGGGCCTCGCCTATGTCACCGAGGATCGCAAGACGCTCGGCCTGATCCTCAACGAGGACATCAAGCACAACATCACCCTCGCCAATCTCGGGGCCATTTCCGAGCGCGGCGTGATCGACGAGGCGCAAGAGGAGCAGGTCGCGATCCGCTACCGCACCGCGCTGCGCATCCGTTCGTCCAGCATTCACCAGCGCACGCTCGACCTCTCGGGCGGCAACCAGCAGAAGGTGGTGCTGAGCAAGTGGCTGTTCGCCGAGCCGAAGGTGCTGATGCTCGACGAACCGACGCGCGGCATCGACGTCGGCGCGAAGTACGAAATCTACACGATCATCAACGACCTGGCGGCGCAGGGCAAGGGGGTTATCGTCATCTCCTCCGAGATGCCCGAGCTTCTGGGGATCTGCGACCGCATCTACGTGATGAGCGAGGGCAGGTTCGTCGACGAAATGCCGGCCAAGGAAGCCAGTCAGGAGAAAATCATGGCGTCAATCATGCGCCAATACGCGGGGGCCTTCCAATGAGCTCGCAGATCCAGGCGGACGCCGCCGCCCTCAAGGCGGAAGTGCGCGGTCAGTTGTGGAAGGATAACCTTCGCGACTACGGGCTGCTCGGCTCGTTGCTTCTGATCGTGTTGTTCTTCTACCTGATCACGGCCGATCACGCCTCGATCGCGCCGGTCAACATCACCAACCTGATCATGCAGAACGCCTATGTCGTCATCATGGCGCTGGGCATGCTGCTGATCATCGTCGGCGGCAACATCGACCTCTCGATCGGCTCGATCGTCGGCTTTGTCGGCGCGATCGGCGGGTCGCTGATCGTCTACATGAAAATGCCCTATCCGCTGGTGATCGTGATCTGCCTCGCCGTCGGCATGCTGATCGGCGCGGCGCAAGGCGTGCTCGTCGCCTACGCCAAGATGCCGTCCTTCATCGTCACCCTCGGCGGCATGCTGATCTTCCGCGGCCTCACCGGCAACATGCTGCTTGGGCAGTTCGTCGGCCCCTTCCCGAAGGGTTTTCAGAACATCGCCTCTGGCTTCCTGCCCGACATCACCGACATCGAGGGACTCGGCAGCGCGTTGCCGGACTGGGCGACGAACTTCCACCTGATCTCGGCGCTTCTCGGCATCGTCGGGGCGCTCGCCATGTTCGTCGGGGCAATCCGAAGCTGGCGGCGCGCCAAGCTCGACGGCATGGAGGTCGAACCGCTGCCGCTGCTGCTCGGCAAGAACATCGTTTTCGCCGCGATCATTATCGGCATCGCCTGGAACCTGGCGCTCTACAAGGGCCTGCCGATCGTCCTGGTGATCATGGCGCTCCTGGTGCTGCTCTACCAGTTCATCACCACCCGCACGGTGGTCGGGCGGCGTATCTACGCGCTCGGCGGCAACCTGCTCGCGGCGCGCCTGTCCGGCGTCAAGACCGAACGGCTGATCTTCTTCACCTTCGCCAACATGGGCCTGCTCGCCGGTCTCGCCGGCCTGGTGGTCGCCGCGCGCCTCAACTCGGCGACGCCGAGCGCCGGCAACGGCTTCGAACTCGACGTGATCGCGGCCTGCTTCATCGGCGGAACCTCCGCCTCCGGCGGCGCCGGCAAGGTGATGAACGTAGTCATCGGCGCGCTCTTCATGGGCGTCATGAACAACGGCATGTCGCTGATCGGCCTCGGCATCTTCTGGCAGCAAGTGGTCAAGGGCCTCGTGCTTCTGGCCGCGGTGTTCGTCGACGTCTACCAGAAGCGCAAGGGCTGACGGTTCGGAGCGCGTCATGGCGTCGATGAAGGCGCAAGCGCGCGACTTGGCGCAGGCGTTCGGTCTGCGCTTCGGCCGCGCGGCCGTCGTCAGCCGCGCGCCCGGCCGGGTGAACCTGATCGGCGAGCACACCGACTACAACGACGGCTTCGTCATGCCGGCGGCGCTCGATTTCGCCACCCTGGTCGCCGCCGCCCCTCGCGCCGACCGCCGCGTCCGCGTCTACTCGCAGTTCATGGACGAGACGCGCGAATTCGATCTCGACGCGCCGCAGCCGGCCGGCGACCACGCCTGGTCGGACTACGTGTTCGGCGTCGCCGCCAAGCTCGAGGAAGCCGGGCGGCGTCTCGCCGGCGCCGACCTCGCCGTCTGGAGCGACGTGCCGCTCGGCGCGGGCCTGAGCTCTTCCGCCGCGCTCGAAGTCGGCGCCGCGCACGCGCTGCTCGCCGCCTCCGGCCTTCCGTTCGATCCGGTCGAAGCGGCCAAAGTCGGCCAGCGCGCCGAGAACGAATTCGTCGGCATGCGCTGCGGCATCATGGACCAGTACATCGCCGCCTGCGGCGTCGCCGGCAACGCCCTGCTGATCGACTGTCGTTCGCTCGAGTCCCGCCTCGTGCCGATCGCGCCGAACCTGCGCCTCGTCATCACCAATTCCGGCGTCCGCCATCAGCACGCGGGCGGCGAATACAACGACCGGCGGACCGCCTGCGAGGAGGGCGTGCGCCTGCTCGCGCCGCATCTGGGACCGATCGCCGCCCTGCGTGACGTCGCGCCGGAAGCCCTCCAACGCTGGCGCGCCGCCCTGCCGGACCTGATCTACCGTCGCTGCCGCCACATCGTCACCGAGAACGCGCGCGTGCTCGAGGCGGAGACGGCGTTGAAGACGGGCGACTTCGCCGCCTGCGGCGCGGCCATGAACGCGTCGCAGACTTCGATGCGCGACGATTTCGAGATCACCTGCCCCGAGATCGACTTCCTCGCCGATTTCGCCCAGGGGCTGGACGGCGTCTACGGCTCGCGCATGACCGGCGGCGGCTTCGGCGGCTGCACGGTAAGCCTCGTCGAGGCCGACGCCGTCGACCCGATGAAAGAGGCTCTGGTCGCGGCCTACCGCGACGCCTACGGGCTGACGGCCGAAGTGTTCGTCTGCCAACCTTCGGACGGGGCGGGGTTCGTGGAGCTCGGGGGCGTGTAATGCTCTTCAAGGCGGCGCCCCCGAACCCTCATCCGGCCGCGCTTCGCGCGTCCGCCTTCCCCCTGAGGGGGAAGGCGCGCCGCCTCTCTCCCTCGGGGAGAGGGACAGCGGCCGAAGGCCGCAGGGTGAGGGCCAGTGGCGCTTCTCGACGCCGCATGGTTGCGACGCCATGACCCAACTCGACTTCGCCCAGACCTCGCATCGCCGCCTCAACCCGCTGACCGGCGAGTGGGTGCTGGTCTCGCCGCACCGGATGAAGCGCCCGTGGCAGGGCAAGCGCGAAGCGGTTCCCGCGACCAACCTCCCGGCGCACGACCCGGAATGCTACCTTTGCGCCGGAAATCTGCGCGCGGGCGGCCAGCGCAATCCGGACTATTCGCACACGTTCGTGTTCGACAACGACTTCGCCGCGCTGTCCCCCGCGGCGCGCGGCGCGATGGCCGACGGGCTCCTGATCGCCGAGGGCGAATCCGGCCTCTGCCGGGTGTTGTGCTTCTCGCCGCGCCACGACCTCACCATCGCGCAGATGGCGCTCGCCGATATCGAACGGGTGGTCGACGCCTGGGTCGAGGAGACCGTCAATCTGGGCTCTCGCCCCGACATCGGCGCGGTGCAGATCTTCGAGAACCGCGGCGAGATCATGGGCTGCTCGAACCCGCATCCGCACGGTCAGATCTGGGCGACGCGCCATCTCCCCAATGAGATGGAGAAGGAGACGCATCGGCAGGCGCAATATCTTCTCGACTACGGTCGGCCGCTGCTCGTCGACTATCTCGCCCAAGAACTGGCGCTCGGCGAGCGGATCGTCGCGCAGAACGCCCATTTTGTGACGCTGGCGCCGTTCTGGGCCGTCTGGCCGTTCGAGACGATGATCCTGCCGCGCCGCCGGATCGGCGGCTTCGACGACCTCACTGCCGACGAGAAGTCGGCGCTGGCCGCGGCGCTCTCCGACCTCACCCGCCGATACGACCGCCTGTTCGACGTGTCGTTCCCTTATTCGATGGGTTTTCATCAGAAACCGACCGACGGCGCCGTTCACGCCGAATGGCAGATGCACGCCCATTTCTACCCGCCGCTGCTACGCTCGGCGACGGTGAAGAAGTTCATGGTCGGCTTCGAGATGCTCGGCTCCCCCCAGCGCGACCTGACGCCCGAGCAGGCCGCCGCGCGGCTGCGCGAGGTGTGACGCGCCCCCTCACCCCGCCTGCGGCGCAAGCCATCGCGCCGCCGCATCGCCGCTGCTGTCGGGACCGCTGTTGAAGGCGATCGGGGTCTGCGGCGCGACGCGACGGACCGCGTTCAGGACCCGCTCGAACACCGGCACATGACGGGACGACATCCGCACGCCGGCGCCGATCACGATGCAATCCCACGGCGCTCCGGACAGCCGATCCAGAATGACCCGCTCGACGTCCTCGTCCGGCCGGAACAGAAGGCTCTCTGCGTCCCAGCCGCGCTCGCGCATTCGATGCAGATCGGCCGCGAGACCCTTGACGACCCGTTCCGCGTTCAGGCCGGGCGGGAGCGCCGGGTCGGAGAAGTCGACGGATTCCGGCTCATAGCCCATCAACAGCACGCGCGGCATGGCGACGTCTCCCTGAATCGTTCCCTCGCCATCGCCCTCAGTTTTCGAGGTTTACGGCTGCGGCACTATCGGGTCGCCGGAATCGGAACGCAAGCGCGCCGGCGCTCGACCTGAGGTTCGCCACGAAGGGCGCCGAGGTCACGAAGGCTTCGTGTTCCTTCGTGTCCTTGGTGGTGATTCTAGCAAGTCGGGCGCGCAGGCGGCGAGGATCGCGTCGCGCAACGGTCCCTGGCCTACGCTGCGCGCGACCACCACCGCCCCGACCGCCGTCGCCAGCCGGCGGATCGCCTCCGCCCGCCCGGCGGCGTCGCCGGTTCGGTTCATCCTGGCGATCAGCGTCTCCGCGCCGTCCGAGAACGCCGCGGCCAGCGCCTCGGGCCTGCGGCCGGCGTCGGCCCCGAAAGCCGCCACCGGGCAGCCGAACTCGGGATGCTCGACATGCGCCGGGGACAGATATTCGTCGAGATAGGCCTGCCGCGCCGCCCCGTCGCCGTCGCGCTGCGCGCGTTCGTCGAACCGCGCCGCAACCTCGGCGAAGGCGGCGCGTGCGGCGAGATCGGAAAGCTCGTCCTTCGAGGCGAAATGCTTGTAGAAGCCGCCGTGGGTCATGCCGGCGGCGTGCATCACGTCGGCGACGCTCGCGCCCTCCGTTCCGCGCTCCCGCAGCATCCGCGACGCCGTCTCGACAATGCGCCGCCGGCTTTCCGCCGCCGCTTCCTTCGACTTCCTCATGATCGACCTCCTGCGCGAATATAGCTGATGATTGACATCCGATCAATAAGATGTCACTTGACCTCTAACTGAGGAGATCCAACCCGATGACCGACACCCCGATCCGCTCCGGCTCCCTTCGCGCCTACGGGCCGTGGGCCGTGGTCACCGGCGCGTCCGACGGCATCGGCCGCGCGATCGCCACCGAGCTGGCGAGCCAGGGCGTGTCGCTGGTGCTGGTCGCGCGCCGCCGCGCGGCGCTGGAGGCGGTCGCGGAAAGCCTGACGACCCGATTTGGGGTCGAGGCTCGCCCGCTGGTCGCCGATCTCGCGTCGCCGACCGAGACCGCCCGCATCGACGCCGAGACGCGCGAGCTCGACGTCGGCATGTTGGTCGCCGCAGCGGGCTACGGCGGCGGCGGACCGTTCGTCGACGCGTCGCAGGAGGCCGAACTCGGCATGATCGACGTCAATTGCCGGGCGCTGGCGCAGTCGGCGCAAGATTTCGCCCGCCGCTTCGTCGCGCGCGGCCGCGGCGCGCTCATCCTGATGAGTTCGCTGGTGGCCTTTCAGGGCGTGCCGCGCGCCGCCAACTATGCGGCGACCAAGGCCTATGTCCAGACGCTGGCGGAAGGGCTTGCGGTCGAATTGAAGGGCAAGGGCGTCGACGTGCTGGCCTCCGCGCCCGGCCCGGTGGTCAGCGGCTTCGGCGCCCGCGCCGGCATGGCCATCGGCAAGGGCCAGACCCCGGAGGAGGTGGCGCGCGGCAGGCGGGGGCCGCGGGTCTGCGCGGCGGCGGCGATGTCGGCGAGCATGGGCGGACCCCTCTTCGACGATGCGTCAGGCGCCCGTCATGCCGGCCATGACGCGGCCCATCACCCGCACCCGGGCGAAGCGCGGCAACGGGGCGAGCGAGGCCTCCAGCGCCTTGGCGAGCAGGCCGGGGCGCACCGTCGTCCTGCGGCCGAGCGCGCGCAAAGCTCGCGGACGAGCTGATCGCGCTCGCGCGCGCGTCCGGCGCCGACGACGCCGGCCTCGTCTCGATCGACGATCCCGCGATCGCAGAAGGAACGGCCTCACGTCCTGCGCGCCTTTCCCGCGACCAAAACGCTGCTCGCGCTCGTCGGGCGCATGCACCGCGAGCCGGTGCGCTCGCCGGCGCGCTCGGTCGCCAATCTCGAATTCCACGCCGCGGGCCATGAACTGGACGAGATCGCCCGGCGCATCGTGAGAGCGCTGGAAGACCGGGGCGTGCGCGCCCTCAACCCGGCGATGGCCTTTCCGATGGAGATGGACAATTTCCCCGAGCGCGCCTGGATCGTCTCGCACAAGCGCGTCGCCGAGGCGGCGGGGCTCGGGAAGATGGGCGTTCATCGCAGCCTGATCCACCCGCGGTTCGGCAGCTTCGTCCTGCTCGCCACAGTGCTGATCGGCGAGGCGGTGGAAGCTCACGGCCGGCCGCTCGACTTCAACCCCTGTTTCGAATGCAAGCTCTGCGTCGCCGCCTGTCCGGTGGGCGCGATCAAGCCCGACGGCGCCTTCGACTTCTCCGCCTGTCTTACCCACAACTACCAGCAGTTCATGGGCGGATTCGTCAATTTCGTCGAGGACGTCGCCGGCAGCCGGTCTGTCCGCGACTATCGCGGCAAGCAGAGCTACGCCGAAACCGTCACGCGCTGGCAGAGCCTCGCCTACGGTCCAAACTACAACGCCGCCTATTGCATCGCCGTCTGCCCGGCGGGCGAGGACGTGATCGGGCGCTACCGCGAAGAACAAGCGCCGTCACCTTATCGAGATCGTCGATCCGCTGACTCAGAAGGAGGAGACGATCTGTCAGCAAGGGAACGGATGCGGCCGACCACGTCGTCAAGGCGCTTTCCCCACAAGCGGATCCGCTGGGTGCGCCCGTCGGCGCGGGCGACCTCGGTCCGCAGCTTCCTGCGGGGGGCGCCGCTCAGCTTTCAGTCCGGCAAGGCCGCCGGGCTCGACGCGGTCTACCATTTCGTCTTCACCGGCGCCGAGTCCTGCCAAGCCACGCTCACCATCCGCGACCGCCGCCTCGACGTGCGCGACGGGCTGCAGGGCGTCGCCGACCTGACGGTGACCGCCGACGGCCGGACCTGGATCCGGTTCCTCAACAAGGAGGTCTCGCTGCTGCGCGCGCTCGCGACCCGCGCCGTCCGGCTCAAGGGGCCGCCGCGCCTGCTGGCCGCGTTCGGAAAGTGCTTCCCGGCATGAGGCGAATGACAATGGCGTCATCGAATCGGATGCAGGCCTTTCGCGCGCGCTCGGCAGTTCCGAAGTTGCAACTCTTGGCGCCCAAGCCCTCGATGCGACGCCAGCGAGATAAGCGCGGCCTGCGCGCTCAGCCTTCCAGCGCCTGTCCGAGGTCGGCGATCAGGTCGTCCGGGTTCTCGATCCCGACGGAAAGCCGAATCAGCGCCGGGGTGATGCCGAGCCGCGCCTGCTCGTCGGGCAGGATATCGGAATGGGTCATCGTCGCCGGGTGCGAGGCGAGCGACTCGGTTCCGCCGAGGCTGACGGCGAGCTTGAACACCTCGAGCCGATTGAGAACGGCGAAAGCTTCCGCTTCGCCGCCCTTCACCTCGAAGGCGAAGGTCGAGCCCGCGCTGCGGCACTGACGCTCGAACAACGCACGGTCGGGATGGTCCCCGGGCAGGAAGCCCAGATACCAGACCGAAGCGACGCGCGGATGGTCGCGCAGGAAGGCCGCGACCTTCAGCGCCCCTTCCGCCCCCGCGGTCATCCTGAGCTTCAGCGTTTCGAGCGAGCGCATCAGCAGCCAGCCGGTGTGCGGGTCGCACATCGTGCCGAGGATGGTGCGCATCCCTCGGATCGGCTCGATCGCCGCGGCCGTCCCGGAGCAGCCGCCGGCGATCAGGTCGGAATGGCCGCCGACGTATTTGGTGAGCGAGGTGGCCACGAGATCCGCGCCGTGCGCGAGCGGGGTCTGGAACAGCGGACCGAGCAGGGTGTTGTCGACGATCACCACGGGCCGCCGCCCCTGCGGGCCCTCGAGCCGCTCGGCCAGCGCGCGGGCATGGGCGATGTCGACCAGGCCCCCGGTCGGATTGGCCGGCGTCTCGAGAAACAGCGCGGCGACCGGCCCGGCGGCGCGGGCCCGTTCGACCGCCTCCTCCATGGCCTTGACGCCGCCCTCGGCCGGGAAGGCGAACGGCGTCACGCCAAACTGGGGCAGGATGCGGTTCAGGAGGAAGTCGGTGCCGCCGTACACCGGCCCGGAATGCACGACCGCCGATCCCGGCCGGGCGTACGCCCACAGCGTGGTCGAGATCGCCGCCATGCCCGAGGCGAAGGCGAGGTTGACCTCGGCCTCGTCCAGGATTGCCAGTCGGTCCTCGAGGATTTCGAGGTCGGGGTTGTTGATCCGGCTGTAGATAAGGCCCGGCTCTTCGTTCGGCCGCTTGGCGCGCAGGCCATAGGCGAGCTCGAAGAACGCCTTGCCGTCCTCGGCCGAGCGGAACACGAAGGTCGAGGTGTGGAACACGGGGGGTTTCAGCGACCGCTCGGAAAGGAACGGGTCGTAGCCGTATCCCATCATCAGCGTTTCCGGCGCAAGCCGCCGATCGCCGACGACGCGTCTGCGCCAGGGCTTCTTCGTCATGTTCCCCTCCAGCCCGAGCGCCCGCGCGTCTATCCCGACGTCGGGTTGTCGTCGATCAGGGTGCGGCGCCGCCCGTGTCTCGCCGCCTCCTCCGAAACCCACACGCGCTGACGGCCCTCGAAGAGAAGCGTCGCGACCGACTCGCGCGCCTTGCCCCGCCAGTCACGGACCGAGGCGACGTGTACGTTCATCACATGCGCCTTCAACGCAAAGCTTGGCGGACGGTGGACAACGGTATGACCGCTCATTCGATCCTCCGATCGACCTCGCTAGTCCGGCTGTCCCCCGCACGCGCCGCGCCGCCGGTTAGAGGAGATGAAGACCCTACGCCGCAACTCTGGCTTCATTTTGATCGATTTTTCGAGAAATCGCCGAACGGCTAAGCTTGCGCCCCGACCTGCGCCCGGAGGCCCAGCATGACCGTCGCCCTCGATCACGTGAACATTCGCGTAACCGACCTCGCCAGAACGATCGCATTCTACGTCGAGGGGATCGGCCTGACGGAAGGGTGGCGTCCGCCGTTCGGCTTTCCAGGGGTCTGGCTCTACGCCGGCGCGGCGCCGGTGGTCCATGTGACTCTGGCGGACAAGGGCTCCGACCGCGCAGGCGCGGGGGTCGATCACATCGCCTTCCGCTGCGACGACCTCGAGGGCGCGCTCCGCCGTCTCGCCGGCCTGGGGTTCCGTTTCTCGCCGCCGCGGCCGCAGCCCGGCACGGGCGTGCGCCAGGCTTTCCTTCTCGATCCCGACGGGATCGCGGTGGAGCTGCAGGGAGCCTGAGGCGGCTACAGCGTCACCAGCTCGGTGTGGCCGATGCCGTGGCGATAATCGAGCAAGGAAATGACCACCGGCGAGATCGCGAAGATGGCGATCGTATCGGCCTCGTCGGGGCCGAAATCCGCCCCCTCGGGAAAGCGACTGAGCATGAGTTGGCCGACCTTGGCGATCTCCGCGCGATCGGAGACGCGTTTCGCCCGTGCGCCCATCGACAGCGCCAGGATCTCCTCGGTGCGGTCGTAGGGAAGGGTCACGGTCAGCGAGACCTTGTCGTTGAGCGCGATATTGCGCGCCTTCTGCGAATCCGCCGCCGTCCCGAAATAGAGCGTCACGCCGTCATGGACGAAGCTCACCGTGGTCGCCTGGGGAAAACCGTCGGGGCGGACGGTCGCAAGCGTCATCTCGCTCGCGCCGCCGAGAATGGCGAGGATCTTGTCGTTGGTCGCGCTGTCCATACTCGTCTCCGTCGGCCTTTTGACGCGTCCCGTCAATTGGCGTCGCCGATTGTGGTGCGCCGGGACGAGGCTGAAAAGGCGATATTTCGTCGCTCGTGATCGTCCCTCGCGCGGAACCAACCTCCGCTCCGGAAGTTGAGGCTCCGGTCGCCACCCCCAAGGGAGTCTGTCATGCCCAATCGCAGCAAGTCCACCAATCCGCTGGAAGATCTTTTCTCCGAAACCCTGAAGGACGTCTATTTCGCCGAGAAGCAGATCTTGCGCGCCTTGCCGAAGATGGCGAAGGAGGCGACGACGCCGGAACTGAAGCAAGCGTTCGAGACCCACCGCGACGAGACGGAGGGGCAGATCGAGCGGCTGAACCAGATTTTCGAGGGCATGGGGCGTCCGGCGCGCGGCAAGACCTGCGACGCGATCCTCGGCATCATCGACGAAGCCAAGGAGTTCATGGACGACTTCCGCGGAACCGACGCGCTCGATCCGGCCCTGGTCGCGTCCGCCCAGACGGTCGAGCACTACGAGATCACCCGCTACGGCACGCTCAAGACCTGGGCGAAAGAGCTCGGCCTGGACGAGGCGGCGAAGCTTCTCGACGAGACGCTCCAGGAAGAGATCAAAACCGACAAGCTTCTGACCAAGCTCGCCTCGCAGGGTTTGAACCGCAAGGCGGCGTGATCGCCCGCCCGCGGCGGAGCCCCGCTCCGCCGCGGCTCCCGTCAGCGCGAGAACTTCTTGTACTTCAGCCGGTGAGGGATCACGCTGTCGATCCCCAGCCGGCGCTTCTTGTCGTCTTCGTAGTCGGCGAAGTTCCCCTCGAACCATTCGACATGGCTGTCGCCTTCGAAGGCGAGCATGTGCGTGGCGATGCGGTCGAGGAAGAAGCGATCGTGGCTGATGATGACGGCGCAGCCGGCGAAGTCGAGCAGCGCCTCTTCCAGCGCGCGCAAGGTGTCGACGTCGAGGTCGTTGGTCGGCTCGTCGAGCAGGAGCAGGTTGGCGCCGCTCTTCAGCATCTTGGCCAGATGCACGCGGTTGCGCTCGCCGCCCGACAGCATGCCGACCTTCTTCTGCTGATCGGCGCCCTTGAAGTTGAAGGCGCCGCAATAGGCGCGCGAGTTGATCTCGCGCTTGGCGAGATAGATCACGTCGTTGCCGCCGGAAATCTCCTCCCAGACGGTCTTCTTGGCGTCGAGCGAATCGCGCGACTGGTCGACGTAGCCGAGCTGTACCGATTCGCCGATCTTGATCGTGCCGGTGTCCGGCTTTTCCTGGCCGGTGAGCATGCGGAAGAGCGTGGTCTTGCCGGCGCCGTTCGGACCGATCACGCCGACGATGCCGCCGGGGGGCAGTTTGAACGACAGATTGTCGATCAGCAGGCGGTCGCCGAAGCCCTTCGACAGGCCGTCGAAGTCGACCACGGTGTTGCCGAGCCGCTCGGCGACCGGAATGACGATCTGGGCGGTGGTCGGCGCCTTCTCGCTGCTCTTCTTGACCAGTTCGTCGTAGCGCTGGATGCGCGCCTTAGATTTCGCCTGGCGGGCCTTCGGCGAGGACGCGATCCACTCGCTTTCCTCCGCCAGCGCCCGCTGACGCGCCACGTCCTCCCGGCCCTCCTGCTCGAGCCGCTTCTGCTTCTGCTTCAGCCACGACGAGTAATTGCCCTCGTAGGGAATGCCGCGGCCGCGGTCGAGTTCGAGAATCCAGCCGGTGACGTTGTCGAGAAAGTAGCGGTCGTGGGTGACGATCAGGATCGCGCCCGGATAGTTGCGCAGATGGCCTTCGAGCCAGTTCACCGTCTCGGCGTCGAGATGGTTGGTCGGTTCGTCGAGCAGCAGCAGATCGGGCTTCTCCAGCAGCAGCCGGCAAAGGGCGACGCGGCGGCGCTCGCCGCCCGAGAGCGTGGTCACGTCGGCGTCGTCGGGCGGGCAGCCGAGCGCGTCCATCGCCTGCTCGACCTGGCTCTCGAGATCCCACAGCCCCTTGGCCTCGATCTCGTCCTGGAGCCGCGTCATCTCGTCCGCGGTCTCGTCGGAATAATTCATCGCCAGCTCGTTGTAGCGGTCGAGCACCGCCTGCTTGTCCTTGACGCCGAGCATCGCGTTGCCCTTGACGTCGAGCGTCTCGTCGAGCTGCGGCTCCTGCGGCAGGTAGCCGACCCTGGCTCCTTCGGCGACAAAGCCCTCGCCGACGAATTCGGTGTCGATGCCGGCCATGATCTTGAGCAGCGTCGACTTGCCCGAGCCGTTGACGCCGAGCACGCCGATCTTGGCGTCCGGGTAGAACGACAAATTGACGTTCTCCAGAACCTTCTTGCCGGCCGGAAAGGTCTTGGTCAGGCCCTGCATGTGATAGACGAACTGGCGCGCGGCCATGCGAAATCCTTGAATTTTGACGGAGCAAATTGGCCGCGGGAAATATCAGGGGGCGGGGTCGGAAGCAAGGCGATGCGAACCGGCGAGCCTCCGGGGAGGTCTTATGATGCGGATGTGGCTGAGCGTGGCGACCGCGATCGCCGTGATGGCGCCGGCGGCGGCGGAGGAGTCGTCGTGGAGCATTGCAAGACTGCTCGCCGACGGATGGGAGGTCGCCGGCTATCAGACCGGCTACGACACCCGCACGTCGCTGATCCTGTTCCGACATGCGGGCGTCAACGCGCTTGTCCAGTGCGGCGTCCTCTATGACGTGACGCGCAACCCGCGCACCCTCGTCAACTGTTACGACTTGCGCTGAGGGTCGCCGCCGGCCTCGATCGCGCCTGCGCTTCCTCCACGGCCGGCGCCGGGATAAGCTGACAGCCTCCCCGTGGAGCAGCGAAGCGTCATGCGCGGTTCTTTCCTGGCGGCCGTCGCGCTTGCGGCGGCGTCGATATCGGACGTCGCCTCGGCGGCGAAGCCGGAGCCGCCGACGGTCGTCCCGGACGCCGTCTACGTCGCCCCCCAGCAACTCGTCATCGTCGAGCGCGACCGGCGGCTCAACCTGTGGTGCGCCGGTTCGGGCGCGCCGACGGTGATGCTCGAGGCCGGCGCGGGCGACACCCTGGCGACCTGGCGCTTCATTCAGGGCGAGATCGCGAAGACCACACGCGCATGCGCCTACGATCGGGCCGGCCTCGGCTTCAGCGACGCGGCCGACCGCGCCTCCGACGTCCGCAACATGGCTGACGACCTCGCGCGTCTCGTCTCTTCCGCCGGGCTCGGCAAGCCGGTCGTCCTGGTCGGGCACTCGCTCGGCGCCGAGATCGCGGTCTATCTCGCGGCGGACGCGCCGGACGAGGTCGCCGGACTGGTGCTGGTCGATCCGGCTTTCGCCAACGACGTCGACGCGCTTCAGTCGGCGCTGCCGAACGAGAAGCGCGGCGCGATCCAGAACGCCATGTCCCATGGGCTCGACGCCCGTCGCGCCTGCCTCGATCGCGCCAGGGCCGGCGCGCTCGCCAGGCCGTCGTCCGCCGCCGATCGGGCCTGCCTGAACCTGTCGGGCGACCCGAACCGGCTCGATCGGGCGCTCGCCGAGGCTCGCCGCAAGCAGCTCGCCGACCCGAAGGCCTGGGAGGCGCAACTGTCGGAGATGAAGGCGCTGACTCCGGACGGCGACCACATGGACGCGAATTCGGCCCAACTCGACGCCGCGCCGTTCGATTTCGCCGACAAGCCGTTGATCGTGCTCAGCCGCGGCGTCGGCGAAGGCGCGCCCGGCGTTCCGCCCGCCGCGCTGCCGCGCGTCGAGGCCGCCTGGATCACGGGTCATGCGGCGCTGGCCGCCCGTTCGACCAAGGGGCAGCACGTGATCGTCGCCGGGGCGCGCCACTACGTCCAGATCGACCGGCCGGAAGCGGTCGTCGAGGCGGTGACGAAGGTGGTGAAGGCGGTGCGCGACGCGAAGGAGACGAAACCCAACTGACGCGGTCGGCCGGCCGGCGCAGGACTGTGCTCGCGATGTCGCGCAGGCAAGCTGTTTCAAGACGTTAAGACCTCCATTGCGCAACGCGGGCTACTCGCAAGGACCAGACCCTTTGCTGCGCCCTGCTCGCTTGTTCACGGAAGACGCCGATTCCTATCGCCACCAGATTTACGACCTTCAATATTTCTGAATTATCTGTACCATGGCTTCTGATAAAAATAAACAGAAAGACGAGGCGCCCCCACGACGTCATGGCCGGGCTTGTCCCGGCCATCCCCGTGAACACCGCCGGTTCCAGGCTACGAAGGTCCGACCTCAGGCCAGCTCTTCGT
>CAMFKX010000088.1 GCA_945957375.1 uncultured Roseiarcus sp.
CCGAGCGCGGCTGACGCGGTCGACGACCGCGTCGACAACAGCTCTGTAGCCGCGCTCGCCGAGCGCGGCTGACGCGGTCGACGACCGCGTCGACAACAGCTCTGTAGCCGCGCGTGCCGAGCGCGGCCGACGCGGTCGACGACCGCGTCGACAACAGCGCTCAGAACGCCGGATCGTTCGATCCCGGGCGCGCGGGGCCGGCCTCGAGCCGCCGGATCGCGTCGGCGAAGTTGCGACGTTCCTGCAGCGATTCGCCGAGCGCGATCATCCGCCGCAGTCGGGCGATCGCCAGGAAATCATAGCCGCGTCCGGAAGAGGGGGACGCTTTGCCGAAGACGGGATTGCGAGAGGACATGGGATTATCCTTGCCTCGACTTGCGTCGGGCGGCCGCAGGGCCGAAATACGAGCGGGGGTTGACGAAACCGGAACCCGTTACTCAATACAACCACACTAACCAGCTACCACTACACTCTTACTCAATGGTTTCCGGTTTCGCCGAGGCTGACAATGCTGCGGAAGGACGGAATCCTCAATTCGTCATAATGACGCAACGCGCGTTCTCATAGCGAGGGAAGGGCGGGGGATTGGCCTTGTCCGGCGCGGCGTTTCCGTCTTGCGGCCGCCGCGCCCTCGGCGACCCTTATGGGCGGCGGCGATCTCGGGCGGTTACTTGACCGCCTTGGTCATCGCTTCCTGTTCGCCGGGGGAGGGGGAGCCGAAGAAGGCCGGCGCATTGTCCTTGCCGCCGAGCGCGCCGACCGCGCGGGTTCCGGCCGCGTCGAACAGGACGACGAACTTGTGGCCGTCGCAATCGGTCGGCTTGCACACGAACGACAGCTCGTAGGACTTGCCGTCGACCGAGACGGGGGCCAGCTGCCCGGCGACGCCGTCGAAGTTCTTGTTGAACTGGACCAGCCAGTCGGGCGTGGGCTGCACGAGCTTCATCAGCTTCTCCCACGGCGCCCGGTAAGGCGAGCGGCCCTGAATCGCGTCGAACAGGAACGCCGGCTCCGCGGCATGGGCGGCGGCGCCGAACGCGGCGAGGGCGAAGAGGAACGCAGGTCGCATGGCAAGTCCCGTGAGGATGCGGCCGCCTCGCGGGGAGGCGCGCTGGAAGGTCGGTCGCGTCGTGGCCCGAAGGCTTCAGAACGCCTTGAAGGTGATGATCGTCCGGGTGTCGACGATGCCCGGGATCGTCTGCACCTTCTGGCCGACGAAATGGCCGATGTCGACATCCCGCTCGACGTAGAACTTCGACAGGATGTCGAATTCGCCCGCGGTCGAGTAGATCTCCGAGGCGATCTCGGCTTCCGCGAGCGTGCTCGCCACCTCATAGGTGCGGCCGAGCGCGCATTTGATCTGAACAAAGAACGTCTGCATCCGGGCGCCTCTTCCGACCCGCGGGCGCGGGCTTCGGCCGCTCCTTGTGCAACGATCCCGGCGTCGCGGTCCATAGCGATTTTGTCAGGCCGTCGGCGAAGGGTCGCGGCGCCGGCTTCACTCAGGCCGGGTCGCGCGGAAGCGACCGTCCGGTCGAGCCGGGCGGCGAGATGGCGAGATAGGCCAGGCGCTTCCCCTCCTGACGCAACGTGGTCACGACGTCGAGGATGAGCCCGGCGAAGACGCTGAGGACGCCGACGATCACCATGCCGACGATCAGAATCGCGGTCGGGAAGCGCGGCACGAGGCCGGTGGCGAAATAGGTCTCCACCAGCGGGATCGCCAGCGCCAGGGCGACGGCGATCAGGGCGAGCCCGATCCCGCCGAAAAACGGCAGGGGGCGCTCGTTCTTCACCATCGTCGCGATCAGCTTCAGGATCCGCGCGCCGTCGCGGAAGGTGCTCAGCTTGCTGAACGAGCCGGCGGGCCGCTCGCGATAGGCGGTCGGCTCCTCGGCGCAGGGCATCCGGAGTTCGAGCGCATGCACGGTGAGTTCGGTCTCGATCTCAAATCCCCGCGACATCGCCGGAAACGATTTGACGAAGCGCCGGGAGAGGACCTTGTAGCCGGACAGCATGTCGGTGAACTGGCGGCCGAAGACGGCGCGCACCAGCGCGGTCAGCATGACGTTGCCGAAGCGATGCCCCATGCGATAGGCCGCGACCGCGTCGGAGACGCGCGCGCCGTTGATGAAATCGAGGCGCTCCTCGATCATCCGCCGGACCATCCGCGGCGCCGCCCCGGCCTCGTAGGTCGCGTCGCCGTCGAGCAGGATGTAGACGTCGGCGTCGACGTCGGCGAACATCCGCCGCACCACGTTGCCCTTGCCCTGGCGCGGTTCGAAGCGGACGACCGCGCCGGCGGCGCGGGCGACCTCGGCCGTGCGGTCCTTCGAATTGTTGTCGTAGACGTAGATGGTCGCCGAAGGCAACGCGCTGCGCGCCTCCTCGATCACCTGTCGGATCGTCAGTTCCTCGTTATGACAGGGAACCAGAACCGCAACGGTAGACCCGGAAAGCTCGGCCTTCCACGCTAGCGAGGGTTCATCGAGCACTGCAGACACCACGTCAGCCTTCACCAGGTCTCGCGCGCTCATATCGTATCGTCGCCGGAATACAAAGCGGGGGACGCGTCCGGCTTGTCGCTGGCGGGCCGGAAAGCTATTGACGGACGCCGCGCTGTCCCGCCGGCCGTCGCCCAAACGTCGTTCTGGATCTCATGTCCTTTCTTCTGAGCCGTCCGGCCGCATCGCCCTACCTGCACGGCGCGATCGCGGCGGTCATCCTGATGGCGCTGTCGTTGATCAACGGCTACGCGTTCTTCTTCATCGACTCGCATTCCTATATTCACGGCCCGATCATGGCGATGAAGTTCGCGACCGGCGCCGACCTCGGAAGGGATTGGCCCGACCCGAACGCGTCGCCGGGCGCGGCCGCAGCGCCGCCGGCGGCGTCGGCGAGCGACCCGTTGACCTCGGACGTGCGCAAGGATCACGCCTACACCATCAACCGGTCGATCTATTACGGCGCGCTGGCCTTCGCCGGCTATGTGCTGTCCGATTTCTGGCTGACCATCTACGTCCAGGCCTGTCTCGTGGCGATGCCGATCGCCCTGTTGTGGTTCGTCTGTCTCGGGCTCTCGCGGCGAAGCTTCTACGTCACGATGCTCATCCTCGCGGCGGCCACCACCCTCGGCGTCGAGGTCGGGCTGATCATGCCCGACGTGCTCGCGGGCGTCGCGATCCTGAGCGCCGCCGCCGTCTTCGTCTACTGGTCGAGGCTTCGCGCGCTCGACCGGATCTTCCTCCTCGCCGTGATGGCCTTTTCCGCGCTTTCCCACGGCACGCTGATCGTGATCCTGGCGGCCATGATCGCGGCGATGGCGGCGCTTTCGCTGGCGGCGCCCGCCTTGCGCGGGCGATGGGCCGCGATCGGCGTCTGCGTCGCGGCCGTGGCGATCGGCGTGACCGGCGTCAAGCTGTTCGACAAGGCGCTCGAGGTCGCCACCGGCCACAAGACCATCGTCATGCCGCACGTCATGGCGTCGCTGATCTGGAAGGGTCCGGGCTACGACTATCTGGTCGCCCGCTGTCCGCAGGTCGGCCTCGAAATCTGCAACGGCCTGTCGCGCCTGCCGCAGTATCCCGACGACTTCCTCGGCGCCGATGCGAAGCACGGCGTCTTCGTCAGCGCCGATCTGCCGACCCAGGTGCGCCTCTCCTCCGAGCAGACGCGCTTCGCGCTCGGCGTCCTGGCTTACGATCCGGTCGGCGTGGCCGCGGCGATGCTGAAGGCGGGATTGCAGCAGGCGGCCCTGTTCCCCGTCACGTCGCTCAAGGTCACGCCGGAGGTGCGGGAGGTCGATCGCGCCTGGTTCCCCCCGCAAGTGGCCGCGCGGATCGAGAACTCGACGCTGGCCCGCGCGCCCGTCCTGATGGATGTCGTGTCCGCCGCCGCCTACGTTTCCGCGATCGCCAGCGTGATCGCCCTGGCCGTTCTCCTGCCCGCGCTGGCGCGCCGGAGCGACAGGGAGGCTCGGCTGCTGTTCGCCTTCAACGGCGTCGTCATCTTCGCCTATGTCGTCAACGCCTTCGTCTGCGGCGGGATCAACACCCCGGTCGACCGCTACGGCGCGCGCGTGATCTGGCTGTTGCCGCTGCTGGCGCTGGTCGATTTCGCCTGGCGGCGCGCGAACGCCGCCGGGACCAGCGCCGATCGCTAGACGCCAGGCGCGTCAGTCTTCGGAGCCGGTCAGGCGCGGCGCGGCCGCGTTCGGCGATCCTTCCCGGGGCGAGTCCTGGGCGACCACCTCGATGTCGCGGTCGACGCCGGTCTCGACCCGGAACGTCGTCTGATAGGTTTTGCCGTCATGGCGGGCGATCGCGGCGTATTCGCCTTCCGCCAGCACGAGCGAGGGAAACGCCCCCATCAGCTCGCGGATGACGTCGCCGCCGGGCGTGAGGACGGTGAAGGTGGTGTTGGCGAGCGCCTCGCCGCCGACCTTGTTGACGAGCTTGAGCGTCAGCGTGGCGACGCGGTGCCGCAGGGTGACGTCGGTCAGCTTGCCGGAGGTCACCTTGATGTCGGCGTTGACGATCGAGTTGGTCGGGATGGTCGAGGGCGGGGCGGGCGTGGACGACTTGCCGGTGGAGGGCGTCGCGGCGTTCGCCAGGAACTGGCTGCCGACCGTGTCGAGATAGGTCGAGACGACGTGGTAGGAGCCCTCCGGCAGGCCGACCACGTCGCCGGCCCTGGCCTTGGCATAGACCAGCTTGCCCTGCGGGTTGCGTCCGACCGGGACGTAGATGGCGAGCGACAGCTTGGCCGGATCGATCGGGTTGCCGCCGTTGACGCCGCCGATCTTCAGGCCGCCGGCGGGGATCGTCAGCCGCTCGGAATGCACCTCCGGCCCGAGGTTCAGGCGCTTGGCGGCGCTGGCGAGCCCGAACGACGCATGCACGACATATTCGCCCGGGGGAAGGGTCAGCGTCGGCTCGGCGAGGTTCGATTCCATGATCAGCGCATGCGCGCCGTCCTCCTCGGTCCTGGCCGAGAAGATGCGCCAGCGCACGCCGCCGGCGAGCGGGGCCGCGCCGCCGTTGAGGACGGCGGAGAGCGCGAGCGTCGCCTGGCCGTCCGCTGCGGCGGGCTCGGCCCGCGCAAGGCCGGCCCCGAACAGCGCCGCGGCGACCAGAACGGCTGAGATCAAGCGCAGGAACGACAGCATCACATCTCTCTGCCGGATAGGCCCCCGGCCGGTCGGGCGGGGACGCGGCGCGCGCCTCGTGACCGGCCAATGAGGCGTCGTGAAGGCGGTGTACAGCCCGCCCGGATGGAGTAAAGCTCGCGCCGAAGGAAGGACCATGAACGACACCATCGCCCTGCTCAAGCGCCGCCGCTCCGCCCCGCCCACGCTCATGACCGGACCCGGGCCGAACGCGGAGGAGCTCGAAACCATCCTCGCCGTCGCCGCGCGCGTGCCGGACCACGGCAAGCTCGCCCCGTGGCGGTTCATCGTGTTCGAGGGCGCGGCGCGCCAACGCGCCGGCCGCATCGCCCAGATGATTCGGCTCGAGGACAATCCCGCGCTCGACGACAAGGCCAAGGCGGACGAGATCGGCCGTTTCGCCCGGGCGCCGCTGGTGGTGGCGGTGGTCTCGCGCGCCGCGCCGCACGTCAAGATCCCGGAATGGGAGCAGGTGCTGTCGGCGGGGGCGGTGTGCATGAACCTGATCGTGGCGGCGCGCGCGCTGGGCTTCACCGCGACCTGGCTCACCGAATGGACCGCCTACGACGCCCGCTTCGGCGCGGCGATCGGGCTCGCCGAGCACGAGCGCATCGCCGGGTTCCTGCACATCGGCCGCGCCGCGCCGGTCGAGGACCGCGTCCGCCCCGTGCTCGCCGATCTCGTCACGACCTTTCCGGGCTGACGGCGATGTTCTACGAGCCGGCGACGCGCGACAAGGCCAGGCTGCCGCACGATCCGTTCAAGGCGATCGTCGCCCCGCGGCCGATCGGCTGGATTTCGACGCGCGCCCGCGACGGTCGGGTCAACCTCGCCCCCTACAGTTTCTTCAACGCCTTCGCCAGCCGGCCGCCGATCGTCGGCTTCTCGAGCGACGGCGGATACAAGGATTCGGCCAGCTTCGCCCGGGAAAGCGGCGAGTTCGTCGCCAATCTGGCGACCTATGCGCTGCGCGCGCCGATGAACGCCACCTCGGCGCCGCTGCCGCGCGGCGAGAACGAGTTCGTCCACGCCGGCCTGACCATGGCCGAGTGCCGCCTGGTCGCCGCGCCCCGGGTCGCCGAATCCCCCGCGGCGCTGGAATGCAAGGTGGTCGAAGTCGTCGAACTGCGCACCCGTCAGGGCGAATGGAGCGGCAACGTGCTGATCCTGGGCGAGGTGGTGGGCGTGCACATCGACGACGGCTACATCCGCGACGGCCGCTTCGACACGGTCCGGGCGAGAACCCTCGCCCGCTGCGGCTATCAGGACTACGCCGCGGTCGGCGAGCTGTTCGCGCTTGCCCGTCCGGAAGGCGCATGAGCCGTCGGCGCCGGTCTTGACGGGCGCCGGAGGCTGGTCTACGCGACGATGCGTTCGTACTCAGGGCGGCTTTGCGGATGGACGTTGACGACCCCGCCGGCGCGCTCGCGCCGGAACGCGGCGCTCCGAAGCTGGCCTTCCAGCTTCCGACTTTCGCCGCGATCGGCCTCATCGGCTACGTTATCGACGCGACGATGACCTATATTTGCGCAAAATACCTGCATTTTTCTCCGGAGCTGGCGAGGCCGCCGGGTTTCGCCCTCGCCACAGTCGTCAATTTCCTGCTCAACCGGTCGTTCACCTTTCGCTCGTCCCGGGCGCCGATCGTCCGCGCCTTCGTTCGCTACTGCCTGGTCGCGTCGGCCGGACTGGTGGTCAATTACGCCGCCTACACCGCCTGCATCGTTCTCAGCCCGCGGCTGGGGATCGCCGTCACGCCGGCGATCCTGCCGCTGTTCGTGGCGGTCGGCAGCGGCGTCGCCATGGTGGTGACGTTCCTCGGATTCCGCTCGTTCGCGTTCCGCCACTGAGACGACGCAAGGCCGCGGAAAGCTCGCGGACATAGACAACAGCCTATCGAAGACACGAACAGGGGTTCGCGCCATGTCGATTGAGTTGTCGATCGTGATGCCGTGTCTCAACGAGGCCGAGACGCTCGAGACCTGCATTCGCAAGGCCAGGACCTTTCTCGCCCGCTCCGGAGTCCCGGGCGAAATCGTGATCGGCGACAACGGCTCGACCGACGGTTCGCAGGAGATCGCGCGCCGCAACGGCGCCCGGGTGGTCGACGTGCCGATGCGCGGCTACGGCGCCGCGCTCTACTACGCCATCATGGAGTCGCGCGGCCGCTACTGCATCATGGGCGATTCCGACGACAGCTACGATTTTCTCAACCTCGACGCCTTCGTCAAGGCGCTGCGGGCCGGCGCCGACCTGGTGATGGGCAACCGCTTCCGCGGCGGGATCGCGCCCGGCGCCATGCCATGGAAGAACCGCTACATCGGCAATCCGGTCCTGTCCTGGATCGGACGGGTGCTGTTCGACTGCCCGGCGAGGGATTTCCACTGCGGGCTGCGCGGCTTCTCGCGCGACGCCTTCCTGCGGATGGACCTGCGCACCACGGGCATGGAGTTCGCCTCGGAGATGGTGATCAAGGCGACCCTGATGGGCATGCGGGTGGTCGAGGTGCCGACCACCCTCTCGCCCGACGGCCGCTCGCGCCCGCCCCACCTCAGACCCTACCGCGACGGCTGGCGGCACCTGCGCTTCATGCTGGTGTTCTCGCCGGACTGGCTGTTCCTCTATCCCGGCCTGCTGCTGATCGCGCTCGGCCTCGTGCTGGGCGGCGCGCTGTTCATGACGTCGATCCGCCTCGGCGGCGTTCGCCTCGGCATCGATACGCTGGTCTATTGCGCCACGATGATCGAGATCGGCTTCCAGGCCGTCCTCTTCATGCTCCTGTCGCGGACCTTCGCGGTTCAGGAGGGGCTCTATCCGAGGGAGCGCGCCGGCCGGCTGTTCGCCGGCGCCTATCCGCTGGAGCGCGGGCTGGCGCTGGGCGGCGGCCTGATCGCCGTCGGTCTGGCCGCGGCGATCTACGCGGTGCGGATCTGGCTGCGGGCGCATCTGGGCGACCTCGACGTCGAGACCGTGACCCGGATCGTGATCGTCTCCGCCCTGTTCATCGCGCTCGGCTTCGAGACCGTGCTGACGAGTTTCTTCCTCGGCACGCTGGAGTTGAACGTGCGCAAGCTCACGGTCGCCGAGGCCGTCCCGCCCGGGTGAAAGCGCAAAGGCGACGCGACCGTTCCTCGGAGCCCATCGGCCCGTCCGCGTCGTCGGCGCCTCTATCGCAATATTTTATGAATATCGTTCTGTATATTGACATTGTTAATGCATTAGCATCCGCGCGCCTCAGCTTGAACGAGGCCAATGGCGAGTAAGCATTGTTTCTCGGTTTACGAGGCGCCGCTCCGTACCCTGAGATCGGGAGTCCGATGCCGCATCGACTTGGAAAACTGGCCGCTTCGCCCTACGCGCTCGCCGTCCCCGCGGCCCTGATCCTGATGCTGTTCGCGTTCGTCAACGGCTACGCGGTTCTTTTCGACGATTCGCGATCCTATATCCGGGGCTCCGCGCTGGCGCTGCAATATGCGACCGGCGTCGATCTCGCCAAGGATTGGCCGGAGCGCGGCGGCCCACCCGGGAGTTCGCCGCCAGCCGTCGCGACCGAGCCGCCGCCGGCCGTCAGGGCGGCCGAGCCGCCGCCCGGCGGCGTTCCGCTCAACCGCCCCTATTCGATGAACCGGTCGGTCTATTACGGCGCGCTCGGACTGTTCGGCTACGTGCTCTCCGACTTCTGGCTGTCGACCTTCATTCAGGCCTATCTCGTCGCCGTCCCGATCGGGTTGCTGTTCTTCCGCTGTCTCGGCCTGTCGCGCGCGGCCTATTTCGCGACCATCGCCATGCTGGCGATCTTCACCAGCGTCGGCGTGTTCTCCGCGCTGCTGATGCCCGACATCCTGGCGCCGGCGCTGATCCTGGGCGCGGCGCTGCTGTTCGTCTACGGGCCGGCGCTCGCCGCCGCGGACACGGCGTTCCTGTTCGCGACGATGGCGTTCGCCGCGCTCTCGCATGCGACCCATCTCGCCCTGCTCGTCGCGGCCGTCGGCTGGATGGCGGCGACGATGCTGCTCGTTCCCGCGTTTCGCGACCGCTGGCGCGTGCCAGTCGTCTGCCTCGCGGCGCTGCTGGTCGGCGTCGCCGGCTACGCCGCGTTCAACAAGGCGCTCGAACATGCGACCGGGCACAAGACCATCGTCCTGCCGCACCTCACCGCCTCGCTCATCTGGAAGGGGCCCGGCTACGCCTACCTGCTGGCGAATTGTCCGCAGGTCGACCTGGTGATCTGCAACGCTCTGCCCAGCCTGCCGCAATATCCGGAGGCGTTCATCGGCGCCGACCCGAAACACGGCGTCTTCGCCAGCGCCGACCTCGCGACGCAGATCCGCATGTCGGACGAGCAGTCCCGCTTCGCCCTCGCCGTGGTCAAGTCCGATCCGGCCGGCGTGGCGCTGGCGATGCTGCGCGGCGGAATCCAGCAGGCGCTCGACTTCCCGGTGGTCTCGCTGAAGGTCAGCGACGAGGGGCGCAAAGTCTACGCCGAGATTTTCCCGCCGGACATCTTCGCAAAGTTCACCGCGTCGACGCTCGCGGTCCATCCCGTCGTGATGGACGTCGTCTCCGCCCTGAACTACGCGGCGACGTTCGTGAGCCTGGCGACGCTCGCCTATCTGGCGCTCACGCCGGGCGGCGTTCCGGCCGACCGGCGCCGCGGGCTCTGGACCTTCAACCTGACGGTGGTCTTTCTCGTCCTGTGCAACGCCGTGATCTGCGGCGGAATCAACGTTCCCGTCGATCGTTACCAGTCGCGTGTGGTCTGGCTGCTTCCGCTCCTCGCCGCCGCCGGCGTCGCCTCGCGCCTCGCGCTTCGCCGCGCCGCGGAGCGACCCGCGATCGTCGCCGCCGGCGCGCTGCAACGTGGTTGAAGCCGCGCCGGAGAACGGCAGCGGCCGCGCTTGACTGCCGATAGGTTGGGTGGGATAGACCGGTCATCGTGTCGAAGGACGCCGTTTCAGCGGTCAAAACGGGTTTTGACTTGGTCATTGCGGTTCGTACGCAATGGATCGACGGTTGAAGCCGCGTCGCCGACGCGGACAGCGCGAGCAATTACTTGGACAAGGCTGCGCGGCGCGCAGGACTCGACCGGCGCGCGCCGGACGCCCCTCGGCGACGTTGGTCGAGGATGAGGTGACAGGGTGCGCTCGGCGTGGGATCCTGTCATGGTCTCGCCGGCGACGTGGCTGAGTTCGACATGGGACCCTCCGGCATGGCGGCGCAGGCGGCGATACACGCCAAGAACAACAATTTCGGCGCCCTGAGGCTCCTGTTCGCCGCGCTGGTGATCTTCTCGCATTCCCCGGCGATCGTATTCAACGACCGCTCCACGGAGCCGATGTTCGGCCCGGTGACGCTCGGCGAGGTTGCGGTCGACGGGTTTTTCATCGTCAGCGGCTATCTGATCACCAAGAGCTTCGTCGGCTCCGTCAGCGCCCTCGACTATTTCCGCAAGCGGGTGCTGCGCATCTACCCCGGCTTCGTGGTGAACGCCGCGCTATGCGTGTTCGTCCTGGCGCCGCTGGTCGGCGCGCCGCTGACAGTCTTCAATCCGCTGAAACTGATCGATATTTTCGCTCATTTCGCCTTCCTGCTGATGCCGGTGATCCCGGGGGCGTTTGGCGACATGGTCCGTCCGGCGCTGAACGGAGCGGCCTGGACCATCCCCTACGAGTTCCGCTGCTACATCCTCGTGGCGGCGCTTGGCCTGATCGCCTCCTACGCGCGCTTGCGCCCTTACGTGCTCGGCGGCGCTTTCGCCTGTCTGTTCCTGACCGCGCTGGACGTCCTGCCCTGGAGCCAGGGCGGCGTGTTCATCGCCATCGGAAGCCCGCCCGAGACGGTTCGCCTCACCGGCATCTTCATGTTCGGGATGGCGTTCTACCTGTATCGCGACCGCATCCCCTATCGCTCCGACCTCGCCGCCGCCGCCGCCGCCTTGCTGATCGCTTCGGCGTTCCTGCCGGTGACGACCAATTTCGGGCTGGCGATCTGCGGCGCCTACCTGATCTTCTGGTTCGCCTTGCATCGCCCGGTGCTTCGGATCAGCGCCTTCGCCAACGAAACCGACATCTCCTACGGCGTCTATCTCTACGCCTGGCCGATTCAGATGACGCTGGTTCACGTGTTTCACCTCGTGAGCCCCTGGGCGGTGTCGTTCGCCACGCTGGCGCTCTCGTCGGCGTTCGCCTACGCGAGCTGGATCGCGGTCGAGAAGCCGGCGCTCAAGTTCGCCCATCGCGGCGCCGGCCGCGCCGCGCCGGCCGCCGATCCCGTCGAAGATCGAAAAATGCTGCCGCTCGGCTGAACCCGCCGGGGTCTTGGGTCAAACGGCCTATCCGGATCGCCGTCCTTCCCGGTTGCGCGGCGCACTCAGGCGGATTTCTCGCTCGAGTCGACCGCGGCGCCGTCGCCGATGAGCCAGGCGCGCAGGGCGGCGAAAGACCGGATCGTCAGGAACGGGCGCTCGAAGATGAGGAAGAACACGAAGGCGAAGGCGAGGATCGCCGGAAACAGCACGCCGGCGACCACGACGTAACGCAGCACCGGATCGGCGATCGGCGGGTGGAACAACAGGACGCCGACGATCGGCACGTGGACGAGGTAAAGGCTGTAGGAAAAGCGCCCGACGAAATCGACCGGCCGCGACGTCAGCAGCCGCGGCAGCAGGGCGCGACCCTCGACGAAGCCGATGAAGGCGAGCGCGACGGCGAAGGCGGCGACGATGTCGATCCAGAAATAGCTCTCGGCGAAGCGCGGAAAGCCGATCATCAGCACCAGCCCGACCAGCGCCGCCACGATGCCGAAGGCGATCCAGGTCAGCGGCCAGTTGCGGAACCGCGGCCGGGCGGAGAAAACCTCGTCGCTCGCCCAATAGCCGAAGGCGAAGCCGGCGTAGAGCTGCAGGCTGAGGTGATCGAGCCGGCTCAGCGGCGCCACATGCGTCGCGATCAGGTGCAGAACGCAGACCACGGCGAGCACGGTCGCCGCCGCGAACGCCGCCGACCGGGCGCGCGCGATCATCAGCATGACCGGAAACAGCAGATAGATCTGCGCTTCGACGGCGATCGACCAGAACGCGGAATTGGGCGAATGGCTCGGCACGACGTCGTGCAGCAGCAGTCCGTGCACGACCAGCGTGCGCAGGTTCACCTCGTGTCCGGGCGGCTCGTCGAGCAGAAAATGCGCCACCGCCATCGAGAACAGCAGCGCCGCCCAGTAGGGCGGCAGGATGCGCCAGGCGCGCCGCTGAAAGAAGGTCCGGGCGCCGCCCCTGAGATAGCCGTCGTTCTGCGCCGGCGCCATGCCGAGCGAGAACCCCGACACCACGATGAACACGACCACGGCGAGTTGCCCGTACATCAGCCAGCCGAGCGACCACGGCCCGTCGTTCTCGGGAAACCCGGGGAACAGGCTCAGGTAGATGTGATGCAGGACGACATAGGAGGCCGCGCAGGCGCGCACGCCGTCGAGCCACTCGATGCGCGCGGGGCGTTGGGCCGGACGGCCGGCGTGCGGGCGCGTCGCGCCATCCTCTCTCATGTCCGGCGGCGTCTTCCGATTGCGGCTGAGGTCACGGAGGCCCGGCGGCGAAGCGCGCCCGAGCCCGGGCCTTCACGGTGAAGATACGGAGGAATGCTACCGCCCGCCGCCTCGAAGTCAACCGAGCGGCGAGCCCGGACGTTCGCATCCACAAGGCTCAGATCAGCGCCGTGGTGGCGCGCAGCCGCGAGGCGAACTCGTTGATGACATACCACACGAATTCCGGCGCATCCTCGACCATGATGCGGAACTTGCGCTCGTCGAGCAGGGCGAGCTCGCAGTCCTCCCTGGCGCGCGCCGAATTGGCGCGCGGCTGCTTGTCGATCAGCGAGAGCATGCCGAACGGCTTGCCTTCCGGGATGATCGCCACCGACTTGTCGCGCGCGGTCATCTCGACCGATCCCTTGAGCACGATATACATGCAGGCGGCGTTGTCGCCTTCGCGGAAGATGGCGTCGCCGGCGCGAAACGTGAGCACCATGCCGCCGGCGCGCGCCAGGGTGCGGAAGTCCATCTTTTCGTCGATCACCATGAATCGCCCCCGACTCGCTCCACCCGTCCTATGGAAGACCCGCGGGGCGACAGGATCAAGCGCCACGTCGTCGCGGCGCGGGCTTGGCCGTTCCCGCGCGGCGTCGTAAGCCGTCCCTCGGCCATTCGCGCCGAGACGCTGTCATGCCCCGCCGCATCCCGATCCTCCGCCTGCTCCTGCTCGCCGGCTTCGCCCTGGCGCTCGCGGCCCCGGCCGCGCGCGCCGATCCGGACGCCGACAGGACGGCGATCGCCGCCCGGCTCGACGCCTTCGCCGCCGCCTTCAACGCGCGCGACGCCGCCGGCGCCTGCGCGATTTTCGACCCGGACCTCGTCGCAACCGTGCGCGGCGCCCCCGAGCGCGGCCGCGACGCGGTCTGCGGCCAGATCGCCTCCGCGCTGGCCGACCGGACGCGGACGATGCGCTACGCGCCCGACATTCGGGAGATCCTGGTCAGCGGCGATCTCGCGGTGGTTCGGCTGGTCTGGACGCTGACGGTCGCCCGCGGCCCAAAGCCGGCCGTGCAGAAGGAGCCCGGCCTCGACGTCTTCCGCCGCGGCTCCGACGGGCAGTGGCGCATCATCCGCTTCATGGCCTATTCGAACGCGCCGGACTGAGCCGACGTCCGCTGCTTCAGGCGATCGCCGGCGCGGCCTTCGGGTTCTTCGCCCGGTGCGTCGCCCAGAGCAGGTCGACCACGGCGCGTCGCGCGTCGGCCATCGCTTCGACCGCCACGCCGAGCGAAACCGTCAGGTCGCGCTCGACGCCCGGGCCGGGCTGCCCCACGACGCAGGCCCAGGAGGACGCGTCCTCCGGCGACTGGCGCGCCTTGGTGTCGGCGTAGTCGATCATCGCGCAATAGCAGATCACGTGATGGTTGCAGACGATGTCGAACCGGATCACCGCCTGCGCCGTCGCCGGCTCGATGATCTCGGCGCGGGGCAGCGTCGAATACTGGATCGACGGGGAGAGATCGCAGGGGACGTAGGGCACCACGTCGAGCGCATAGTTGAACAGACGATAGGTCTGGACCGTCGTCGCGTAGGCGGTCGCCCAGGCGCGGTCGCCGGTGCGCGGCGACGCGAACAGGCAGGCCTGCAATCTTGGGCCGAGCAGTTTGGCGAGCTCGAAACTGAGATAGGTCGCGAGCGACGAGCCGAGGCTGTGGCCGCAGACCGTGACGGTCCCGCGCCCCACCATTTCGGCGATCGCGTCGGCCGCCTTCTTGCCGATGCGCTGGCCGTCGAGCCCGACGAGGGTCATCGAGCCGTAGATGTCGGAAAACCCCTGCTCGACCATGGCGCCGGGCTGGAAAGGAGCCGGGACCGGCATGAATTCCGCGTCGATCACCCATTCGGCGAAACCGTCCGTGCCGCGGATCGCGGCGACGAAGCGGGTCGGATCGGCGTGGTTGCGGGCGAGGAAGCCGTAGAACACGGTATCGGCGGCCAGCGTCATCCGGCGCTTGCCCTTCGGGGCTTTGGATGGATCGGGGAAGATCGCGTCGCGCGCCAGGAGATGGCCGACCACGTCCCAGCCGGAGGCCGCGATGCGCGGTTCGGGCTTCGGCGTCGCCGAGCCCTCGACATACATATTCTCGGCGGAGTCGACCAGATAGCCGAAGCCGACGGCGTCCGGCGTCGAGATGGTCATGCGTTCCCCCCTCGTATTGGTTCGACGGCGACGCTTGGTCCGGCATGCCGAAAAGGTCGCCTTCCATTCACCATGCCATGGGGGACTCGGCCGAACAACATATCCAGGAGGCGCATGTCAGCGCCGCCGCGCGCCTCAAGCCCCCTTTTCCCGCAGCGTCTTGGCCAGGGTGACGTAGTCGGTCTTGCCCGAGCCGAGCATGGGGATCGCGTCGAGCGCGACCACCGAGGCCGGCGCCATGATGGCGGAGGCGCCCTTGATCTTCATCCAGGCGTCGACCTCCGACTTGGTCGCGCCGACGTGGGTGGTGGCGAGGATGACGCGCTCGCCGCGCTTGGGGTCGGGCGCCGCGACGCAGGCGATCGTGTCGTCCGGCCACAGCCCCCACAGCATGTCCTCGATCGCGCCGAGCGAGATCAGTTCGCCGGCGAGCTTGGCGAAGCGCTTGGCCCGGCCCTTGATCGCCACGAAGCCCTCGGCGTCGATCGCGACGATGTCGCCGGTGTCGTGCCAGCCGCCCGGCGGCGGCTCGAGTTCGCCCGGATTGTCGGCGCGGTAGTAGCCGGCCATGATGTTCGGGCCTTTGACGAACAGGCGTCCGCCGACGTCGATTCCGGGCACCGGGTCGATCCGCGTCGTGATGTGCGGCAGCAGCCGTCCGACCGTGCCGGGCTTGTTGAACATCGGCGCGTTGACCGCGAGCACCGGGGCCGCCTCGGTCACGCCGTAGCCCTCGTAGAGCGCGACGCCGAACCGCTCCTTGTACACCCGGCGCGTCTCCGGCTTGACCGCCTCGGCGCCGGCGATCACGTAGCGCAGCGAGCGAAAGCCGTTCGGGTCGGCGCTGCGCGCATAGCCGGTGAGGAACGTGTCGGTGCCGAACAGCACCGTCGCGCCGACCCGGTCGATCAGTTCCGGAATCTGCCGGTAGTGCAGGGGGGTTGGGTAGAGAAAGACCCGCATCGAGGTCATCAGCCCGAGCAGCGTTCCGCCGGTGAGGCCGAAGGCGTGGAACATCGGCAGCGGGTTGAAGCAGATGTCGGTGATCCTGAGGTCGTAGCGGGCGTCGACCTGGGCGACATTGGCGAGAATGTTGGCGTGCGACAGCGCGACGCCCTTCGGAACGCCCTCGGTGCCCGAGGTGAACAGCACCGCGGCGGGTTCGTCGGGCGCGGGTTCGGCGAGCGCCCGGCCGGCCGTCAGCGCAGCGACCAGCTTGTCCTTGCGCGTCGCCCCCGCGCGCACGTCCTCGAGCCAGACGATCTGCACCACCTTGGCGAGCGCTTCGACGAGCGCGCCGAGCTCGGCCTTCTCGATGAAGGCGCGCGAGGTCAGCACCAGCCGGATCTCGGCGGCCTGGCAGGCCCCCAGCAGATTGACCGGACCGGCGGTGAAATTTAGCATCGCCGCCACCCGGCCCGACGCCTGCAGCGCCATGAACGTCACCGCCATGGCGTTGGCGTTCGGCAGCATCAGCCCGACCGTCTCGCCGGGCGCCGTCAGCGCGGCGATCTTGCGCGCCAGCAAAGCCACGCCGATGCGGAACATCCGCATCGTCAGCGCGCCGGCGAGCGGGTCCTCGACCACGATCCGCTTGAGGCCGTGCCTGCGCGCCTGCTCCTCGAAGGCGGCGTGCAGGGTGCGGCGGATGTCGGTGGTCTCGAACACCGTGTCCGTCAGCAGATCGGCGAGCGCGACGCCCGCGGCCTTGCGGCGCGCCCGTCCGTCCGGCGCGCGCGGGACCGCGAGCCGCCGCGGCGGCAGCACGCTGACCTTGATCTTGGGGAACAGGCTGCGCCCGACATAAGACGGATCGAGCCGGGAGAATGCGGTCCGTTCCGCGCCCTCGATGCGGATCGGGGTCACCGGTGCGCCGGTCTTCTCGATCATCAGCGACAGCGCCTCGTAGTCGCGCATCACGACGGGCGTCAGCGTCGTCCGCCCCTCCGGGAACAGGGCGAGCGCCCGGCCCTTGCGCGCCTCGGCGACGAGCGCCCGCGCGGTCAGCGGCCGCGCCGGATCGAGCGGACGAATGGCGAGGACCTGCAGGAGCGGCGCGATGAGCCGCCGTCGCGCGGCGGCGCGGTCGACGGCGAGCAGCGGCGCCTCGTCCATGATCGCGGTGACGATCGCGGCGTCGAGGAACGACACGTGATTGACCGCGACGGCCGCGCACTCGCCGGGGCGCGGCAGGTTTTCGGCGCCGGCCACCTCCATCCGGTAGACGAGCCGCAGCACGAGACGGGCGAAGAAGGCGAGGGTGTGCGCCGGCAGGTTGCGGAAGACGTAGATCGCCGCCAGCACGTTGGCGAGGCCGAGAACCACCAGCGCGGCCGGTTCGCTCACGCCCGCCTTGAGGAGGATCATCGTGACGATCGAGCCCGCCACCATCATCAGGTAGTTCAGCGCGTTGACCGCGCCGACGACGCGCGCCCGGCGGTCTTCTCCCGCCCAGGCTTGGATGGCGGCGAAGATCGGCACCACGAACAGGCCCGCGGCGGCCGAGAACACGAACAGGTCGAACGCCAGCCGAAGGCCGACGGCGCTTTCGAAGAAGCCGGCGAGCGACGTCTGCGCCGCCGCCGACGGCAGGCCGGCGGTCACGAGCCCGAGGTCGACCAGCGCGACGGCGAGCACGAGCAGCAGGAACGGCGCCGGGGCCAGCTCGATCCGGCCGTGCGACAGGGCCGCGGCGGCGAGCGCGCCGACCGCGACGCCGATCGCGAAGATCAGGTTGACCGCGATCTCGACGTTGAGGTCGCCCCCGACCCGCGCCTTGACGATCACCGGCACGAGCGACAGCGCGACGATGCCGACGGTCCAGAACCAGCTCGTCGCCAGCGCTGCGGCCCATTGCCTGCGCTCGGCGCGGACCTCGCCGAGGATCCGCCGGGTCGAGGCGAATACGTTCCAGTCGACCTTGAGGCCCGGCGCGCCGACGCCGGTCGGCGGGATGAAGCGCGAGGTCGCGTAGCAGGCGAGGGCGATCACCAGCATCTGCGCGACCACCGCGACGGTCGAGCGGCTGTCGCCGGCCGCGAGGCCGCCGGCGATCAGGCCGCAGATGATGGCGGCGTAGGTCGCGCCCTCGACCAACGCGTTGCCGGCGACGAGCTCTTCGCGTCGCAGATGGTCGGGCAGGATGCCGTATTTGATCGGGCCGAATAGCGCCGCGATGCAGCCGAGCCCGAACAGGGCGACAAGCAGCAGGTTGAGCGAGGACAGCACGAATCCGGCCGCCGCGACCGCCTGCACGCCGATCTCGGCGAACTTCAGCCGCCGCGCGACCAGCGCCTTGTCGTGCGAGTCGGCGATCTCGCCGCCGAGCGCCGACAGCGGAATCGCCGGCAGCACGAAGGCCATCGAGGCGATCAGGATCTTGATGCTGCCGCCCTCGCCGCCGAAGCGGAACAGGATCAGCATCACCAGCATGTTGCGGACGAAGTTGTCGTTGAAGGCGGAGAAGAACTGGCACCAGAACAGCGGCGCGAACCGCCGCGAGGTCATCAAGGTGCGGAACATTTCTGGCGTCCCCCCGCGCGCATCTTGGCGCTCTTGGACGCTGAAACGACCCGCCGCGTCAAGCGCGGCGCGTCGTCGCGGCATACGGCGCGGCGCTCGACGGAGGGCGCGCGTCCCGCGCACCCGGGGCGGCGGGACGCCGCCCCTCCGAGGTCGCATGCGGCGCGTCGTCGCGGCATACGGCGCGGCGCTTGAC
>CAMFKX010000089.1 GCA_945957375.1 uncultured Roseiarcus sp.
GCAACTGCCCAGGATCCGACGCAACCCGAAAATACCCCGAGATCAACGAAACCGCCGCAAGGCCCCCGTCAACCGGGTCGGGCTGGCCGTGCATGGGGGCGCCGTTGTCAGTCATCGCACGCGGTCTCGTGGCGCGTAGCCGCATTCGCCATGACGATCGCCCGTCTCAAATCCAGCGGCATGCCGGAGTTAACATGGAGCAGGGTCGCGATGCGGTCAACACGACCCTGTCCGCGAGGGCCAGCTCGGCGCAGACTGCGACCCGTAAAGATCCGTCAGTCGTGATCCGGTTCGTCATCCGTGCTGGCCGGGGCCCCGGGGATGACGTAGCCTCCTTTCAGCCATCGGTGAAGGTCGACGTCGGCGCAGCGCTTCGAGCAGAAGGGATCGTATCGTTCCGACCTCGGCTTGCCGCAGTTCGGACAGCCCTTGGCTTCGGTCGCGGGACGCTTGCTCGCAGGGGCGCGCTCGGGGGGCATTACAAAACTCTACAATGGAAGGTCACGTTCGGCAGTCCAAAGTTCCGGGCTGCGCTATTCGGACAGAACGGCCCAGCGTCGGTGGATCGGATATCCCTCTCCGCCCAGAAGCGCGGCGGTTTCCGCGAGGGGGAGTCCGACGACGTTGGTGTAAGAACCGACGATCCGAATAACGAAAGCGCCTGCAAAACCCTGGATTGCATAGCCGCCGGCTTTGCCGCGCCATTCCCCCGACGCGACATAGGCGTCGATCTCGTCGTTCGAAAGGCGCTTGAAGCGCACGCGGGTCTCGACGAACCGACTGCGCACGGCGCCGCTGGCCGTCGCCAGGGCGACGCCGGTGTAAACGCGGTGACCCCTTCCCGAGAGCAGGCGCAGACACGCCTTCGCGTCCTCTGGCGTCTCGCATTTGGGCAGAATGCGGAGACCGACGGCGACGACGGTGTCCGCCGCCAGCGTCAGGGCCAGGGAGATGTCGGCATCCGCGGCGGGACGGGCGGCGGAGGCCGCAGCCTTTTCGCTCGCAAGGCGCAAGGCCAGCGCGCGCGGCGCCTCCCCGCGATGCGGGGTTTCGTCGATTTCCGATGGCGACACCAAGTCCGGCTCGACGCCAATCTGGGCGAGGAGGGCGAGGCGGCGAGGCGACCCGGACGCCAGAACGAGCCGCAAGCGAGAGGCGGCGACGTTCGAGTCCCCCTTCGCGCCTTGCGAGCGCGCAGTCCTCACTTGAAACGGTAGGTGATTCGGCCCTTGGTCAGATCATAGGGCGTCATCTCGACCAGGACCTTGTCGCCCGCGAGCACGCGGATGCGGTTCTTGCGCATCTTCCCGGCGGTGTGGGCGATGATCTCGTGATCGTTCTCCAGTTTTACCCGAAAGGTCGCGTTGGGCAACAGTTCGACGACGAAACCGGGGAATTCGAGCAGTTCTTCTTTCGACATAGGGCTCCTTCTAGTGTCGACGCGCCAATGTTGGCAAGCGCGCAAACAATTGCCGCGGATCCGTTTCCGGAGCCGCTCGACCGATTGCCGGACGATGCGTTGGATTGCGCCTCACGCCGCCGCCCGAAGCGCATAGCGATTCCTAACGCATTTCCCCGCCGAAGGGAATGAACAGCCGATCGAACGGCTATTCTGCGTTGGTCGCACTCAAACGACCTTCCGATTGATGCGCCGCGTCCAGTTCGCGAAAACGGCGCATCGCCAGAGGGACCGAGGCGAGGTAGGCGAGGGTGACCGCGACCAGGGTCTCCATCGGGAAAACAAACAAAAGCAGCAGCGCGGCGGCGACGCCAACCAAGAGAACCGCGAGGTGCTCACGCGGCACCCGGCCGATGGATTTCCCGGAGAAGTGCGGCACGCGGCTCGCCATCAGAAAGGCGATGGCGAGCACGTACAGGCTCTCGAACACCGCGAGGCGTGGGCTCGGGGCGCTGAGGTCGAGGGCGAACCGGACGTAGATCGGCAGCAATCCGACGATCGCGCCCGCCGGCGCGGGCATGCCGACGAAGAAATTCTTGCGCCAGGCGGGTTGCTCGGGATCGTCGAGCATGACGTTGAATCGGGCGAGCCGGAGCGCGCAAGCCATCGCGAAGAGGAGGGTCGCGATCCAGCCGAAGCCCTTGGCGGCGTGCAGGTCGGCCACGAACAGGACCAGCGCCGGCGCGACGCCGAAGTCGACGAAATCCGCGAGCGAATCGAGTTCGGCGCCGAAACGCGATGTCCCCTTGAGCGCGCGGGCGATGCGCCCGTCGAGGCCGTCGAGCACGGCCGCGCCTGTAATGGCGACGACCGCCCAGTCGATTCGGCCCTCCATGGCGAAGCGGATCGCCGTCAAGCCGAGGCAGAGGGCCAGCAGCGTGACGATATTGGGGAGCAGCAGCCGCAACGGCACGGTCGGGAAGCGTCGGCCCGGCCGCGGCGCTTGATCGGAAGTCAGACCGTCCGGCGCGGCTTTCTCCACCGGTCTCAACTCCTCTGGAACGGCCGCGGCGGAGCTGACGCCGGGATCTCGGCGATGACCGTTTCACCGGCGACCGACCGCGATTGCAAACCGACGACAATCTGCGCCGCCTGCGGCAGGTACACGTCGACCCGGGATCCGAACCGGATCAGGCCGATGCGTTCGCCGGCGCTGAGTTGAGCGCCCTCATGGGTGAAACAGACGATCCTGCGTGCGATCAGCCCCGCGATCTGCACGACCCCGTACCGGCCGGACGGGGCCTCGATGACGATGCTGTTGCGCTCGTTGTCCTCGCTCGCCTTGTCCAGATCGGCGTTCAGGAACAGTCCCGGATGATAGGCGATCCGCTCGACCCGCCCCTCGATCGGGGCTCGGTTCACATGACAGTCGAATACCGACATGAAGATCGAGACGCGCTGCAAGGGCCCCATTCCGAGACCCAGTTCCGGAGGCGGCGCGGCGACGCCGGCGAAGCTGACCAGACCGTCAGCCGGCGCGATGACGAGATTGGGGCTCAGCGGCGTAACCCGAGCCGGGTCGCGGAAAAAAAACGCGCACCAAAGGGTCACGATCAGGCCGATCCAACCGAGCGGGTCCCAAAGCCACCAGAGGATCACGGTCGCGACCGCGGCGGCGGCGACGAACCGGTAGCCTTCCGGATGGATCGGCGCGAGGCCGCGCCGAAGGGAACTGATGATGCTCATGACCTGGAACCCGCCGCGGAAGGCCGGCACTCATGGCGCCAAACCCGAGAAAAGTCACGATGCCGGATTGGCGACGGGGTCGGGACGAACGAGCGTCTCCGCCTCTTCGGCGTCGGCTCGGCGCAGGGCTTCCTCGGCTGCATCGACTTCCCGTTGTCGGCTCCACAGCGCGGCGTAGACGCCGCCGCGTTCGAGCAAGCCGTCGTGCGTCCCACGCTCGACGATCAAGCCCTTGTCGAGCACAAGGATTTCATCGGCTTCGACGACTGTCGACAGCCGGTGGGCGATCACGATGGTGGTTCGGCCGCGCGAGACGCGCTCGAGGGCCGACTGGATCTCGCGCTCGGTAAAGGTGTCGAGCGCCGAGGTGGCTTCATCCAGGACCAGGATCGGCGGCGCCTTCAGTATGGTGCGGGCGATCGCCACCCGCTGCTTCTCGCCTCCCGAAAGCTTCAGTCCGCGCTCGCCGACATGGGCCTCGTACCCTTGCGGCAGGCTCCGAATGAATGCGTCGATCTGCGCGCTTTCGGTGGCGGACTCGACCTCCGTCGCGCTCGCCCCGTCGCGGCCATAGCGGATGTTGTAGAGGATCGAGTCGTTGAACAGCACCGTGTCCTGCGGAACCATGCCAATCGCGGCGCGCAACGACGTCTGCGTCACGTTCCGGATGTCCTGCCCATCGATCAAGATTCGCCCGGCTGTCGGTTCGTAGAAGCGAAACAGCAACCGCGAGATCGTGGACTTGCCGGCCCCGGACGGCCCGACAATGGCGATGGTCTGCCCGGGCTTCGCCTCGAAGGAAACCCCGCGCAGGATCGGACGATCCGGGTCGTAAGCGAAGACGACCGACTCGAACCGCACCTGCCCTGCTGTGACGCGGAGAGGCTGCGCGCCAGCAATGTCCTGGATTTCCGGATTCTGATCGAGAATGGTGAACATCGCCTCGATGTCCACGATCGCCTGCTTGATGTCGCGGTAGACCATCCCCATGAAGTTGAGAGGTTGATAGAGCTGCAGCATCATGAGGTTGATGAGGACGAAATCCCCGACCGTCTTTTCTCCCCGCTTGATCTCGCCCACGCACATCAGCAGCACGGCGATCATGCCGAGCGTGAAGATGAAGGCCTGTCCGGCGTTGAGCACGGCCAGCGACACATAGGTCCGCACGCTCATGCGTTCGTAGCGCGCCATCGCCTTGTCGTAACGCTTGGCTTCGCGCGATTCGGCTCCGAAATATTTCACGGTCTCGAAATTGAGCAGGCTGTCGATCGCCTTGGTGTTCGCGTCGGTGTCGCTCTCGTTCATCGAGCGGCGAATGCCGATGCGCCAATTTGTCGCGACGGTGGTGTAGCCGAGGTAGACCACGACCGTGACGCTGATGGCGGCGACATACCGCCAGTCGAACGAGATCAGCATCGCCCCGACGATCAGGGCGAATTCGACGACCGTCGGGACGGCGGTGAGCATCGACGTTCGCACAATGGTCTCGATCGCGTTCCGGCCCCGCTCCAGAACGCGGGTCAGCCCGCCGGTTTTGCGCTCGAGATGAAACCGCAGCGACAGACGATGCAAATGCTCGAAGACTTCGATCGCCAGCTTGCGCACCGCGTTCATCGCCACCGACGCGAACAGCGCGTCGCGCGCCTGCTGGGTGAAAGCCATGAGTATGCGCAACGCGCCGTAGAGGACCGTCAACGCCCCGACGCCGATCACTGCCGATTCGAACGGCAACGCGGCGGCGCGTCCCGGGTCGGCCAGCGAGTCGGTAACCCATTTGAAGGAGTAGGGGATGGCGATCGTGATGAACTTCGACAGAAGCATCAGCACGATCGCCAGACCAACCCGCAGCTTCAGATCCAAGCGGTCAGCTGGCCAGATATACGGCCACAAAAGCCTGACGGTGCTCATCAAACTCGCGGGTTCGGCGGCGGATCGAGTTCTTGAATCGGATGACAAGGTCGGTTGCGGCCGCATCGGCGTTCTCGGAGTTTGGGATATGGCAGGGATATAGAGGCTCGGCCTTCTGCGCGAAACGCCAATCGCCGCGAGATTTCCAACGATTTCGCGACGGCGTCGCCAAAATTCAGCCTCGAGCGGCGCGGCGCTCGATTCGTTAAGAAGTCGATTCGCGGCGACATGCGCAGGACCGAATCATCCAAGCCGCGGCCCGAAAGCGCACAGCCAGGACGCTGTCAAGCGCAATCGACTGTCACCATAGAGCAGGACGGCCGGGCTTTTTTACGTCTGCGAGTATTCGCGCAATGACCGGTCTAATCCTAGTTGAAAACCGGACAGGATAACTTGTATCAAGATTTTGGTTGCGCTATATGCGGGCGAGACCAGTCGCAACTTAGCGGCGGTGAAAGATGAAGCCGGTCTACGAAGGGCGGTCAGGAGGGGCCGCGGGTGTATCGCGAGAAGCGGTCGCCTCGGGTTTCATTCGGAGTAATGATAAAAATGAGCGAATCAAACAATCATGTCGAGCTCGCCGCTGAGATCGTGTCGGCCTATGTCTCCAACAACTCTGTGCCGGCCAGCGAACTTCCGATGCTGCTCAGTGACGTCCACGCGGCGATCGTAAGGGTCGCGTCAGGCGCGCAGCCCGTGGTCGTCGAAGCCGCGAAGCCCGCCGTGCCGCCGAAGAAATCCATCACCAACGATTACATCGTGTGCCTGGAGGACGGCCGCAAGTTCAAGTCGCTGAAGCGGCATCTGCGCACGCAGTACAACCTTTCCCCCGAGGAATATCGGGAGAAGTGGGGTCTGCCGGCCGACTATCCCATGGTCGCCCCGGCCTATACGAAGGCGCGGTCGGCCCTCGCCAAGCAGATGGGTCTCGGACAGCAGCGCCGCCGCCGCGCGAAATAAGGCGGCAGCATCGTCTCGCCAGAAGCGTCGCGGCGGCAGCCCGTCGCGACGCTTCTTTGTTTCCGACCTGGCGCGGGTCGATCACTTCGTCCCGAACATGCGGTCGCCCGCGTCGCCCAGTCCGGGTACGATGTAGCCGTGATCGTTGAGTTTCTCGTCGATCGCGGCGGTCCAGATCTCGACGTCCGGATGGGCGCTCGACAACCGCTCAACGCCCTCGGGCGCCGCCAGCAGGCAGACGAAGCGCATGTCCCTCACGCCTCTCCGCTTGAGTCGGTCGAGGGCGGCGATCGCCGAGTTTCCTGTCGCCAGCATCGGGTCCATCACGATCACCAGGCGTTCCGCGACATCGGCGGGGGCCTTAAAATAATACTCGACCGCCGCGAGCGTCTGCGGGTCGCGATACAGGCCGATATGGGCCACTCGGGCGCTCGGCACGAGGTTGAGCATGCCCTCGAGAAAGCCCGTCCCGGCCCGCAGGATCGGCGCGAAAACCAGCTTCTTGCCGGCGATGGTCGGTTGCATCGTGCGCGCGATCGGGGTCTCGACCTCGATCAGTTCGAGCGGCAGGTCGCGCGTCACCTCGTAGGCCAGCAGCATGCCGATCTCGTTCAGCAGTTGGCGAAACCCCTTCGTCGAGACATCCTTGTCGCGCATCAGCGTGAGCTTGTGCTGGACGAGGGGGTGGCTGACGACATGCACGTTCGACATCGGGGGCTCCGGGCCTTGAGACGCGCGCATATTAGCGCTATCCGCGCCGAAACGTGTCGGCGAAGCTTTCTGCGCCGGCGCAGTCCCCAGCTTTGTGCATGGCGGCCGGACGACCTGCCCCGGGGTGCGGTATTGACGCAGGCCGGACGACGATGTCAGGTGCGCGACGAATGGCCTCCTCGATGACGCGTCCGATCAGCCACAACTGGTCCCTTCCGAACGTGCTGACCTATGCGCGTCTCGCTGCGGTGCCGCTCGTCGCCGGCCTCCTGTTCTATCCGGACGAGCGCTGGGCGCGCTGGGCGGCGCTGGCGCTGTTCGTCGCCGCCGCCGTCACCGACTTCTTTGACGGCTATCTCGCCCGCGCCTGGGCGCAACAATCGTCGCTCGGCCGGATGCTGGATCCGATCGCCGACAAGCTTCTGGTCTCCGCAGCCATCCTGATGCTGGCGGCCGACCAGACGATTTCAGGGTTCACCTTGTGGGCGGCGATCGTCATCCTCTGCCGCGAGATCCTGGTTTCCGGCCTCCGCGAATATCTCGCCGAACTGCGTGTGCCGATGCCGGTGACCGCGGTCGCCAAGTGGAAGACGACAGCCCAGCTCGTCGCGCTCAGCTTCCTGATCGCGGGACCGGCGGGCGAGGCGGTGCTGCCGGGCGCGATCGCGACCGGCGTCGTGCTGCTGTGGATCGCCGCGATCCTGACGCTCTACACCGGATGGGACTACATGAAGGCGAGCTACGACCACGTCGGCGGCGACTGAGCGCATGAAACTGATCTATTTCGCCTGGGTTCGCGAGCGCGTCGGAAAACGCGAGGAAGAGCTTGATATCCCGCCCGAGGTGGCGACCGTCGCTGACCTCGTCGCCTGGCTGTCGGGTCGTGGCGAAGGCTACGCCTACGCCTTCGAGAAGCCGGCGACCGTGCGGGCGGCGCTCGACAAGACTCACGTTCGCCCGAGCGCGCCGATCGCAGGGGCGAAAGAGATCGCCTTCTTTCCGCCGATGACCGGCGGCTAGCGCCATGGCGACGGTCCGGGTCCAAAGCGAGGACTTCGACGCCGGCCGCGAGGCGGCCGCGCTCGCCGCAGGCCGCCGCGACGTCGGAGCGGTCGTCAGCTTCGTCGGCTACTGCCGCGACGAAGGCGGAACGCTCGCCGCCCTCGAACTCGAGCATTATCCCGGCATGGCGGAAGCGGAAATGGCGAGCGTGGCGGCCGAGGCCGAGGCGCGCTGGCCGTTGCTCGGCGTCACCGCGATCCACCGTTACGGCCGGATCGCGCCGGGCGAGCAGATCGTGCTCGTCGCGGTCGCCGCGTCTCATCGCGGCGAGGCCTTCGCCGCGGCGGAAATGCTGATGGATTACCTCAAGACCCGCGCGCCGTTCTGGAAGCGCGCCCATCTCGCCGACGGAACGGTCGGCCAGTGGGTCGAGGCCAAGGCCTCCGACGACGCGTCGGCGGCGCGCTGGGGCGCCGCCCGACGCTGACGAATCAGGCCCGGTTGATGAACGTGTTGTAAAGCCAGACCACGACGACGGCGCCGACGACGGAGACGATGATGCTCCAGATGTTGATACCGGTGACGCCGGTCCCGAAAACCGAGCTCGCAAGAAAACCGCCCACGACCGCGCCGATCACGCCAAGGGCGAGATTTTGCAGCATGCCGGAGGTCGGCTTGTTGACGAAGAATCCGGCGAGCCAACCCGCGATCAGTCCAAGAATGATCCAGCTGATAACGCCCATGTCCAACCCTCCTCATTCGCGCTGTGATGCGGTCTTGCCGCCGCGCGGCCCGGCGGATTGTTGCGGGATGGACTGCGAAAACGCAAGCCGGTAGAGTCCAGAGGTCATTTTCGGCCCCGCTGACGATCGGCGGCAAGGGTTGCCGCCCGCGGCGGGCGCCGGGATCGAGGAGGAAGCCATGGGAATGTTCGACGACGCGATGAAGAATTCGGTTCCGGGCGGCAATCTGGCCACGCCGATCGCGGTCGCGGTCGGCGCGCTCATTCTCGGCAAAATGTTCGGCGGCTCGTCGCCCGCTCCGGCGGCTCCCGCTCCGCACGTTCCGACGCCGACGCCATTGCCGGCCAATCCGCCCCCGACCAGCATTCTCGAAGGGCTCGGCGGCCTGATCGGCAAGCTGACCGCCGGCGGCGCTGCTCCCCAGGTCAATTCCTGGGTCGGCCCCGGCCAGAACCAGCCGATCGAACCCGGCCAGCTCGGCGGCGCGCTCGGCGGCAACGTGCTGGGCGAATTGTCGAAGCGCACCGGCATGAGCCAGCAGGAGCTGCTGCAGCAGCTCGCCCTCGTCCTGCCGCAGGTGATCAACAACCTGACCCCGAAGGGCCGGTTGCCGACCCCCACGGATTTCGAAGGCCGATAGACTCGGCTCGCCCGGTTTCCGTCGTTTTGCGGAAGCCGGGCGTCTGTTCCATGCTCGCGTCGCTTGGGCTTCGGCGTCGGTTTCGGCAGACTCACGGGACTCGTCATTCCCAAGGCGGGCGCCGCCTTGAATGGCGAGTCGGCGCGGGTGGGAAGCCGTATCCAGGCGCGACCATCGAAACGAGGGTTGAGAGAGCAAGCGCGTCAGCCTTCTCCTTATTGCAATTTCCAGCTCCGATTCGCCGACAGGCGGGACATTGGACGTTGTTCGATAGCGATCGCAGGCGAGGCTGCCCGGGGCTCGCCGCCGACCCGGGCGCCGCCTGTCTGGAGGCTTCAAGCCACACAGGCTAAGGCAGGCTTCGAACCCGAACGGACGCGATATGCCTCAGCCGAAACCTGAAAGCGACCGACGTTCGAACGCCTTCCTCGTGCGGGTCGCTGCGACCGCCGGCGCGGTGCTGCTGCTTGCCGTGGTCGCCCTCTGGTTCGCACGGCCGCCGTCCCGGGGAGGCGGCGAGTCGCTGATCGGCGGCCCGTTCGCCCTGCAGGCAGGCGACGGCCGAACGGTGTCCGACGAGAGCCTGCGCGGCCGCCCGTTCCTGGTCTATTTCGGCTACACCCACTGCCCCGACGTCTGTCCGACCGAGCTTGCGCGCGTGGCCGAGGTTCTCGGCAAGATGGGCGACAAGGCGATCCCGGCGCTGTTCATCACCGTCGATCCGGAACGGGACACGCCCAAGGTCATGCAGGACTACACGAGCAGCTTCGGCGCTTCGATCATCGGGCTCTCGGGCAGCCCACAGGCGATTGGCGCGGTGGAGAAGACCTACCGCGTGTTCTCCCGGAAGGGAAAGAGCGAGCCGGACGGGAGCTATTCGATGGATCACAGCTCGATCGTCTATGTGATGAGCAAGACCGGCGGGTTCGTCGAGGCGCTGAACCTCGACCGGCCGCCGGAGGAAGTGGCCCGCGAACTCGAGAAATACCTCTGACAGGGAATCTGGCGTCGACCGCGAGCATTCGGGCGCCATCTTGCAGTGGCGATCCGGGCCTGACCTAATGCGCCGTCGCCTCCTGCTTCGCCCAATCGAGGACCGGGCCACATTCGTCGTTCACCAGCCGAATCGCCAGAAGCCGCCGCATCTCATCCACGCGCGCGGAGACCGGCAGGCCCTCCAGCGCTGACCCCGGATTCTCGATCGGCCGGTCGCGAAGCGACATCTCCGCCGAAGCAAGCATCGAAATCTTGAAAAAGTTGCAGTGGAAATCCGTCCGCTCGTAAATCGATCCATTGGCCTCGTAATTGTGCCCCTCGCAACTGGTGCAGATCTTTTCGAACGGGCAGGAGGCGCACCGCAGGTTGCGTCGGACGGGCGCGCTGTCGAGATTCTGGATCGGATTGCTCACCACCAGCGGCGAGAAGCGGAAGCAGGGGTATTCCTGCCCGTCCGGGCTGAAGCACGTTACCTCGTGACCCGCTCCGCAGGTCGTGCGGCGGAACGACAGCGGGACGTTGTAGAGATGGTGTAGCTTTCGCGAGAGTACGCTCGGCCGCGGCAGATCAGGGCGGGCGGCGTAGAACTCGACCAGATGGGCCAGCTGGTCCGCCCAGATTCGAACGAAGCGCCGCTCGGACTCGCGGTCGCCCCAGACGTTTTCGAACAGAACGTCGAATTCCGCGTTGAGTCCGTGTTCGGCGACGCTGACGACGCCCTCGTAGGCGTCCGCGATCGTCTCGGGCCCAATCGTCATCTTGACCGGCTGCGTCGGCCAGGTCTCGCGCAAGAAGGGCGCATGGCGAATGACTTTGTCGTACGAGTTCGAGCGATTTCGGTCATGGGCCGCCTTGGACCCATCCAGGCTCACGCTGAGGATGACGTCGTCCTTGCGCTCGGCCAGCCAGCGCTTCTTTGCGTCGTCGAGCAGGGTCGCGTTGGTTTCGATCATGAAGCGATAGCGCTTGCCCGGCCAATGGCGCGCCTGCGTCCATTCCACGACATCCCTGATCGTGTCGAACCGCAGCAGCGGTTCGCCGCCGAAGAAGATGAACCAGATGTATTCAAAGCCGTTGTCGGCGAGGAGTTCGCTCTCGATCCGGCGTTTGATCTCGCCGGGCGGAAACGGGCGTCGGCGCTTGTTCTTGAAGGCTTCGTAGCAGTAAGTGCAGCGAAGGTTGCAACGCTCGGTGACGACGAAGGCCACCTGTCGGATCGGCAGGTGCGTGCTGACGTCCTCACGACCAAGGGGCGGCAAACCGTTCAAGTCTTCCCGAGCGGTCGCCGGCGACTGCTCCGCCTCGCTGCGCATTGTCCGCCTTCTCCCGCGCTGGCGCCCGTCCTCAACTCACCAGGTCACGATTCCGTGGCTCGGCTCGGCGCAACTGCATCCGCACAGACAATTCGTGCCCCGCTGCAGGCGCGAATCCGCAAGCAGCGACAGCACTCCTCTCTGGGTGAGATAGGTGTCGCCGATCTTCTTGAGAAAGGCGTCGTCGTAATTCATCGCCTTGCCGGGGGCGGGAAATTTCGCCAGTTCGTCTTTGAGCGACGCCGCAAGCGCACCGAGCGCGGCATCGATGTCGCCAGCCTGTTTGGCGGTCAGCGCCATGAAAACCTCCCATCGCAGGACTGTTCCCGCGGGCGAGGCTAGACCGAATCCGATTTCACCGATTGACCTGTGTCAACTTTGAATCGGCCTCTGTCGCCGTTTGCCGCAGGGTCCGTCATTTGATAGAGGCTCCATCATGCGCCCGGCCAGCGACGCCCGGCGTTCAGCGCGAGACAATCGATGGACAAGTTCACGACCCTGACCGGAGTGGCCGCCCCGTTGCCGATCGACAACATCGACACGGACATGATCATTCCGAAGCAGTATCTGAAGACGATCAAGCGCACCGGCCTCGGCGCGGGGCTATTCTCCGAAATGCGCTACCGCGACGACGGCTCGGAGAACCCGGATTTCGTCCTCAACAAGCCGCAGTACCGCAAGGCCGCCATCATCGTGGCGGGCGACAATTTCGGCTGCGGCTCGTCGCGCGAGCATGCCCCCTGGGCGCTGCTCGACTTCGGCGTCCGCTGCATCGTCTCGACTGATTTCGCCGACATTTTCTACAACAACTGCTTCAAGAACGGCATTCTGCCGATCAAGGTGTCGCGTTCCGACCTCGCCAAGCTGATGGACGACGCCGAGCGGGGAGCGAATGCGACGCTCACCGTCGATCTGCCGGCGCAGGAGATCCGCGGGCCCGACGGGGGCGTCGTCAAGTTCGAACTCGACCCGTTCCGCAAGCAGTGCCTGATCGAAGGCCTCGACGACATCGGCCTGACCATGGTCGAGGCGCCGGCGATCGAATCCTACGAGCACAAGGCCGCCTCGTCCCGTCCCTGGCTGTGACGGAGGCGTTCGCGGGGGCTGCGCCGAAGACGGCGCGGCGTTCCGGGCCGCCTGAAACGTCGAGGAGGACGCGCAGGGTCCGATGAACGGCGCCACCGCCTATCTCGTTGCGATCGGCTACGTCCTCTTCCTGTTCCTCATCGCGTGGTGGGGCGACCGCGGCGGCCGGCGTTTCGTCGCCGGCGGAACGCGCGCCGTCGTCTATGCGCTGAGTCTCGGCGTCTACTGCACCTCCTGGACCTATTACGGCTCGGTCGGGCTCGCCTCGACCCACGGCCTCGACTTCGTGCCGGTCTATATCGGTCCGATCCTGGTCATCGGCGTCGGCTACGCGTTCGTCGGGCGGATCGCCAATCTCGCACGTACCCAGAACCTCACCACGGTCGCCGATTTCGTCTCCGCCCGCTACGGCAAGTCTCAGGCGGTCGCCGCGGCGGCCGCGCTGATCGCGGTGGTCGCCTCGGCCCCGTACGTCGCCCTGCAGCTCAAGGCGGTCTCGACCACACTGCTCACGGTGGTCGATTCGCTCGACCGCTCGCGGCTCGCCGCCGATCAACCCTCGACCCTGTTCTCGCTCGCCATTGCGGTCGTCCTCGGCGCCTTCGCCATCGCCTTCGGCACCCGCCGGATCAACCCGAAGGAGCATCAGAACGGCCTGATCCTCGCCATCGCGGTCGAATCGATCGTCAAGCTGATGGCGTTCCTGGCGGTCGGCGCCTTCGTCGTCTGGGGCCTCAACGGCGGCATCGCCGACCTCACCCAGACGGCGCTCTCCAACCCCAAGATCGCAGCCGTCCTCCAGACGCGTCCGGACCCGGCCGTCTGGGGCGTGATCACCATGCTCTCGGCCTTCGCCATCCTGCTCCTGCCGCGGCAGTTCCACGTGGCGGTGGTCGAGAACCACGAGCCGCGCGGCGTGCGCACCGCGTCGTGGCTGTTTCCGCTCTATCTCGTTCTGATCAACCTGTTCGTCGCCCCGCTCGCGGTCGCCGGACTCGCCATGTTCCCCGACGGGGCGATCAACCGCGACCTCACCGTGCTGGCGCTGCCGCTCGCCTCCGGCGCGCGCTGGGTGGCGCTGATGACCATGATCGGCGGGCTCTCCGCCGCGACCGGCATGGTGGTGGTCGACAGTCTGGCCTTGGCGATCACGATCTCCAACGACCTCGTCATGCCCCTCCTGCTCCGGCGACGGAATCTCGCCAGCGCCTCCGAGGGCGACATCGGCGCGCTGGTTCTCTGGGTGCGGCGTCTTGCGATCGTCGCCGTGCTCGCCCTCGGGTTCTTCTACGAGCGGCTGACCGGAGAAACGGCGCTCGTTTCGATCGGCCTCCTGTCGTTCGCAGCGCTGGCGCAGATCGCCCCGGCGTTCTTCGGCGGATTGTTCTGGCGGCGCGGCACCGCCCGCGGCGCGGTCGCCGGCATGATCGCGGGTTCACTCGTCTGGACCTATCTCTTGTTTCTTCCGTCGCTGGGACCCGGCGCGCTCGCGGCCTTTCTCGCCAACGGGCCGCTCGGCGTGAGTTGGCTCAGCCCGGCTGGCCTCGTCGCCTTCGCCCCCAACGCCCTGGTCGGCGGCGTGGTCATGTCCCTCTGCGTCAATGTGCTGACGTTCGTCGCCTTCTCGCTCACCCGCAACGTCACCGCGCTCGAGCGCGCCCAGGCGAACGCCTTCGCCGGCGTCGGCGGCAAACCCCAGGCTTTCCGGCTGTGGCGGTCGTCGACCACGGCCGGAGAACTGGAGACGGCGGTCGCCCGCTATCTCGGGGCGGCCCGGGCGCGGCGCGCGTTCTCGGCCTTCCTGCGCGAGAGCGGACAGGACTACGACCCGGCGCAGGAAGCGACCGCCCAGCTGATCCGTCACGCGGAGTTCCTGCTGTCGCCGGCGATCGGCGCCTCCACCTCGCGACAGGTGCTCTCCCTGCTGTTGAGGCCCCGCACCGTATCCGGGCAATCGGCGCTCAAGCTGATCGACGAGGCCTCGGCCGCGATCCAGACGAGCCGCGACCAGTTGCAGCACGCCCTCGACCACGCCCGCCAGGGGATCACCGTTTTCGACGCGAACCTCGCGCTCAACGCCTGGAATCGCGAGTTCGCCGACCTGTTCGACCTGCCGTCGTCCCTCCTGCGCCACGGCGTCGGGCTCGACGAGATTGTCCGGTTTAATGCGGCCCGCGGCGCCTATGGCCCGGGCGACTCGGAAGACTTCGTCGCCGAGCGGGTCGCCTCGCTTCTCTATGAAGACCGCCCGATGCGGCTCCGGCTCTTCTCCACCCATCGGGTCATCGAGATCCGCTCGGCGCGGCTTCCCGACGGCGGCATCGTCACGACCTATACCGACATCACCCAGACGGTGGAGTCCGAGGAGGCGCTGGAAGCCGCCAACGAGTTCCTTGAGAAGCGCGTTGACGAGCGCACCGCCGAACTGCAGCGGCTGAACGCCGAACTGGCCGCCGCCAAGACGGTCGCGGAGGAGGCGAACCTCTCCAAGACGCGCTTCCTCGCCGCGGCCAGCCACGACATTCTCCAACCGCTCAACGCCGCGCGCCTTTACGCCAGTTCGCTCGCCGAGGGCGCGGCGCGGGCCGGCGGCGACGACCGCGACGACCTCGCGCGCAAGGTCGACATCTCGCTCGAGGCGGTCGAGGAGATTCTCGGGGCGCTCCTCGACATGTCCCGCCTCGACGCCGGCGCCACCCGCGCCGAGGTGTCCGACGTCGGCGTGGCGGACCTGCTGCGGCTGCTCGAGATCGAGTTCGCCCCGCTGGCGCGCTCGAAGGGGCTGAAGCTCCGCTTCGTGCCGTCCCGGCTGTCGATCTGCACCGACCGCCGGCTGATCCGCCGGCTGTTGCAGAACCTGATCTCGAACGCGATCAAGTACACGGTCGAGGGCAAGGTGCTGGTCGGCTGCCGCCGCGGCCGGGACGGGTTGCGCCTCGAGGTCTGGGACACCGGGCTTGGCATCCCGGCCGATCGGCAACGCGCGGTGTTCGAGGAATTCCGTCGGCTCGACCAGGGCGCCCGGATCGCCCGCGGGCTCGGCCTCGGACTGTCGATCGTCGAACGCCTCGGCCGCGTGCTCGGCCATCCGATCGGACTCCGGTCCTGGCCGGGCGAAGGCTCGGTGTTCTTCGTTACGGCGCCGCTCGGCGCGGCGGCGGGGCGGGGCGCCGAGGATTCGGTTCCGGCGCCGCGGCAGGCCGCCGACGAACCGCTCGCGGGGCTGAGGGTGCTGGCGATCGACAACGAGCCGCGCGTTCTCGACGGCATGCGCACGCTGCTCGGCAAGTGGGGCTGCGCCGTCATCACCGCGAGCGGCCTTGCCGAGGCGCGCGAAGCGGTCGCCGTCTCCGGCGCCCCCGACGTCGTCATCGCCGACTACCACCTCGACAACGGCGACGGGATCGGGGCGATCGTTGCGCTGCGCAAGGACCTCGGACGCGAAGTCCCCGCTATCCTCGCGACCGCCGACCGCGGCCCGGAGGCGCGCGACCAGGCGGCGCGCCACGACATCGTGATCCTGCACAAGCCGCTGAAGCCGGCGCCGCTCCGGGCGCAACTCGCGCGGCTCGGCACGCTGCGCGAGGCGGCGGAGTAGCGACGCCGCGTTTCGAAGACGGCCCCGAGTTTTCAAGGAGTTGGGCGGAAAGAACCATTCGACGCGGTGGTTTGACGCGGCATTTGCCGCGAAAACGGCACAAATCGAGTCGGGAGGCGCCGCCTGCCGCTCGCCAGAATATCAGCATAATCTGACTTACGTTTTTCGAACATCAGAAAGCCGCCAATCAGGAACGGCGAGGCGACCTCGCCGACTCCGGTTCCTTTCCGCGCCGTTTCGACTATAGCCCTGCGTGTCCGCTCCTCGCACGAGACTCCGATGACCGATCCCGACCGCCCCTTCGACGACATCCGCGCGCTCCTCCTCCAGATGCAGGGGCCGGACGAAGACGCGATGGCGGAGGCGCGCGAGCGCGACGCCCAGTTGACCAAACCGCCGGGCGCGCTCGGTCGGCTGGAGGAGATCGCCGCCTTCATCGCCGGCTGGCAGGGCACGCCGCATCCCCACGCCGATACGCCGCTGGTCGCGGTGTTCGCCGGCAACCACGGCGTGGTCGCACAGGGGGTCTCGCCCTTCCCGCAGTCGGTCACCGAGGCGATGGTGGCGAACTTCACCGCCGGCGGCGCGGCGATCAACCAGATCTGCAAGACCTTCGAGCTGTCGCTGAAGGTCTACGAACTCGCGCTCGAACGGCCGACCGGCGACATCACCCGCGAGGCGGCGATGGACGAGCGCACCTGCGCCGGCACCATCGCCTACGGCATGGAGGCGCTCGCCTCCGGTCCCGACCTGCTCGTGCTCGGCGAGATGGGCATCGGCAACACGACGGCGGCGGCGGCGATCTATCACGCGCTCTACGGCGGCGAGGCCGAGGACTGGGTCGGCCGCGGCACCGGCGTCGACGAGGCGGGCCTCAAGCGCAAGGCGGACGCGGTCCGCGCTGCGGTCGCGCTTCACCGCGAACACCTCGCCGACCCGCTCGAAGTCCTGGCCCGCCTCGGCGGGCGCGAGATCGCCGCGATGGCCGGGGCGATCCTCGCGGCGCGGATGCGAAACACCCCCGTGGTGCTCGACGGCTTCGTCGTCTGCGCCGCCGCGGCCGTGTTGCAGGCGCTCGACAAGACCGCGCTCGACCATTGTCTGGCGGGCCACGTCTCGGCCGAGCGCGCGCATCGCGAGGTGCTCGGCCGGCTCGGCAAGACGCCGATACTCGACCTCGGCATGCGCCTCGGCGAGGGCTCCGGCGCCGCGCTCGCGGTCGCGGTCATCAAAGCCGCCGTCGCCTGCCACAATGGGATGGCGACCTTCGCCGAGGCCGGAGTCGCGGGGAAGACGTAGTCGACACGACCCGCGTCCCGCATGGGACCGCAAAAAGGCGGAGACGCCGAGACGGTCGCCCAGGGGCTTATGCCAGTTCTGCAACGCTTCGAACCGGTACGTTTCCGGCATACGCTGACGACCACCGTCCGCCGCACTTCCACATCGTTCGTCAGATTTTCACGTGCTGGTGCGGATCGGGGATTTTGCCGGGATCGCGGGCCAGGCTTGCCCGCACGACAGCGCGGGCGCGGGCGCGAGCATCGGGACTTTCTCGCCCTGAAATGGGCTGAACTCAACGAGCGAGGCTGATCTTTCGGACTTGATCGGCGAATTTCGAGCGTTTTCGCCATTGCGCGAGAACGAGGCCCTATTTCGCCAGGTTCAGATCGGCGAGCACGGCGCGGAACTCGTCTGGCCCGGTGACATCGACATGGCCGCCGATACCGCGTGGCGACTGACGCAGGAGTAGCACGCGATGCCTTCCGCGGACGGATTTCCGTAGGGGCGTCGAACTGGGGTGTCCGCGCGCCTTAAGCGTCTGTTACGGCGACACCCCCCGCACTTTCGTAAGCCACCTCAAGACCGCGCTGCGCGCCGAGATCGCCAGCGGCGGGGGATTGACCTCCGGCGGGCTTGAGCGGGACTCGCAGCCCGGGGCGAGGTCTGCAAAGGCGATTTCGCCGTCAGTGTGAAACGGATCGCCGCCGCCGTTGCGGCCGAATAAGGTCGGCCCGACTCCCGGCGACCAGGAGGTCTTCTCCACGCGCCGCGCGGCGACCAGGTCGCCGATCAGGAAATCGCGCTCCGCGTCGATGTCGGGCGCGGTGTGGTGGGTGATCCCGCCGGTGTAGTGGCTGACGCCGACGCCGTCGTCGTACACGGCGGCCCCGAGCCAGACCGGCCGCCCGCTGTCGCTCCTGCCGGGAACGCGCCAGAAGCGGACGTGATGGCGGCGGCGGGCGCTGCGGCCCGTGGCCTTCTCGAAGGCGAGGTCCTGTTTGCGTCCCTCAAAATAGAGTGGGCTCACCGGCGCGCGGACGTAGGCCCGGCGGAAGACCACGCTGCCGACGAGGTGCAGGGTGGAGCCCTGCGTGACCGGATGGGCGGGCGCCCCGCCGCCCGCGTCCATGGCGCAGACG
>CAMFKX010000090.1 GCA_945957375.1 uncultured Roseiarcus sp.
GAAGACGCTGACCTTCACCCTGAAGCCGGGGGTAAAATTCCAGGACGGCGAGGCGTTTTCGTCGAAGGACGTGAAATTCTCCTTCGAGCGCTTCGGCGCCAAGGATTCGACCAACAAGGACAAGGGCTTCTTCGCCTCGATCGAGCAGATCGAGACGCCCGACCCGCTCACCGTCGTGCTGCATTTCAAGGACCCGAGCTTCGAGGCGCTGTTTCATCTCGGCATGAGCACCGCCGTCATCCTCGACGAGAAGAGCGCGGCCAATGCGGCCACCGCGCCGGTCGGCACCGGCCCCTACAAGCTCGGCCAGTGGACCAAGGGCGCCTCGCTCACCCTCGACAAGTGGGACGGCTATCGCGAGCCGGCGAAGATCCCGCTCGCCCACGCGACCTTCCGCTTCATCGCCGATCCGTCGGCGGCGGTCGCGGCGATGCTCGCCGGCGACGTCGACTCCTTCCCGCGCTTCGCCAATGTCCAGGCGCTCGACCAGTTCAAGGCGGATCCGCGCTTCCAGGTGCTGGTCGGCGGCACCGAGGGCAAGACCATCCTCGCCATGAACAACAAGAAGAAGCCGCTCGACGATCTCAAGGTGCGCCAGGCGGTCTCCTACGCCATCGATCGCAAGGCGATCATCGACGGCGCCATGAACGGCCTCGGCGCGCCGATCGGCTCGCATTTGACGCCCAACGATCCGGGCTACGTCGACCTCACCAACGTCTACCCGCACGACCCGGCCAAGGCGAAGGCGCTGCTCAAGGAGGCGGGCGTGACGACGCCGCTCGACATGACGCTGATCCTGCCGCCGCCGCCCTACGCACGCTCGGGCGGAGAGATCATCGCCGCCCAGCTCGCCGAAGTCGGCATCAACGCCAAGATCGAGAACGTCGAATGGGCGCAGTGGCTGTCGGGCGTCTACAAGGACCACAATTACGACCTGACCATCATCAGCCACGTCGAGCCGCTCGATATCGGCATCTACGCCAACCCGAGCTATTACTATCAGTACGACAGCCCGGCGTTCCAGGCGATCTACAAGAAGGTGACCACCGCGCCCGACCTCGCGGCCTACAAGGCGGCGCTCGGCGAAGCGCAGAAGCAGCTCGCCGCCGACGCGGTCAACGCCTACCTGTTCCAGCTGCCCAACGTCTCGGTCGCCAGCGCCAACCTCAAGGGCGTGTGGAAGAACGCGCCGATCTTCGTCAATGACCTGTCGGAGATGGCGTGGAAGTGACGACCCGCATCCGACCGCGGCCCCTCATCCGGCCGGCTGGCGCCGGCCACCTTCTCCCCGAGGGAGAAGGGGGCGCCCCTCTCCCCCCGGGAGAGGGACAGGTCGGCGAAGCCGGCCAGGGTGAGGGTCCGCCGGCGCGATCCGACGAGGGCTGACGCTATGCAGCCTTTCCGTCTTACCGCGCTCGAACTCCTCGCCGCCTACCGCGCGCGCATGCTGTCGCCGGTCGAGGCCATGGAATCGGTGATCGCGCGCGTCGCGGCGTTCGAGCCGCATATCGCCGCGACCTGGCTCCATGCCCCCGAGCGCGCGCTGAAGGAGGCGCGCGCCTCGGAGGCGCGCTGGCTGCGGGGCGAGCCGGTCGGTCCGCTCGACGGCGTCCCGGTCACGGTGAAGGACAACATCCACACCAAGGGCGAGCCGACGCCGGTCGGCACCGCGGCGAGCGAGATGACGCCGGCGGAAGCCGACGCCCCGCCCGCCGCGCGGCTCAGGGAAGCCGGCGCCATTCTCTTCGCCAAGACCACCATGCCCGACTACGGCATGCTGTCGTCGGGCCTGTCGAGCCATCACAAGCTCGCACGCAATCCGTGGAAGCTCGACCGCAATCCGGGCGGCTCCTCGGCCGGGGCGGCGGCGGCGGGCGCGGCGCTCTTCGGCCCCCTTCACCTCGGCACCGACATCGGCGGCTCGATCCGCTTGCCGGCCGGCTGGTGCGGGCTCGTCGGGCTGAAGCCGACCGCCGGCCGCGTGCCGATCGACCCGCCCTATGTCGGCCGGGTCGCCGGGCCGCTCACCCGCGACGTCGCCGACGCGGCGCTGATGATGGCGACGCTCACGCTTCCCGACGCGCGCGACTACACCAGCCTCGAATATTCGGCGCTCGACTGGACGATCCGGCCTGCGCCGCTCGACGGGCTGCGCATCGGCTTGATGCTGGAGGCCGGCTGCGGCGTGAAGCCGTCGGCCGAGGTCCGCGCGGCGGTCGAGCGCGCCGCGCGCGACTTCGAGGCGGCGGGGGCGCGGGTCGAGCCGCTGGCGCCGTTCCTGACCCAGGCGATGCTCGACGGCCTCGACCATTTCTGGCGCACCCGGGCGCTGATCGACATGAACGCGCTCGCCCCCGAGAAGCGCGCGCTGGTGCTGCCGTTCATCCGCGACTGGGCGGATTCGGCCGACGGCTTCTCCGGCCAGCACGTCTTCCGCGGCTTCAGCCGCATCCCCGAAATGCAGAAGGAGGCGGTTCTGGCCACGCAGCGGTTCGATTTCGTGCTGTCGCCGACCGCGCCGATGACCGCCTTTCCGGCCGAGTGGGCGTCGCCGAGCCGCAATCCGCTCGACCCTTTTCCGCACATCGGCTTCACCGTCGCCGCCAACATGTCCGGGCAACCGGCGATTTCGGTCAATTGCGGCTTCTCCGCCGAGGGCCTGCCGATCGGCCTCCAGATCGTCGGGCGACGCTTCGACGACGTCGGCGTGCTGTCGGTGGCGCGCGCCTACGAGGGTATCCGCTCGGCGGAGATGCTGGCCTGGCCGGAGCCGCCGCGGGACTGAGCGGCGCGCGCTGCGCCGATTGCCGCCGCTGCGGGCGGCGTGCCATAGCGAACCGAAACAGTGTCGACCTTCAGCGTCAGGATCTTCTCCGCGACGGCGATCGGACAGGAACCGGGACGTTGAGCCTTCTCGACTGGCAAGCTTTCGATCACTACGCCTACGCGGCCGTCGCCATGGCCGGCACGCTGGTCGCGGTCGTCGCGACCTACTGGTTCATGGCGCGCTCGCGGTGGAGCGGCTGGGTCCGGTCGCTCGGCGGCGTCGCGCCGCCGTTCATCAACATCGTCGGCGTTCTGTTCGGCCTGACCCTCGCGTTCCTCGCCAACGACACCTGGACCGCGCATGATCGCGCGATCGGCGCCGTCCTGCGCGAAGCGGATTCGATCCAGACCATCGCGATCCTGTCGCGCTCGTTCGAGTCCCCGGCGGCCGACAGGCTGCGCGCGGCGCTTGCGATCTACGCCGACGCGGTCGTCTCGGAATGGCCGCTGCTCGCGCGGGGCGAGACCGATCCCGCGGTCGGCGCAAAGGGCGAGCGGCTGCTGTCGATCGTCGCGGCGCGCGACTTCGGCGACGCCGCGGGGCAGACGCTCGAGCGCGCGATGCTGGAGCAGGTGATCGCGGCGCGCGAGAACCGCGACCTGAGGATCGGGCTGAGCCAGACCCACGTGAACCCGCTGAAATGGCTGGGCATGGCCTTCCTCGGCTTCCTGACGCTGCTGTCGATCGCGGCCGTCCACGTCGATCATCCGCGCCCCGCGCTGGTCGCGATCGTGCTGTTCGCGCTTGCGGCGGCGCCGACGTCCGCGATCGTGCTGATCCACGGCAACCCGTTTCAGCCGCCGTCGGCGGTCTCGCCCGGCCCCATCGCTGCGGCGCTCCGGCCGCCCGAGCGGCCGTAAGGCCGCGATCCCTTCGCCCCGCGATAGCGGGGAGAAGGTGGCCGAAGGCCGGATGAGGGGCTGCGCCGCGCGATCCGGAAATGACGCCGCAGCCCCTCACCCCGACCCTCTCCCCGCTGCGCGGGGCGAGGGGGTCACGGCGCGAGCGAGGTTCCGTTCCACTCGGCGACCCGGTCCGACAGCATCGGCACGTAGTCCTGCCCATGCCCGGTCGCGACCGCCTGCGCGAAGCTGTTGCGCACCGCCGCGCCGACCGGGTTCACGACGCCGAGCGCGCCGGCGAAATTCGCGAGATAGGTCATGTCCTTCATCGCGTTGACGAGGGTGAAGCGGTGCGCCTCGCGGTCGCGGTCGATCACGTATTTGGCGAAGGTCTGGTAGAACAGGCAGTCCATCCGGCCGTTGCGGATCACCGCGTCGAACACCTTTGGCGACAGGCCGGCCTTCGCCCCGAGCGCCAGCGCCTCGGAATAGAGCGCGGCGTAGCCCATCGCCAGAAAGTTATTGAGGAGCTTCATCGTGTGCCCGGTGCCGACCGGGCCGGTCTCGACGATCCGGCCGGCGAAGGTTTCCAGAATTGGCCGGGCGCGCGCGACCGCCGCCGGGTCGCCGCCGACCATGACGTCGAGCGTCCCCTCCCAGGCGTCCTTCGGCGTGCGGCTGAGCGGCGCGTCGACGAAGGCGATCCCCTTGGGCGCGAGGTCCGCCGCGAGCCGCCGGGTCGAGGCCGGCTCCGAGGTCGAGCAGTCGACGATCAGCAGCGGCTTGCCCGCCGCGGCGAGGCCGTCCGGCCCCGTGACGACCGCCTCGACCTGCGGCGAGCCGGTGACGCACAGCACGACCGCGTCGCAGGCCTCCGCCAGCGCGCGCGGCGTCGCCGCCTCCTGCGCCCCGCGGCCTTTGAGATCGTCGACCGCCTCGCGCTTGCGATGCGCCAGCACGGTCACGGGAAAGCCTTTCTCGATGAGGTTCTTCGCCATGCCGTGGCCCATGAGCCCGACGCCGATGAAGCCGATGCGCTCTTTCATGTCTCGCCTCGCAGGGGTTGGTCGGCCAGCATAACCCGGCTGTCGCGGGCGCGCTTGATTTTGCGGGGCGGCGCGCCGAGGAATGCGCCGATTCCGAGGGTCCGGGAGCGGCCGCGACGCGTCTTGCAGGCGCGCAAGCGATTTGAACCGCCGACCTCGTCCTGAGGAGCGCCGCTGTTGGCGGCGCGTCTCGAAGGACGCTGCAGAACGCGCCTGAACCGCCGGCGCTGACGGGAGCGTCCTTCGAGACGCCCGCTTCGCGGGCTCCTCGGGACGAGGGCGCAGCATAGGGTCCGCTACTTGGAGTTGCCAAACGTTGGTATGGTCTCGCCGCATCTGGGGCGCTGGGCGATGGCCACATTCCGGTTCGAAGGCGAGGTCTGGACATACGACGGGCCGGGCGGATGGTGCTTCGTCCCCGTGCCGAAAGCGGAATCGGAGCTTCTGAAGGCGTCGCTCGTCCGCGGCGCGCGCGGGTTCGGCTCGATCCGGATCCGGGCCGCGATCGGCGGCACGGAATGGGAGACTTCGATCTTTCCGGACGCCAAGGCCGGCGTCTATCAGCTTCCGCTGAAGGCGGAGGTGCGCAGGCGCGAGGCGATCAAGATCGGCGACGTCGTCGCGGTCACGATCGCCACGCACGACAGGCCCGGCTGATCGGTCGCCCGATCGCGCTTTACTTCCCGATCGCCGCCCGCACCTTCGGCGCGACCACGGTCCCGAGCAGCTCGATCGAGCGCAGGATCGCCTCGTGCTTCTGCTGGCCGACCTTCATCTGGATCAGGCAGCGGTCGTGGCCAAAAATCTTGTGCTGGGCGATGATCTTGTCCGCCACTTCGTCCGGCGAGCCGACCCACAGGTGTCCGCGCGGCCCGCGTCCGGCGTCGAACTGGGCGCGGCTCAGCGGCGGCCAGCCGCGTTCGCGCCCCAAGCGGCTCATGACCTCGGCGTAGGGGGCGAAATAGGCCTCGGCCGCCGCTTCCGACGTGTCGGCGAGAAAGCCGTGGCCGTTGATCCCGAGCTTCAGCGAAGCCTCGGGGACGCCCGCCCGACGGGCCGAGGCGCGGTAGAGCTCGGCCAGCGGGGCGAAGCGCGCCGGCTCGCCGCCGATGATGGCGATGGCGAGCGGCAGGCCGAGCGCGCCCGCGCGCGCCACCGACTGCGGCGTGCCGCCCGAGGCGATCCAGACCGGCAGGGGGTTCTGCAACGCGCGCGGCCAGACGCCCTGTCCGCCGAGCGGCGGGCGCATGCCGCCGCGCCACGCGGGCCGTGGGTCCTTGCAGATGGCGAGCAGCAGCTCGAGGTTCTCCGCGAACAGCGCTTCGTAGTCGTCGAGCGCGTAGCCGAACAGCGGGAAGGATTCGATGAAGGCGCCGCGCCCGGCCATGATCTCGGCGCGGCCGCCCGAGACGCCGTCGAGCGTGGCGAACTGCTGGTACACCCGCACCGGATCGTCGGACGAGAGCACGGTCACGGCGCTGGTCAGGCGGATGCGTTTCGTCCGCGCGGCGCCCGCCGCCAGCGCGACAGCCGGGGCCGAGATCGCGTAGTCCGGGCGATGGTGCTCGCCGAGGCCGAAGACGTCGAGGCCGACGGCGTCGGCGCATTCGATCTGTTCGAGCAGTTCCGCGAAGGTTCTTTCGAGATCGACCGGCTCGCCGGTGGTCGGGTCGAGCCGGGTCTCGAGGAAGGTGTACATGCCGAATTCCATGGGACCTCTCTTGCTGTCGCGCTCCCTGACCTTGGCTCGCGTGACCGGTGACGCCGGCGCCCCTCTCCCCGCGGTCAGCGGGCAGAGGGCCGGGGTGAGGGGCTTGGCGATCGGCCGTGCGGCTAATCCCCCGCGCCCCTCATCCTGCCCTTCTCCCCGCAAGCGGGGAGAAGGGACGCCGCCCATGCGCTCAATTCCCAGGAATTGCACGCTCTACAGCAGCGCTGTTCTTTCGCCAGTCGCCCAATGCTACCATGGCGCGAACACCCGCGAGGTCCCGCTTTGAGCAACACGCCGATCAGCCGATTCGAACCGCCGAAGCTGGAGAACCTTCCCGCCGACGTCGCCGAGCGCATCGTTGCGGTGCAGGAGAAGTCGGGCTTCGTCCCCAACGTCTTCCTCACGCTCGCCCGGAGGCCGGATGAATTCCGCGCCTTCTTCTCCTATCACGACGCGCTGATGGAGAAGCGCGGCGGACTCACCAAGGCCGAGCGCGAGATGATCGTCGTCGCCACCTCCGGCCTCAACAATTGCCTCTATTGCGTCGTCGCCCACGGCGCGATCCTGCGCATCCGCGCCAAGGACCCGCTGATCGCCGAGCCGGTCGCGATCAACTACCGCAAGGCGGCTCTCGAACCGCGCCAGACGGCGATGCTCGACTTCGCGATCAAGGTCGCCGCCCGCTCGCACGAGATCGACGATTCCGATTATTCGGCGCTCGCGAGCCACGGCTTTTCCCCGGAAGACGCCTGGGACATCGCCGCGATCGCCGCGTTCTACGCCATGTCGAACCGGCTCGCGAACGCGCTCTCGATCCGTCCGAACCCTGAATTCTACGCGATGGGACGCGAGGCCCGCGCCTGACGCCAGAACTCCCGAAGCCCGCCACCTTCGCGCCACGCTGACGCCTTTCGGGAAACACGTCGAGCCGCTTTCGTAACGCTGTTCGGCCGAAGGCGCACGCCCGTCCGGACGGACAGGCTTCGTACGGGAATCCATGAATCGATTGCAGGGAATTGCGCCGGCGCGCGCTCGGCGCGTCGGATTCGTCGGCCTCGCGCTGGCGGGGCTGTCCGCCGCGGGCGCGCTCGGCCGGGCCGACGAAGGCTCCTCGCCGGGCGCCGCCGCGGAGCATTATGCGCTGCCGATCACCGCGCCGCTCGACCAGGGCGACACAGGACTCTGCTGGGTCTACGCCACGCTGAGCATGCTCGAGACCAACTACATGAGCCGCCATCCCGGCGTCCAGGTCGAGTTCTCGCGCGCGGCGCTCCAGCGCGACGCGGTCGCCGACCGGCTTCGCCGCCTCGCCCGCGGCGAAGCGAGCGTGGCGAGCGACGGCGGCTTGGCGGTGGAGGCGCTCGAGCTGGTTCGCCGCAACGGCCTGATCGAGCGCGGCGACTTTCATGACGTCGTCGACGCCCGGCCGCTGCTGGCGGCGCTGACGACCCGGATCGCCGGAGACGCGGAGCCGGCGCGCAAGGAGCAGGCGATCGGCGAGACGCTCGCCCAAACCCTCGGCGCGCCGCCGCCGGTCACCCATCTCGAAGGCCGGCCGGTGAGTCCGGCGGCGCTCGCCAACGCCGCGCTCGCCGGAAAGGCCTGGACCGAATACGACGTTTCTCCCGACGGCGGGGAGGGAATCGGCCCCTCGCGCGATCCCGACGCGCGGCCCGAGACCCGGGTGCGCTACGCGCCGCTCGATCGGCTGATCGGCCTGATCCACGCTTCGCTCGCCCGCGGCGAAGCGGTCGTCGTCGGGACGGCGGATCACGCTTTTCTGGTCTACGGCGCCGACTACGATCACTCGGGCAAACCGGTCGCCTATCTCGTCAAGGACAGTCTGGCGCCCTATCTTTACCGTCTCGACGCGGATGACCTGCACGGGCGGCTCAACGACGTGACCGTCGCGCTCGACGGGCCGCCGCCCTCGCAGGCCAAGGCGGACCGTCCCCGGACGAACGAGGGCCTGCTGTAGGCGTCGGGCCGACGCCCGCGTCCGCCGGGATGAGGAGGACGCCATGCGCACGCCGGCCGCCGTCGCTTTGCTGTTTGCCGCTTCGACCGCGTGCGCCGACGAGGCGCCGCGCACCGGCGCCGCCGCCTTCGGCGACTGGCGCGCCGACGCGCCCGGCGTCCGCCGCCTGATCACCCCGGCCGACCTTCCACAGCCCTATGCGACCAAGATGGCGGCCAATCCGCCGGCGCGGATGGCGCGCCCGGACGGCGTCTTGCCCAAGGCGCCGCCGGGATTCGCCGTCGACCTCTACGCCTCCGGCCTCGCCGAGCCTCGCGTGATCCGCACCGCGCCGAACGGCGACGCGTTCGTCGCCGAGACCGGCGCGGGGCGGGTGCTGGTCCTGCGCGGGGATGCGGCGCCGGCGCGGCCGCATGTGTTCGCCGCCGATCTGCCGGGGGTGTTCGGGATCGCCTTCTATCCGTCCGGTCCCGAGCCGCGCTGGGTCTACGCCGCGACCCCCGGGGGCGTGCTGCGCTTCGCCTACCGGAACGGCGATCTCGTCGCGTCCGGCGCTCCCGAAGTCGTGGTTGCGCATCTTCCGACCGGCGGATCGCACGAGACCCGCGACCTCGCCTTTTCGCCCGACGGCAAGCATCTGTTCGTCTCGGTCGGCTCGGCGACCAACGTCGCCGAGGGCGTCGCGGCCGGAAGCCCGACCGAGATCGCCGCCGCGCCGCCCGGCGCCGCCTTCGGCAAGGAGCGCGACCGCGCCGACGTGCTCGCCTTCGATCCCGACGGAAAGCACGAGCGGGTCTATGCGACCGGCCTGCGCAATTGCTCGGGCCTCGCGGTCGAGCCGGCGAGCGGCGCGCTCTGGTGCGTGGTCAACGAGCGCGACGGACTCGGCGACGATCTGCCGCCCGATTACGCGACCCGGGTCGACGCGGGCGCCTTCTACGGCTGGCCGTGGTTCTACATCGGCGGCCATCCGGATCCGCGCCACGCGGGCGAGCGACCGGAGCTCGCGACGCAGGCGCGCGTCCCGGACGTGCTGCTCCAGCCGCATTCCGCCCCGCTGGGCCTCACGTTCTACGGCGGCGGCGGGTTTCCGGCGGAATACCGCGGCGACGCCTTCGTCGCCCTGCACGGATCGTGGAACCGGGCGAAGCGCACCGGCTACAAGGTCGTCCGGCTGATCATCAAGGACGGCAAGCCGACCGGCGCCTACGAGGATTTTCTCACCGGCTTCGTCGCCGGCGACGGCGGCGTCTGGGGCCGTCCGGTCGACGCCGCGGTCGCGCAGGACGGCGCGCTGCTGGTGACCGACGACGCCGGCGGCGCGATCTGGCGGGTGCGCTGGCGCGGCCCGTAGCCTGGAGGGGCGGCGTCCCGCCGGCGGGGCGATCTGGGGTGCGCTGGCGCGGCCCGTAGCCTGAAGGGGCGGCGTCCCGCCGCCCGGCGCGCGGGACGCGCGCCCTCCGTCAGGTCGCCAGCGGGTCGGGCAGCCCGACGAGCTCGAAGCTGAGCGTCCGGAGCCGGCGGCGCGCGGCGGCGTCGTAGGCCTGCGGGTCGGCGCGCGCCTCGTGGAGGCCGTTGAAATAGAGCCCGGTCCGGCCGGCCAGCGCCGGCGACGCCGCGAGCTGCAGGATCGCTTCGCCGCCTTCCTCGACCGTGCTGATCGGCCGCACCCCGGCCCGCCGCACCATGGTCGTGTTCATGTAGGTGGCGAGGTGGAGCGCGTTGACCGTCACGCCCGCGCCCTTCAGCTCCGCGGCGAGATCGAGGGTCATCAGGATCTGGGCGAGCTTGCTCTGGCGATAGGCGCGGCCGCCGTCGTAGCCGCGGGTCAGCATGACGTCGGCGAAATCGATCGCCTGCTGGCCGGCTGAGGCGACGTTGACGATGCGCGCCGGGGCGCGCGCCTCGAGCAGCGGCAGGAGGAGCCGGGTCAGCAGGAAGCCGGCGAGATAATTGACGGCGAAGCGCAACTCGAAGTCGTCGGCGCTGGTCTCGCGCGGGGTCTGCGGCCCGCCGACGCCGGCGTTGTTGATCAGGACGTCGAGCCCGTCGGTCTCGCGCCGCACCGCCTCGGCGAGGCGGCTCACCTCCGCCAGCGAGGCGAGATCGGCTTGCAGAAACGTCGCCGCGCCGCCGCCCGCCGCGATCGCGGCGACGACCGCTTCGCCGCGCGCCCTGTCGCGCCCATGGACGAGGACGCGCGCGCCGTCCGCGGCGAGGCGTTCGGCGACCCAGCGCCCGACGCCGTCGGTCGAGCCGGTGACGAGAATGGTCCGGCCGCGCTCGGTCATGGCCTCCGCCTGTCTTTCATTCCCAGACCCTCACCCGGCTCGTCTGTCGCGACCCTCGTATACGATCGCGAGCCAGTCCTCCAGAATCGTGCGGTAGACGATCGAATCGGCGTGGCCGCGGTAGGCCTGTTCGATTGATCGATTCGCCGCCCGCTCCCAGTCCTGTTCGCTCCACCTCTCGGTTTCGGCAAGGATTTCCGCCGCCTCGTCGAGGCTGCGATAGGCGCGTCCCGCCTCTCCGACATAGGCGTCGAATTCCGGCGACTGGCGGTAGACGACGAACGCGCCCGTCGCCATCGCCTCCGCGATCGAGACCGGCATCCCGAGCGGCGCCGCATGCGGCGCGTCGGGAGGGTTGATGGTGTGAAGGTAGACGCCGGCGCGGCCGATCAAGGCGGCGACGTCTTCGCGCGGCAGATTCCACTGGATGTCGATCGGCGATTCCATCCTGGCGCGCATCTGCATGAGTTCGTCGGCGTAGCGCTCGACGTTCTTCGCGGTGATGCCCGCATAAACGAACCGGAATGCCGGCAGCCGTTTCGCCAGATCGAAAGCGAACGGAATGTCCTTGCTTGGCAGCGCGGCGCCGGCGCGGACGATGAGGCGACGATCCTTGCTCCGGCTGGGGCGAAACAGCGCGGTTTCGAAGGCGGCGGGAACGATCCTTACGCGCGGGTCCGGCCCGGCGATGCGAGCCTGGGCGGGAAAGGCGTAGATTGCGGCGAGCCAGGGCTTCGCCAGCAGGCGTCCGAGTCCGTCGCGGGTCGTATCGAATCCGTGCAGCCGCACCGTGACCGGAAGTCCCAGCCCGGACAGAACTTCGTCCTGGTCGAGCGCAAATCCGAGCCAGTGGACATGGACAAGGTCGGGCTGCGCCTTTTCGACGGCGTCGGCGATTGTCCCGGAGTGAACAGGAATATTCGTAGGATAGGGCGCGGCGACGTCCGCCGCGCGCCAGACCTCCACGTGAACGCCCCAGCGGCGAAGCTGGCGGATCTCGGTCTCGATGTAGGTCTCGCTCAGTTGCGGATAGTGCCAGACGACGAACAGAACCCGAATCGCCGTGCGCCAGTCTTGCGGCGGATACCACTTGCTGCGGATCGCGACCTCGTTGGACGCCACGGGCGCGACGTCGGTGATCCTTTGTTCGTCGAGGACGCGATAGCGCGCGCCGAGGACCGGCACCGCCCGCACGCTGCGGCCTTCCGAGTAGCGCAGCACGAGATCCCAGTCGATCAGACGATCGAGCGCCTCATCGAATCCGCCGAGCTTCGCGACCAGTTCGGCGCGGTGCGCGACCACGTTGAGGTCGATGAAATTCCCGTTCAGCAGCGTGTCGCGGTCGAACGGCTCGAACAGCAGACGACGGTCGCCGAGCCCGTGGGCTTCGGTGACCAGCACCCCATAGGCGAGGTCGGCGCGGGGCTCGACGTTCATCGCCGCCGCCATCCCGGACAGAAACCATGGGTACCAGAGATTGTCGCTGTCGAGATAGGCGATCAGTTCGCCTCTGGCTTCCCGCAGTCCGGCGTTGCGGGCGCCGGCGGCGCCCAGCCTCGGCCGTCGCAGGAACCGGATTCGGTCGTCGTGAAACCCCTCGACCACCGAGGCGACATCCTCCCTCGACCCGTCGTCGACCACGATCAGCTCCCAGGACGCGAAATCCTGCGCGCAGACGCTCGCCACGGCGTCGGCGAGCAGGCGCCGCCGGTTGAACACCGGCAGAATGATCGAGAAAAGCGGCGGCCGCCCCGAGGGTTCCGGGGCCGGAAGGCGCGGAGCGAGCGTTTCCGACAGGACCTGCTCGATCGTGGCGATCCGCCGGTCACGGATGACGGCGGCCGCGAGCCGGTCGTCATTCGATCGCGCTTGGGCGTCGAGACGCAGAACCGCGTCGTCGAATCGGACGAGGCGCCTGCTGACGGATCGCGCTTCGGCTTCGAGCGCGGCGAAACGCCCGTCGGCGGCCCGCAGCTCCGTTGGCAGGCGCACCAGTTCCGATTGCAAGTCCGGCGGCAATGCGGCTTCGAGCCTGGCTTCCAAAGCAGCCACCCGCTCGTCCGCTCGCCCGAGGGCCGACCTCAGCTCGGCCTCCCGCTCCGCCGCGCCTTCCTCCCGCGCCTGCGCTTCCCGACGGAGGTCGGCGACCCACCGCCTCTTGCGATCGAGCTTCCACCTCACGCGGTCGATCACCGAACCGACGAGCGATCGTTCCGCCATCCCGCCTCCGTCGGAGACTCCGCTGCGGGTCTCTCGCCGTGCTTTTGGTACACAGGGGAAACTGGCATGGCCAGCCCCTGCGGCCGCGGGACGAACCCGGACCGTCGTCAGGCGATCTGCACGACCTGGACGTGGCTCGGATAGAACGCCAGCCGCCCGGCGATCGCCCCGAGGTCGCCCTTCGGGTGCTCGTAAGACCAGACCGCGTTCTCGTCGCGCGAGTCGCCGTCGTGGAGGGTGAAATAATTGGCTTCGCCCTTGTAGGGGCAGGTGGTCGTGCGATCGGTGCGCTCGAAATAGCGCATGTCGACGTCTTCGCGCGGGATGTAGGCGACCGGCTTGTAGCCCGCCTCGCGCAATTCGAGCGCCTGCGCCGTCTCGCCGATCGTGCGCCCGCGCCACACCACGCGCACGCGCCCGGCGATCGGCTCGATGGTGATGGGATGATCTTTCGTACCGGCCTCGATCATGGATGCTCCTTATCCGCGTCTGTCCCTTCTCCCCGCTCGCGGGGAGAAGGGATCAAACATGCCCCGCGACCGCCTTCGGCCGATAGGGCTCCTCGAGTTTGGCGATTGTGGGGGCGTCGAGCGCGAGTTTGGTGGCGGCGATGGCGTCGTCGAGGTGATGCGGCTTCGAGGCGCCGACGATCGGGGCGGTGACATAGGGCTTCGACAGCACCCAGGCGAGCGCGACGACCGCGGGCTTCGTCCCGAGCGCCGCCGCGACCTCGTTCACCCGCGTCCGGATCGCCTCGTCCTCCCCGGAGCCGAGGCCGAGCGTCACGCTGAACGGGTCGGTGCGGCCGCGCACGGTCGAAGCGCCGGCGCCGACGCCGGAGCCCGCGAGATAGCCGCGCGCCATCGGCGACCACGGGATGACGGCGATGCGCTCGAACTCGCAGAACCTCATCATCTCGCGCTCCTCCTCGCGATAGACGAGGTTGTAGTAGTTCTGCATCGACACGAACTCGGCGTGGCCGCGGGCGCGGGCGATGTCGATCATGCGCGCGAATTGCCAGGCGTACATCGAAGACGCGCCGATATAGAGCGCCTTGCCGGCGCGCACGACGTCGTTCAGCGCCTCCATCGTCTCCTCCATCGGCGTCTCCGGGTCGAAGCGATGGATCTGGTAGAGGTCGACGTAATCCGTGCCGAGGCGCTTCAGCGAGGCGTCGATGGCTTCGAGGATGTGCTTGCGCGACAGGCCCTTGGCGTTCGGGTTGGCGCCCATCGCGCCGTGGACCTTGGTCGCGATGACGACATCGCTGCGCCTGGCGAAGTCTTTTAGCGCCCGGCCGAGGATCTCCTCGCTCGCGCCCTGCGAATAGACGTCGGCGGTGTCGAAGAAATTGATCCCCTTGTCCAGCGCCTCGCGGATGAACGGGCGCGAGGCCTCCTCGTCCAGCACCCACTCGCGCCATTTTGGCGAGCCATAGGTCATGCAGCCGAGACAGAGGCGAGAGACGCGCATGCCGGTCTTGCCGAATTTGACGTGATCCATTTGAAACTCCTTGGCGTGAAATTGCCGCGAGTCTGCACGTTTTGATACGATTGCGGCAGGGGGCAGGCCGTGAGAAGGAACAGCAGGCCGGGAGAAGGCATGGCATGTCTGCGTCTCCGAACCTCGTCCTGAGCCTGTCGAAGGACGCTCCAGATGGCGGCGCCGTCTCAGCCCTCTGGATCATCCTTCGACAGGCTCAGGATGAGGTCCGCGTGTCGGCCGCCCATCCAAGGTTGCGAGACCATGCGATCTTCTCTGAACTGCGCGGACCCGTGCGTTCGGAGGGTGCGTGTCTCGCGCACCCCGGCGGCGAGACGCCGCCGCTCCCAAGTCTTCGTCGCCGCCGACTTCCCTTTCCCGGGGTTGCATCGCTACACAGGACATGACGGGACGGCGAGGGTCGGGGATCGTGGCGGCGAAGCGGGCGTGGGACTTCTGGATCGATCGCGGCGGCACGTTCACCGACGTGATCGGCCGCGATCCCGCCGGGCGGCTGCACGCGACCAAGCTGCTGTCCGAGAGCGCGCTCTATGACGACGCCGCGGTCGAGGCGATCCGCCGCCTGCTCGGTCTCGCCCCCGGCGCGCCGATCCCCGCCGGCGCGGTCGGCGCGGTCAAGATGGGCACCACCGTCGCGACCAACGCGCTGCTCGAGCGCCAGGGCGAGCGCACGCTGCTGGTGACCACCCGCGGCTTCCGCGACGCGCTCGAGATCGGCTACCAGGCGCGGCCAAAAATCTTCGCCAAGAATATCGTCAAGCCCGAACAGCTTTACGCCGACGTGGTCGAGATCGACGAGCGCGTGCGCGCCGACGGAACGGTCGAGGCGGCGCCTGACCCGCAGGCCGTGCGCGCGGCGCTGGCGGCGAAACGCGCCGAAGGCTTCGACGCGGTCGCGATCGTGTTCATGCACGCCTACCGCTATCCCGAGCACGAGCGCCTGGTCGGCGACGTCGCGCGCACGCTCGGTTTCGCCCAGGTGTCCGAGAGCCATCGCTGCTCGGCGCTGATCAAGCTGGTCGGGCGCGGCGACACGACGGTGGTCGACGCCTATCTGTCGCCGATCCTCGCCCGCTACGTCGAGCGCGTCGCGCGGGCCCTCGACGTCGAGCGGACGGGCGCGCGCGTGATGTTCATGATGTCGTCCGGCGGACTCACATCCGCGGGCCTGTTCGCCGGCAAGGACGCGATTCTGTCCGGCCCGGCCGGCGGCGTGGTGGCGATGGCGCGCACGGCGGCGAGCGCGGGCTTCCGCGAGGTGATCGGCTTCGACATGGGCGGCACCTCGACCGACGTCGCCCATTTCGACGGCGAATTCGAGCGCGCCTTCGAGACCGAGGTCGCGGGCGTCCGGATGCGCGCGCCGATGATGAAGATCCACACGGTCGCCGCCGGCGGCGGCTCGATCCTGCATTTCGACGGCGCCCGCTATCGCGTCGGCCCCGATTCCGCCGGCGCCGATCCGGGGCCCGCCTGTTACGGCAAGGGCGGCCCGCTCGCCGTCACCGACGCCAATCTGATGGCCGGCAAGCTGATCCCCGACCTCTTCCCCAAGGTGTTCGGGCCGAGGGGCGACGCGCCGCTCGACGCCGACGCGGTGCGGGAAAAGTTCGCGGCGCTGGCGGAGACGATCGGCGACGGCCGCGCGCCCGAGGCGGTCGCCGACGGCTTCCTCGCCATCGCGGTCGCCAAGATGGCCGAGGCGATCAAGACGATCTCGGTGGCGCGCGGCTACGACGTCACCCGCTATGCGCTGAACTGCTTCGGCGGCGCCGGCGGGCAGCACGCCTGCGACGTCGCCGACGCGCTGGCGATCACCACCGTGCTGATCCATCCGCTGTCGTCGCTGCTGTCGGCCTATGGCATGGGCCTCGCCGACATCGCGGCGCAACGCGCCCAAGGGGTCGACGAACCGCTCGACGCCGGCGCGCTCGCCCGGGTCGGGCTGGTCGCCGACGCGCTCGCCGACGGCGCGCTCGCCGAAGTCGCGGGGCAGGGGGTCGATCCGGCGCGGATCAAGGTGTTTCGCCGCGCCCATATCCGCTACGCCGGCTCCGACACGACGATCGAGGTCAAGCTTGCGCGGCCCCCCGCCATGCGGCGCGCCTTCGAGGCGGCGCATAGAGCCCGCTTCGGCTTCCTCGACCGGACCAAGGCGCTGGTGATCGAGGCGGTCTCCGCCGAGGCGGTCGGCGGCGCCGCGCCGTTCGCCGAGCGCGCGCGGCCTTCTGTAGCCGCGCTCGCCGAGCGCGGCGATCGCGGTCCGCGACCGCGGCTAGAGGCCGAACACGGCGGCCGCGGTCCGCGACCGCGGCTCGAGGCCGAGCGCCAGACGCGGTTCTTCGCCAAGGGCGCGTGGCGCGAGGCCGGCGTCTTCCTGCGCGACGCGCTGCCGATCGGCGCTCAGGTCGACGGGCCGGCGCTGGTGATCGAGCCGCATCAGACCATCGTGGTCGAGGACGGCTGGCGGGCCGAGATCACGCCGAAGAACCACGTCGTCATGACCCGGACGAAGCCCTTGCCGAAGCGCGAGGCGGTCGGCGCCAAGGCCGATCCGGTCATGCTCGAAATCTTCAACAATCTCTTCATGTCGATCGCCGAGCAGATGGGCGTGACGCTGCAGAACACCGCCTATTCGGTCAACATCAAGGAGCGGCTCGATTTCTCCTGCGCGGTGTTCGACCGCCACGGCCGCCTCGTCGCCAATGCGCCGCACATGCCGGTGCATCTGGGCTCGATGGACCGCTCGGTCGAGACGATCATCCGCGACAATGAAGGGCGCATCCGCCCCGGCGACGTGTTCGCCCTCAACGCCCCCTATAACGGCGGCACGCACCTGCCCGACATCACGGTGTGCACGCCGGTGTTCGACGATTCCGGCGCGACGATCCTGTTCTGGGTCGCGGCCCGCGGCCACCACGCCGACATCGGCGGCGTCGCGCCGGGCTCGATGAGCCCGCTCGCTACCACGATCCACGAGGAAGGCGTCTATATCGACAATTTCCTGCTGGTCGAGCGCGGCCGCTTCCGTGAGCAGGAGTTGGTCGAACTTCTGACCGCGGGGCCGTGGCCGGCGCGCAACCCGGTGCAGAACGTCAACGACCTCAAGGCGCAGATCGCCGCCAACGAGAAGGGCGTGCGCGAACTGCGCCGCATGGTCGAGCATTTCGGCCTCGACACGGTCGAAGCCTATATGGGCCACGTGCAGGACAACGCCGAGGAGAGCGTGCGCCGGGTGCTCGACCGGCTCGCCGACAGCGAGGCCGAATCCGTCTCGGACCAGGGCGCCGTGATCAGGGTGAAGATCATCGTCGACCGGGAGAAGCGCGAGGCGACCGTCGATTTCACCGGCACCTCGCCGCAGCAGCCGACGAACTTCAACGCGCCCGAGCCCGTCACCCGCGCCGCCGTGCTCTACGTGTTCCGCGTCATGGTCGACGACGACATTCCGATGAACGCCGGTTGTCTCAAGCCGATCCGGGTGATCCTGCCGGACGGCTCGATGCTGTCGCCGAAATACCCGGCCGCGGTGGTCGCGGGCAACGTGGAGGTGTCGCAGGCGGTCACCGACACCCTGTTCGCCGCGCTCGGCGCGCTCGGCTCGGCGCAGGGGACGATGAACAACCTCACCTTCGGCGACGCCAGCCGGCAATATTACGAGACCTTGTGCTCGGGCGCCCCGGCCGGCCCCGGCTTCGACGGCGCCGCCGCCGTCCACACCCACATGACCAACTCGCGCCTGACCGACCCGGAGGTGCTGGAGAGCCGCTTCCCGGTGGTGCTGGAGGATTTTCACATCCGCCGCGGCTCGGGCGGCAAGGGCCGATGGCGCGCGGGCGACGGCACGCTGCGGCGCATCCGCTTCCTCGCGCCGATGCAGGTCGCGGTGCTCTCCGGCCACCGCAAGGTTCCGAATCCGGGGACGCTCGGCGGCGCGCCCGGCGAACTCGGCCGCAACGGCGTGCGCCGCAACGACGGCCGGATCGAGGCGCTGCCGGGCTGCGCCCAGACCGAGGTCGAGGCGGGCGAAGCGATCGAGAT
>CAMFKX010000091.1 GCA_945957375.1 uncultured Roseiarcus sp.
GGCGGCACCTGCGTCATTCGCGGCTGCGTGCCCAAGAAGCTCTATGTCTACGCGAGCCGCTTCGTCGACGAATTCCATGACGCCGCGGGCTTCGGCTGGCGGGTCGGGGAGACGGCGTTCGACTGGCGGAGTCTGGTCGCGGCCAAGGAGAAGGAAATCGGTCGTCTGTCGGCGGCCTACCGCGCCAATCTGGCGGCCTCGGGCGCCGAGCTGATCGAGGAGCGCGCCACGATCGTCGCGCCGCATCGGGTTCGGCTGGCGGGGGGGCGCGAATTGTCCGCGCGCCACGTCCTGGTCGCGGTCGGCGCGCGCCCGACCCTTCGGCCCGCCATCGAGGGGTTGGAACACGCGATCACCTCCGACGAGATCTTCGATCTGCCGGTCTTTCCCAAGCGGCTGATGGTCGTCGGCGGCGGCTACATCGCGGTTGAATTCGCCTCGCTGATGCAGCGGCTCGGCGCGCAGGTGACCCAGGTCATGCGTGCGCCGAACGTGTTGCGCGGCTTCGATGACGAGATGCGCGACGGCTTTCGCGACGCGATGGTGCGCGCGGGCGTCGCCTTCCGGTTCGGTTGTCTGCCGACGCGGATCCTGCGACGCGGCGACGGCGCGCTCGAGGTCACGCTTTCCGACGGAGCCGTTGTGGAGGCGGACCAGATCCTCGTCGCGACGGGCCGGCATCCGCACACCGAGGGTCTCGGCCTCGAAGCGGCCGGCGTCCGGCTCACGCCGCACGGGGCGATCATGGTGGACGATACGCTCACGAGCAGCGTCCCGTGGCTGCACGCGGTCGGCGACGTGATCGACCACGTCAACCTGACTCCGGTTGCGATCCGCGAGGGCCACGCGCTCGCCGACCGGTTGTTCGGCGCCGGGCCAAAGCCCATTCGCTACGACACGGTCGCGAGCGTGGTGTTTGGCACGCCCGAACTCGGAGCGGTCGGATTGACCGAGGCCGAAGCGGCGGCGCGCCTCGACAGATTCGACGTTTACGAGGCCAATTTCCGCCCGATGAAGGCGACCCTCTCGGGCAGCGGGGAGCGGGCGATCATGAAGCTGATCGTCGACGGGACGACCCAGAAGGTGCTCGGCTGCCATATTCTCGCGGCCGACGCTGGCGAAATGATTCAGCTCGTCGCTGTCGCCATGACCCTCGGCGCGACCAAGTCCGACTTCGATGCGACGATGGCGGTGCATCCGACGGCGGCCGAGGAATTGGTGACGATGCGCAAGCCTTCTCGTCGCTTCGAGGGCGGTAAGCGCATCGCCTGAACGGAGCGTGCGCCTGCGCCGCGTCGTCGGACGGCGACATGCGGCGCCTTGACGGCTTGCCAGGCGATCGGCCTCCGGTCTGCTCTCCCCGTGGGGAGCGACCGCAAACGTCGACAGGGCGCGTGAAGAGATCGACGGCGGAGCGCCTTGATCTTCGGACGATTAAACAAAATTTACTTTAGTAACAGCAATAACGAAAGACGTCATGCGTCAATTACAGCCTTCATATCAATGTAAAACGTTGTATGCTTTCGCGTTACAGCCTTCAATGGCAAAGGTTGCATACCTCTTTTGGTCATATGTCCAAATTCCACTTAACAATCTGTCGCGATTTTCACTACAGTAACGGTGGGAACTGGGAGAGGTTCGGGATCTGCAGCGCGAGCCCGATCCGAACCGCGCGGGGAAGCTAGGGAAACGCAGGCTTCATCAGCGCGATGGGCTCGCCCGGCGTATTCGAATCGTTGGCCACCGCATATTTACACAATTTTTTCTTTACGGGATGGAACAGCGCCCATGTCCACGAAACCTACGTCTCGCGCGTACCCTGGCCCTTTCCTCGCGGAAGAAAAGGGATCGACGCCGGTGTCCGTATCCTTGTATCGAGCGCGTCCGCTGCCCGGGCCCGAAGTGGGATCGAGGCGGCGCCCCTCCTGGCACGAGGGCGCTCCGGACAATTCCTCGATCCCTTCCGGCGCGGTCGCCGTCATCTACGACAAGCTCCTGCTCGCCGAGTGTCTCAAGACCGTGTTGCAGGACAACTTGAACGCCCCCGTCGAGATCTTCCCCTCGCTCGAAGCGGTCAAAGCGTCGAGCGTGACGTCGAAACTGATCTTGGTCTTCGTCGAAAACCTCAGAAATCCGGAGAATTTCCACGCGCTTCGGCAGATCGCGACGGCGCTCCCGCACGCCTCGGTGGTCGTCCTGTCGCACTCGCGCGAGTCCCGTCTCGTGCGCGAGGTCATGGAATGCGGCGTCAAGGCGTTCATTCCCTTGACCATGGGTTTCGCGGTCGCGATCGAAGCGGTCAAGTTCGTCCTGGCCGGCGGAACCTACGTGCCGCCCGAGAGCCTCATGGAGGCGGGCGCGGCGGCGCAGCCGGTCCACCGCGGCAATTCGCCCAATCCGGTAACCCTGCGCGAGCAGGCGATCATCCAGGCGATCCAGCAGGGAAAGTCGAACAAGATCATCGCGTATGAACTCAACCTGTGCGAAAGCACGGTAAAGGTCCACATCCGTAACATCATGCGAAAGCTGAGGGCGAAAAACCGGACTGAGGTCGCGGTGCGGTCGGCCGAATTTCTCGCGCCTGTTCTGGACAAGGTGGGCTAGAGCAAAGTCGGCATGGGCGGGCGATGCCGCATATCGCGAAGTCGCCGAGGCAGGGAGCCCGACGGCTCGGGCCTCGGCGGGATCGTCTCGGCGAAACTCCGTCTCCTGACATAAGGGCGTCAGCATTTTCCGCGGTCAGGCGCGGATAGATGCGGCTCAGTTGATGATTTGCTGGTTGGGCAGTTATTACGTCAAGTACAATACAATCCACTTACTCTGGATTCCAAGTGGGATCCGGAGTATTTTGCCGTGCTTTTTACCTGTTGAAAGCCTAAATAAGATCAAATTGAGTAGTTCAAGGTGCACGATCAGCTAGATCTATACCCAGAATGCATGCTTTCCGACCAGATCGGACATCTATCACGAAGCGTTGTGCTGGTCTTTACTTTCCTCTGCGCCGCTGACGGCGCTCATCGGCTGGATACAATCCCACAACCAGGAGAACGGACATGAAGAAGCTTCTCGCCGCGACCACCGCCCTCGTTCTGCTCGCCTCCGCTCCGGCGTTCGCCCTTTCGGTCGGCTCCGGCAACGGCAACGGCAACGGCAACGTTGGCATCGGCAACGGCAACGGCAACGGCAACGGCAATATCGGCGCCCTCAACGGCAACCTGAACGGCAACGGCAACCTCGGCATCCTCAACGGCAACCTGAACGGCAACGGCAACGTCGGCGCGGTCAACGGCAATGGCAACGGCAACTTCAACTTCGGCATCGCCAACGGCAACGGCAACGGCAACTTCAACTTCGGCATCGGCAACGGCAACCTCAACGGCAACCTGAACCACTGACGCGCGGTCGACACCCTTCGCCCCAGATCCCGCGCCCCGGCGCGGGATCTTCCTGAAGCCCAGACCTGGCCGCTTCGGGTTCCTCGCGAGGCCGGCTTTCGGCGGCGAGCCGCCGGCCGACCGCCGGCTGGATCTGTCCCCCTCGAGATCAGGAGACGAAGATGCGCACATGGTTCGGAGCGCCGCCGCTGGCGGGCGCCGCATGCCTCTGGCTTTCAATCAGCGCGTGGGCGACGCCCGTGACCCCTCCGTCGGCCAATCGTCCCGCCGCCGAACCCGGGCAGGCTCAGCAGCACGCGCTTGGCGAGAGACTCGCCTTTTCGTACGGCAGCGGCAACGGCAACGGTAACGGCAACGTCGGGATCAACAACGGCAATTTCAACGGCAACGGCAACACCGGATCCGGTAACGGCAATGGCAACGGCAACGGGAATGGCGCGGTCCAGACCAACGGGAATCTGGGTTACGGGAACGGCGGGACCGGCAACGTCGGCGCTTTCAACGGGCTTGGAAACACGAGTTCGACCAGCGGCAACAACAACGTCGGCGCCTTCAACGGCAACCTGAATGGCGGAACGTACAACGGCAACGGCAACGTTGGCTCGTTCAACGGCAACTTGAACGGCCATTGACCGGAGGCGGCGCGGCCGCAAGTTCGGTCACCAAACGATCTGCGGCCGTGAATTCCAAATCATCAACAGGGCCTCAAAGGGAGTTCTTTATGAACCGCAGGCATCTTGTGTTGTGCGCCGCCCTCGCCGCTCTTGCGCCCTTGGCGGCCGAGGCCGCGTCCGGCAACGGCAATGGCAACTTCAATGTCGGCAACGGCAACGGCAATGGAAACAGCGGCAACGGCAATGGTAACGGCAACATCGGCAACAATAACGGCAACTGGAACAGCGGAAACCATAACGGCAACGGCAATATTGGCAGTAACCACGGCAATGGCTCCGGCGGCAACGGCAATGGCAACGGCTCGACCTGGGTGACCAAGCCCTGGCTCAAGCATCCGCCATCCGTCCATCCATCCTTCAGATGGTCGTTCTAACCGACGTCGGACCGGCGAAGGAGCGACATCATGAGCATTGGCCGCGTCCTGATGGCGGCTCTGGCGGGCGGAGCCGCCTGGACCGGATTTCCGCCCGCGCCGTTTTCGACCGTGTCGGGGCTTGTCCGCCCCGCCGCCTCGGAATCTCGCTATGACGTCGGCGCCGTCGAGGGCGCCGAAATTGTCAGGACGGTGACCGCGACCGGCTCGGTCGCCTCGACCATCAATGTGGAAGTCGGATCCCAACTCTCCGGCCAGGTCGTCAAGATCAACGCCGACTTCAACGACGCCGTGCGCAAGGGCGAGGTTCTCGCCGAACTCGACGACGGCGCGCTCCGCGTCCAGGTCGAGTCCGCGCGCGCCGCGCTCGACGGCGCCGAGGCCGACCTGCGCGTCGCGGAGGCCCGGCGCGATCGCGCGAAGATCGACTCGAGTCTGGTCGACGTCCAACGCCGGGCGCTGACCGCGCGACTCGACGCCGCGCGCGCGGCCGAGCAGGTCGCGCGCCGCGAGGCGGAGCGGAAGTCGGCGCTCGGACAGAAGGGCGTGATCGCCGTCTCGGACGCCGACGATTCGGGCTCGCGCGCGCAGGTTGCAAGCGCGGCGACGCACGAAGCCGAAGCCAATCTGTCGACGCTCGACAGCCAGGCCAGGGCCGCCGGCGTCGATGTCGTCCGTACGGAGGCGGAGGTCGACGTCGCGCGCGCTGCGGTCCGCCGCCATGCCGCGGAGCTGGCGAACGCCTGGATCAATCTCGAACACACCCGCATTCGCTCGCCGATCGACGGGGTCGTCATCGGACGGAACGTAGAGGAAGGCCAGACGCTGGCGTCGTCGCTGGAGACGCGCACCCTGTTTGTCGTCGCCGGCGACCTGCGACGCATGGAGATCCGCGCTCGCGTCGACGAAAGCGACATCGCCCAGGTGCGGGCCGGCCAGCCGGTCTCGTTCACCGTCGATTCCTATCCGGGACGGCGGTTCGAGGCGAGGGTCAGCCAGATCCGCAAGGAGCCGCAGATCATCCAGAACGTCGTGACCTACATCGTGGTGCTCGCCGCGCCGAACGAAGACTACGCGCTTCTGCCCGGCATGACGGTCGTGGCGAAAGTCGAGACGGAACGCGCGCACGCCCCGCTCACGGTCCCGCTCGCCGCGCTCCGTTTCCACCCCCGCACGCCGACGCGTGCTGAGCCGCAAGGCTCGGTCATCTGGACGCTCAAGGACGGCTCGCCGACGCCGGTCGCGGTGACGGTGGGAGCCGACGACGGCGCGCGGGCCGCCATCTCGTCCGATGACGTGAGGCCCGGCGAACCGGTGCTGACCGGCGAACTTCCGCCCGGCTCGGCGCTCGCCCGGCGCGCCGGCGACGGCTGATGGTGATTTCGGCCCGCAGCATGAGCCGTCGTTACGGCTCCGCCGACCTCCCGTTCGTCGCGCTGGCGCCGACGTCGCTGGACATCGAACCCGGCGAATATGTCGCGATCGTCGGCGCGTCCGGCTCGGGGAAATCCACCCTGATGAACCTGCTTGGGCTTCTCGACCGCCCGTCGTCCGGCCGTCTCCGTTTCGAGGGCAAGGAAACGACGGCGCTCGGACCCGACGCCCTGGCGCAGATCCGGAACCGCAGGATCGGCTTCATCTTCCAGCAATACCATCTGTTGCCGCGCATGACGGCGCTCGGCAACGTGGAGCTGCCGCTCGTCTATGCGCGGGAGACGCTTCGCAATCGCCGCCGGCGGGCCGAGGCCGCGCTCGATTCGGTCGGCCTTTCGGCCAAGCTCGGCAGTTTGCCGGCCAGCCTCTCCGGGGGCGAGCAGCAGCGTGTCGCGATCGCGCGCGCGCTTGCGATGGACCCGGTGCTGCTCCTCGCCGACGAGCCGACCGGCGCGCTCGATTCGCGATCGGGCGCGGACGTGCTAGCGCTCATCGAGGGCGTGAATCGGCGGGGCCGCGCCGTGGTCATCGTCACCCACGATGCGCGGATCGCCGCGCGCGCGCCGCGGATCATCTCTATGCGCGACGGCGCGATCGCATCGGACGAACGGCGGTCCGAACAGGGGCTTATGTTCGCATGAGGCGCGCCGACACGTTGCGAGCCGCGGCCCAGGCGTTGTTCGAGAACCCGGCGCGCACGCTCCTCACTCTGCTCGGCGTCATCATCGGAGTGGCCTGCGTCGTCAGCATGGCCGCGATCGGCGCCGGGGCGCAGCATCGGGTGTCGGAGGCGATCGGCGCGTTCGGGGCCAACGTGCTCGTGGTCAACCCGGGCGCGACCAACAAGGACGGCGTCAGTTCGGCGAGCGGCGGCGAGAAGTCCCTCACCGTCGCCGACGCCGAGGCGATCGGCGCGCTGACGACGATCCGAGAGGCGGCGCCGACCGACTTCGGCAAAGTGCAGATCGTGGCGAAAGACCGCAATTGGTCCACCACGGTCAACGGCACCAACGTCGGCCATTTCGCCATCCGGCAGTGGAAGGTCGCGACGGGACGCACCTTCTCGCGGGAAGAGGAATCGTCCGCCGCCAAGGTGGCCGTCCTCGGCGCCGTCGCAGCCGAGCGCCTGTTCGGCGCCGAGAATCCAGTCGGCCAGATCGTCCGCATCCTCAACACCCCCTTCACCGTCATCGGCGTCCTCAAGCCCAAGGGCGCAGCGTTCGACGGACAGGACCAGGACGACGTCGCGTTCGTTCCGATCGCCGCGGCGGCGGTGCGGCTGATCGGCGGCGCCAATACCGTCAACCACGACGCCGTCGCCTATATCCTGGCGAGCGCGCGTTCGAGCGACTGGATGGAGTACGCCGTCGACGACATCACGAGGCTCCTGCGCCAGCGGCATGCCCGGGCGGGTCGCGCCGACGACTTCACCGTCACGACGGCCGCGGCGGCGCTTGCGGCCCAGGACGCCTCGACGCGCACGATCGCGCTTCTGCTCGGCGCGGTGGCGCTCATCTCGCTGATCGTCGGCGGCATCAGCATCATGAACATCATGCTGGTGTGCGTCACCGAGCGCACGCCGGAGATCGGACTCCGGCTCGCCGTCGGCGCGCGGCCGCGAGACATCGCGCGGCAGTTTCTCGTCGAGGCTGTCGTGCTCAGCGCCGTCGGCGGCGTGCTCGGCGTCGCCCTCGGCGCGGTCGCCGCCGCGCTTGTCGCCACGTTCCTCGGCTGGCCGGTCCTGATCGAGCCGCAAACGGTGATCGCGGCGGTCGGCGTCGCCGCCGCTTTCGGCATCGCTTTCGGCTGGTATCCGGCGCGCCGCGCCTCGCTCCTGCAGCCGGTAGCGGCGCTGCGCAGCCGCTGATCGCGCCAACGTCAAACGCCGGGCGCTTGCTGACATGTCGAATGCGGCGCGCGGGCAGGTTTGCTACTCTCCGTCTCGTGTCTTCGCGAATCAAGTCGCATTGCGGCTCGGCGCGATCGGCGCTGGGTGCGAAGAGAAAGTCACTTGTCAGGATGGCGCGCGCGAGCTCAGCAGAGAAAACTGCGGTCGAAGAGGCCGGCGCGCTGCTTCGCTACGCATCCGAGAACATCGAAAATCTCGATCCGTCGTTGTATAGCGCGATCGTTGAAGCCCGCATCGCGAGCGAGAGCGAAAGCTGGAGCTCTGAAGTCGCCGCCCGGTTCTGGCAGGCGTTCAACATGCTGTGCGCCCTCGCCAAGCCGGCCACCATCGACAGCGTCCTCGCTACACGGCCCGACCTCGACTGTGGGCCGTTGAAACGATTGATGAGCCGACGGAAGAAGGAATCGCTCGCGGAGCGCAGTTCCGATGGTTACGTGGCGCTGCTGACAATATTGATAACGATCATCGTACTGCTGCAGCTTTACCTGTGGATCTGCACGACGGTCGCGACCCATACAGCAAAGCTGTCCGCGACCGTTCGGGAACAAATTGGCCCGATCACCAGCTCATACGGGATGTTGATCCGATCGTCCCGGTTTCCAGATTTCATGGCGTCGTTCGACGCCTTGAAACAATCGGAGCTGCTGAACAACAATATTGATAGACTGAACCAGGATCTCGACAGGCTTCTTGACGCCACTCGACGCCTGGAAAAGTTCACGTTTCAGAAGAGCCTGATTCCTCCGAACGAAATCGCGACGCCGTCGGACAAGGATGCCCTTCAGAAGCATTACGATCATGTGGTCTCAAGGGAAGTCTTGATCGTGCCGCACGCGCTCGCCGTCCAGCAGGACGCCGATCTGGTGGTCGGCGTGGTCGGAACTTATCTCCTCCCGGTCCTGTTCGGAACGATGGGCGCGACGGCCTATGTCGTTCGGGCGATCTCCGAGGAGATCCGAAACACGACCTTTTCCACCACTTCGCCGGTCCGCCACTTCATTCGCGTCGCCCTCGGGGGGCTCATGGGCGCGGTCATCGGCCTGTTCAGCAGTTCGACCAACCAGCTCACACTGCCGCCCCTCGCCCTGGCTTTTCTGGCGGGATACGGCGTGGAAGGGGTGTTTGGGCTGTTCGACGGTCTCATCGCCCGGCTGACCCCGATGTCCTCAACCAAAGGCTCCGGATAGCAACGCCGGCGCTGTCGACGCGTTCGTCGTCGGCTCTTCCGCTGCGGCGCCGGAATTTCGATCGATTTGCGCGATCGCCGCTTCGAGCACGTCCAGCCCCGCCTCGCGGCGGATCGCTTCGGTCGCCAAAACCTGCCGGAAGGCGCGGGCGCCGCGGCGACCGGCGAACAGGCCGTGCAGGTGCCGGGTGTAGTCGTGCAGCCGCTCGCCGCGGGCGAGCCCGGCCGCGATCGTGGGCATGAGGGCCTCGAGGGCCTCGAAGGCGTCCGCAACCGGCGCAGGTTCGCCGAACACCGTGAAATCGACGTCGAGGAGCAGTTCCGGGTTTTGATAGGCGGCGCGGCCCAGCATCACCCCGTCGACGTGAGCAAGGTGCGCGACCGCCGCGGCTACGTCGGGCACGCCGCCGTTCAGCAGAACAGGCCAATCCGGATGCGCCCGCTTGAGCGCATAGACGATGCCGTAATCGAGCGGCGGGACGGAGCGATTTTCCTTCGGGCTCAGCCCCTTGAGCCATGCCTTGCGGGCGTGGACGATCAGCGCGTCGGCGCCGGCCGCCTTCACCGGGTCGGCGAACGCGAACAGCGCATCCTGCGGGTCCTGATCGTCGACGCCGATGCGGCACTTGACGGTCACCGGAACGGCGACCGCGGCCTTCATCGACGCGACGCAATCCGCGACGAGCGCCGGCTCGCGCATCAGGCAGGCGCCGAACCGGCCGCTCTGGACCCTATCCGAAGGACATCCGCAATTGAGGTTGATTTCGTCGTAGCCGAAATCGACGCCGATCCGGGCGGCCTCCGCGAGCCGTCCCGCGTCGCTCCCGCCGAGTTGCAGCGCGACGGGATGTTCGGCGGGATCGAAGCCGATCAGTCGCTCGCGCGGTCCGAACACGACCGCATCGGCCGTGACCATCTCGGTGTAGAGCCTGGCGCGACGGGTCAGCACGCGATGGAAGGCCCGGCACCGCCGGTCCGTCCAGTCCATCATCGGCGCAACAGAAAAGCGGGCGCTGTACGGAAGACGCATGCCGGCTGATATAGGCGAGGTTGCACGCCCTGTCGCGCTCGGGCCCAAGGGACCCTCGAGCGACCCCTTCCCTGGCCTTGACCTGCTGCGACGTCGTCGCGCGCCGCTCGATCGACCAGGCGTGATCTCTTGAAGATGTGCGGCGATTCGATTGCCTTCGACGGGCATCGGCGCACTGGGTATTCTGAAGGCCCAACAACACTGTAATCGAATTCATAGTATAAATTAAATTTTCGACATAATCCTTGCACGGTCGTGCGATAGTCACTGCCATCGATCGAGGACTTTATAGTCGATATGACCTTCCGGTCACGGTCTCGAGGTGCTCAATTTGATGATCTCTTCCAAGCGCCGCCTCGCAATCGCGCTCACTTCGTCGGCAATGGCGGGGGCCATGGCCGCCGGTGCAGGTCGAGCGGAGACGAAGCTGATTTCCGACCCGGCTGCTGCAACAGTCTTGCCGGGGCATGCGTGTTGCGGGCAGGACGAAAACAGTTCGGACCCGAGCAGCGGAGTCCGAGCCGCGCTTCCCGCCCCAGTTCCCGTTGGCGCGCCGGCGGATGGCGCCGTTTCGCCAGCGGCCGATCGGGGCGGCTTCGCCGTATCCATCGCATCTTCCGGCTGGACGGCGTTCCTCTCCGGCGTTGTCCAGAATGCGTGGGCCGCGCGGCGCTGATCGGCTTCGGTCTTACGAATTCGGCAAATTGCGCGCCAGCGCCTCCAGCACCGCCATGCGCACCGCGACGCCCATCTCCACCTGCTCACGGATCAGAGACTGCGCGCCGTCGGCGATGAGCGTGTCGATCTCGACTCCCCGGTTCATCGGCCCGGGGTGCATGACCAATGCGCCGGGCTTCGCATAGGCGAGCTTCTCACGGTCCAGGCCGAAATATCGGAAGTATTCCTTCGCGCTCGGGACGAATGCGCCAGCCATCCGCTCCCGTTGCAACCTGAGCATCATGACGATGTCGGCGTCCTTGAGTCCGGCGCGCATGTCGCGGCAGACCTCGACCCCCATCGCCTCGACGCCGGCCGGGAGCAGCGTCGAGGGACCGACGACTCGGACCACGGCGCCGAGCTTGCCGAGCAGCAGCATGTTGGAACGCGCCACCCGCGAATGCAGGATGTCGCCGCAGATAGCGACCGTCAGGCCCTCGATGCGGCCGAGGTTGCGCCGGATGGTCAGGGCGTCGAGCAGCGCCTGGGTCGGGTGCTCGTGGGCGCCGTCGCCGGCGTTGATGATGGAGCAGTCGACCTTGCGCGCGAGCAGCGAGACGGCGCCGGCGGCGTGATGGCGAACCACCAGGATGTCGGGCCGCATGGCGTTCAGCGTCATCGCGGTGTCGATCAGGGTTTCGCCCTTTTTGACGCTGGACGCCGCGACCGCCATGTTCATCACATCGGCCCCGAGGCGCTTGCCGGCCAGTTCGAACGACGACTGGGTGCGGGTCGAGGCTTCGAAGAACAGGTTGATCTGGGTTCGGCCGCGCAACGTCGCGCGCTTCTTCTCGACCTGCCGGGAGATGGCCACCGCCTCGTCGGAGAGGTCGAGCAGCGCTTCGATCTCCGGGCGCGAAAGGTGCTCGATGCCGAGCAGGTGGCGCTGGGAGAAGACGGACGGTGCGGACGAAGGCATGACGGGCGGGAGCTTTGGGCTCAGCGCCCGAGTTTTGCAAGCGTGGCCGGATCGTCCTCGCCGGCGAAATATTTATCGAGACAAGCCGCGAAGACCGCCTGCTCGGGAGCGACGCGACCAAAGAGCGTCAGGCAGGACCGGAACTTCATGGCGTCGACGGCGCCGAAAATCTCGCGGACCGACCGCCCTTCGACGGCGAGGACCAGGTTCGCGCATTCGACAAGCCGCGGCCCGAGGATCGGGTGCGCCAAATACGCTCGCGCCTCATCCCGCGACGAGACGGCGTAGAAGACCGACGTCGGACTGAGGCCGAGACCGGCGATCTGCGGGAAGACGAACCACATCCAGTGCGATCGTTTTGCGCCGGTCGCGAGTTCGCGAACGACCGCGGCGTAGACGGGCGCCTGCGCCTCGACGAAGCGCTGAAGGTTGAACGGGTCGGCCACCGCGCGCGTCTCACGTCTTGGGGTAGTCCGCGCCGCGCGCAACCGACTCGACCGCGGCGATCTCCTTGCGCAGGGCCTCGGTCTTGGCGGTCATGCCCTCGAAGGCGATCGCGCCGAGCGGCAGGCGCAGCGGCGGGTCGGCGCTCTCGACGGTCGCGACGATCGCTTCGGCCGCTCGGACCGGGTCGCCCGGCTGCGATCCGCTGTAGCCGCGGACGGCGTTTCGCCGCGCGACCGCGGATTCGGCGTAGGCTTCGATCGGCCGCTTCGGCGTCTTCAGCGACCGGCCCGCCCAGTCGGTGCGGAACGGGCCGGGCTCGACGATCAGCACCCGGATCCCGAACGGCGCGACCTCTTTGGCGAGCGCTTCCGACAGGCCTTCGACCGCGAACTTGCTCGCATTGTAGTAGCCGACGCCGGGAAAGCCGATGAAGCCGCCCTGGGACGAAATGTTGACGATCGCGCCCGACCCCTGCGCCCGCATGAGCGGCAGGACGGCGCGGGTCATCGCGGCGAGGCCGAAGACGTTGGTCTCGAACAGGGCGCGGATTTCCTCGTCCTCCCCTTCCTCGACCGCCGAGAGGTAGCCGTAGCCGGCGTTGTTGACCAGCACGTCGACGCGGCCGAATTCCCGCGTCACCGCCTCGACCGCGGCAGCGACCTCCTGCGGCGCGTTGACGTCGAGCTTCAGCGTCAGCGCGCCGGGCGCGAGGTCGGCGATCTTTTCGGGATCGCGCGCGGTCGCGGCGACGCGGTCGCCGCGACCGATCAACAGCCTGGCCAGTTCGCGGCCGAAGCCGGTCGAGCAGCCGGTGATCAGCCAGACGGGTTTGTCGGGAGCGGCGTTTGTCATGACGGCCTCTCGAAAGTCGATCTGCGAACGGATTGCGGTATTGAGACCGTAAGCGTATCGTCAATACGCCATGAAGCCAACCCCGACCCTCCAGATCCGCAACAGGCGCGTGGCGGCGCTGGCGGCAAAACTGGCCGAACTGCGCAAGAGTTCCAAGACCGACGCGGTGCGGCATGCGCTCGAGAGCGAGATCGCCCGGATCGAGAGGGCGAAGCCGTTGGCGGAGCGGCTGCGCCCGCTCCTCGAGCGGGTCCGACGCCGTCCGGCGACGGGGCTGGAGGCGGACAAGGCGTTCTATGACGATCTGAGCGGGGACCCGTGATCTCAATCGACGCCTCCGCGATCGTCGCGATCTTGACCGGTGAGCCGGAGGGGAGCGTCTTGATCGAGGCGCTCGAACGCGCAGGGTCGGCCCTCGCCTCCCCGATCGCCGTCTACGAGGCGGCGCTCGGCCTCCGGCGCAAGCGTTTCTGCTCGGTCACCGAGGCCGAAACGGACGTGCTTGAATTCCTGGCGCTCGTTGGCGCCGAGGTGTCCCCGCTCGATCGCGACGCGGCCCACGAGGCGCTCGACGCCTTTGCGCGCTTTGGCAAGGGAACAGGCCATCCCGCCCAGCTGAACCTCGGCGACTGCTTCGCCTATGCTCACGCGAAAATCAACGGCCTTCCGCTGCTCTTCACGGGTCATGATTTCTCGAAGACCGACATCGCCGCCGCCGTCTAGGAAAGACAAAGCGAGATGCACGGCGGCCGTGCTCCATTTGACAGCCGGCGCTCGCCTCTCCATATCCCGCGCCCGAACCGACCCGCGGCCCGCATGACAAGGTCGCCGAAGGACGCAGCATGAAAGTCGTGATCGTCGAGTCGCCCGCCAAGGCGAAGACCATCAACAAATACCTGGGCAAGGACTACGACGTCTACGCGTCCTACGGACACGTACGCGACCTCGCCGCCAAGGACGGTTCGGTCGATCCCGAGGACGATTTCGCGATGCGCTGGGAGGTCGACGCCAAGGCCGCCAAGCGGATGAGCGACATCGGCGGCGCGGTCAAGGACGCCGAGCGGGTCATCCTCGCGACCGACCCGGACCGCGAGGGCGAGGCGATCTCCTGGCACATCCACGAGATCCTTTCGGCCAAGAAACTCCTCAAGGACAAGCGCGTCGACCGCGTCGTGTTCAACGCCGTCACCAAGGACGCCGTGCAGGAGGCGATGCGCAATCCGCGCGAGATCGACGAGGCGCTCGTCGACGCCTATCGCGCCCGCCGCGCGCTCGACTATCTGGTCGGCTTCAACCTTTCCCCGGTGCTGTGGCGCAAGCTCCCCGGCGCCCGCTCGGCCGGGCGCGTGCAGTCGGTCGCGCTCCGCCTCGTCTGCGACCGCGAGCTCGAGATCGAGAAGTTCGTCTCGCGCGAATACTGGTCGATCGTCGCCCACCTCAAGACCGAGGCGAACGCCACGTTCACCGCCCGCCTCGTCGGCGCCGACGGCAAGAAGATCACCCGGCTCGACATCGGCTCGGGCGACGAGGCGCGCGCGTTCGAGGCGGCGCTCGAGACCGCGAAATTCGTCGTCGCGGCGATCGAATCGAAGCCGGTCAAGCGCCACCCTTACCCGCCGTTCACCACCTCCACCCTGCAGCAGGAGGCCTCGCGCAAGCTCGGGCTCGCCCCGGCGCGCACGATGCAGATCGCCCAGCGGCTCTATGAAGGCGTCGACGTCGGCGACGGCCCGGTCGGCCTCATTACCTATATGCGCACCGACGGCGTCGACCTCGCCCCGGAAGCGGTCGCCTCCGCGCGCAAGGTGATCGCCAAGGACTTCGGCGACGCATATGTCCCGAAGGCGCCGCGAAAATACACCGCCAAAGCCAAGAACGCGCAGGAGGCGCACGAGGCGATCCGTCCGACCGACATGACGCGCCGGCCGCGCGAGGTCGCCCGCCACCTCGAGCCGGAGCAGGCCAAGCTCTATGAACTGATCTGGACCCGCACCATCGCCTGCCAGATGGAGAGCGCCGAACTCGAACGCACCACCGTCGACATCCTCGCCGAGGCCGCGGGGCGAAAGCTCGACTTCCGCGCGACCGGGCAGGTCGTCCGCTTCCCCGGCTTCCTTGCGCTCTACCAGGAAGGCCGGGACGACGAGGAGGACGAGGAGGGCGGGCGCCTGCCGGCGATGCGGGAAGGCGAGCGGCTGGCCAAGGAGCGGATCGAGACGACCCAGCACTTCACCGAGCCGCCGCCGCGCTACACCGAGGCGACGCTGGTCAAGCGGATGGAGGAGCTCGGCATCGGCCGGCCGTCAACCTACGCATCGACGCTCGCGACGCTGCGCGACCGCGATTATGTCCGGATCGAGAAGAAGCGGCTGATCCCCGAGGACAAGGGCCGGCTCGTCACCGCCTTCCTCGAATCCTTCTTTCCCAAATACGTCGAATACGACTTCACCGCGGGGCTCGAGGAACAGCTCGACCAGGTGTCGAACCACGAGATGGACTGGAAGGAGCTCCTGCGCGCCTTCTGGAAGGATTTTTCCGGCGCCGTCGGCGACATCAAGGACCTGCGCACCACCCAGGTGCTCGACAGCCTCAACGGCCTGCTCGGCCCGCACATCTTCCCAGACAAGGGCGACGGCGTCGACCCGCGCCTCTGCCCGTCCTGCGGCAAGGGGCAATTGTCGCTGAAGCTCGGCAAGTTCGGCGCCTTCATCGGCTGCGCCAATTATCCCGAGTGCAGGTTCACCCGCGTCCTGTCGCCGACCGGCGCCGAGAGCGGCGAGGGCGAGCGGCCGGGCGTGCGCGTGCTTGGACAAGACCCGGACACCGGCGACGAGATCACCCTGCGCAACGGCCGCTTCGGCGAATACGTGCAGCAGGGCGAGGGCGAGAAGCCGAAGCGCTCGTCCCTGCCCAAGGGCCTCAAGCCCGACGACGTGACGCTGGAGAAGGCGCTGAAGCTCCTGTCGCTGCCGCGCGAGGTTGCGCGGCACCCGACCAGCGGCGGTGCGATCCTCGCCGGCATCGGCCGCTACGGCGCCTATGTCCAGCACGGCAAGACCTACGCCAACCTCGGCCGCGACGACGACGTGCTCGACATCGGCGCCAACCGCGCCATCGACCTGATCGTCGCCAAGGAGAGCGGCGCGGGCGGCTCGCGCTTCGGCGGCGGCGGCGCGGGACGGGTCCTCGGCGACCATCCCGAGGGCGGGCCTGTCAGCATCAAGCAGGGCCGCTTCGGCGCCTATGTCAGTCACGGCAAGGTCAACGCCACCCTGGCCAAGGGAACCGACCCGACGACCGTGACGCTCGAAGAGGCGCTGGCGCTGCTCAAGGCCAAGGCCGCGGGCGGCGGCGTCTCGGGCCGCCTGCTCGGCGACCACCCGGACGGCGGCCCGGTCACGGTTCGTGACGGCCGTTTCGGCCCCTACGTCAACTGGGGCAAGGTCAACGCGACCATCCCGAAGTCGACGTCACCGGACTCGATCGCGCTCGGCGAGGCGCTGGAGCTGCTGGCGGAGCGCGAGGGCAAGCCCGCATCGAGCGCCCGCAAGGCGCCGGCGAAGAAGCCCGCGGCGCAGCCGAAGCCAGCGACCGCCGGCAAGGCGCCGGCCAAGGCGAAAGCCGCTCCGGCCAAGAAAGCCGCGGCCAAGAAGAAATAGCCGGGGTCGCAACCCGCCACGCCTCGGACCCGAAGACATGCGCGGCCGCCTAGGCGAAGCCGCGCAGGGCCGACGGTCTGCCCAACAAAATGGGTGAGCGGGCGGGGTCAGGGCCGAAGCCGCCGGAGGCGGGGGCCGCGAAGCAAGCGTCGAGCCCGGCCGCGCACCGGGCTCCGCGAAGCCTTCACAGTTGCTTCCCAGGCCGTCGCCGGGGAAGCCCGCCGCCCCGCGTCAGGGGATGCGCCAGAGCTTCTGGTAGCCGCTGTACAAAACCTCGGCGCGGATCGCGGCCATGAACTTGTCGACGATCATGCCCTTGCCGCCGACCGAACCGACCGAATAATCGTCGATGCAGACCAAAGTCCCGGACCCGACCAGCGGGCGCGCCGCGGTGAGTTCGAGGGCATGGTGGATCGCGCTCGGCAGCGGGTTCGACGCGTCGAGGTCGAACGAGTCGAGATAGAGCAGGTCGATCCGCCGCGACGCGATCGAGGCGAGCGCATGAAGCGCCGCGACCGAGTCGTTTTCGATCAGTTGGGTCGCGGAGCTGCAAGCCTTCCTCGCGGTGTCGATTGATTCGGCCCCGACGTCGATCGAAAACAGCGCGCCGCCGGTGTCGCGGGCGAGCGCGTCGAACATGAACGTGCTCTGCCCGTCGCCTTCCCAATTGTCGGGGATGCGCAGGCATCCCGTCTCGACCATGAACGGGCTGCGACCGAGCCCCTGCAGGGCCTGGAACAGCACCTCGAAACCCTCGGCGCGCGCGGCGAGCCGCGGACGAAACGAGCGCGCGAACTGCTCGCGAAACGGCGCCTCCGCATCGTAATCGACGAGCCCGACGAACGCCGGGTCGGCGTCCCTCACCGAATCGACGCCGATGTTGGTCGTGCGCGCGACCTTGTACAGGCGCTCGAAAGCGGGAAGACGCGCGACCTCCTCCGCGACCCGGCTCGCCGGCGCGTCGTCGTCGAGCAGACGGGCGAGCATCGCCTTGGCCTTCCGGTCGCCGGCGAACTGGCGCAGCAGCTCCAGCATCTTGGCCTCGAGCGGCTTCGGCTTTTTCCCCTGCTTGGCCAACCTGCCCTCCCGCTCCGAATCCAGCCGCAACCCTGCCGCGACGGCGGCCGCATGGCAATCCGGTCAGACGCCCGTCTCGCCCGCGACCTCGGCGCGCACCGCCCCCACCAAATAGAGCGAGCCGGTGACCAGCAGCCATGCGCCGGCCTCGCGCGCCAACGCCGCGCCGCGAAGCACGGCGCGTCGCGGGTCCGGCTCGACCTCGCTCGCGACGTCGAGCCCGGTCGCGATCGCGGCCAGTTCCGACGCGGGGCGGCCGCGCGTCGCGGAGGGCACGTCGGTGCAGATGATGGCGGACGCGCGGGCGGCGAGTTCGGCGAGAAAGCCGTGCGCGTCCTTGTCGCGGGCGAGCGCGACGACGGCGACGCAGGGGCCGGCGAGCGCGGGCTCGCGGCCGAGATCCGACAGGACAGCTGCGATGTTGAACGGCACGTGGGCGCCGTCGAGCACGACAGGAAGCGCGCCGAGCGTGAACCGCTCCATCCGGCCGACGAGGCGCGCGCGGGCGCGGGTCCCGGCGTCGAGGCGCGCGGCGGCGAGCGGGACGCCGTCGGCCCCGATCACGCCGCGAGCCCCGAGCGCGTCC
>CAMFKX010000092.1 GCA_945957375.1 uncultured Roseiarcus sp.
TCGCGGAGGAGTCGGGTCCGCGGCTTGCGGACGTCGTCCTCATTGAAGGATGTTCAGCGGCATCGACGTCCGACGTCGTGAGATCGGCCGAGACGGCGCGATGACGAGCGCCGGTCATGCGAAGCTGAGCGAGTGAGACGCGCCGGCTGGCGGAGTGACCAAGACGACGCCCACCTCCGCCGGAGCGCGCCGTCAACGACCGGTTCAGGCGACGGCTGCGATACGGGAACTGAAGCGTCTGTCACCGCAATCCACCGAAATCCCCCGTAAGGAGCGGCGGCGTCCCGCCGCCGGGGTGCGCGGGACGCGCACCCTCCGTTCCGTGCGCGGTTACATCTCGAGACGGGTAAAGCGAGCCAGAAGCCCCTGCACATAGTCCGGCGAGGGGTCGCCGTTGGAGAACAGGATGCGGTAGCAGATCGGCGCGATCAGAATGTCGATGGCGGCTTCGATCGAGAAGCCAGCCTCGCCGCGGGCGCGCGCGCGGCGCAACAGGGTTTGCAGGTGATCGGTCGTGTAGGCGCAACAGCGCGCGGCGGCGAGGTCGGAGCCCGTCTCCGCAAGGACGTCCCGCATCAGCGACCGGCCGACCGGCGACGCCATTTCCTCGGCATATTGCTGCACGAAGGCGCCGAGGTCGCCGGCAAGGGAGCCCGTGTCGTCGGGCTCGCCTACCGGGCGCAGCCGATCGGCGGCGACGTCGGCCAATAACTGCGGAAGGTCGCCCCAGCGCCGATACACGGTTGACGGAGTCACCCCCGCCCGTTCGGCGATCATCGGAACGGTGATCTCGGCTCGGCCGACGTCGTTGAGCAGGGTCTGCGTCGCCCGGTGCACGGCCTCCTGGATGCGGGCGCTACGGCCGCCCTGCCGGATCATCTCACGCGCCATCGGCGGTCCTCAAAAAAATCCGCAACCGTTAAAGCAAAGATATTGCATTAAGACGCGAGTGCGCTATCTTCCGCTAACGCAATCATTTAGCTTTAGGACCTCGAATGTCCAGCCCCGCCGCCGCCCTTTCGGCACCGTCGGTTTCAAGGCCGCTCGCCGTCGTCTATGCGACGCTGACTGCGATCACCTTTTCGGCGGTCGCCGGCGCGCCGACGCCGATCTATCGGCTCTATCGGGAGACGCTCGGTCTCACGCCGTTCGCGATCACAATCATCTTCGCCGTCTACGCCTTCACCATGATCGGGGCGTTCCTGACGATCGCGCGGCTTTCCGACTATGTCGGCCGCAAGCCTATGATCCTCACGGCGCTCGGGCTCAACGCCGCCGCGCTGTCGCTGTTCTTCGTCGCCGAGTCCGCCGCAATGTTGATTGTTGCGCGCGCCGTGCAAGGGGTTGCGACCAGCATCGCGCTGGCGACGCTCGGCGCGGTTATCGCCGATACGGCGCCCAAGTGGGCGCCGACGCTCAACAGCGTGACGGCTTTCATCGGTCTGGCGCTCGGGTCGCTGATCTCGGGCGCGCTCGTCGCCTTCGCCCCGTGGCCGACGCAGCTGGTCTACGCGGTTTTGCTCGGCGTGACGCTCGCCGAAATGGCCGTCCTCGCCTGGATCGCCGAGACGGCGTCGCCAAGGGCCGGCGCCTGGAGCGGGATCCGGCCCAGGCTGACCGTGCCGGCGGCCGCGACCGGCGAGATGGTTCGGCTTTTCCCGCTGACCCTCTCGGCCTGGGCGCTCGGCGGATTCTACCTCTCCCTGATGCCCTCGCTCGTGGTCGCCGCGACCGCGGTTCGCTCGCCGCTGGTCGGCGCCGCGGTCGTCTCGACCCTGATGATCGCCGGCGGCGTTTCGTCCTATGTGACGCGCGGCTCCGACGCCCGGATGATGGTGCGCGCCTCGGCGGCGTGGCTGGCAGGGGGGATCGTCCTGACCCTCGTCGCGATCTCCGCCGGCTCGGCCGTGGGCATGCTGTTCGGAACGATCGTCGCCGGCGTCGGCTTTGGCGCCTCCTACGGCGCGGCGCTGCGCGCGCTCCTGCCGCACGCGGCGAGCCACGAGCGGGCCGGCTTGCTCTCCGCCTATTTCGTCGAGAGCTATCTCGCCTTCGCGTTGCCAACGATCGCGGCCGGGCTCGCCGCCCCCCATATCGGGCTCGTGGCCACGGCGCTGATCTACGGGTCGGCCCTCGCGCTCAGCGCCATCGTGACGCTCGTGCTCGAGACCTTTGCCGCGCGCAGGGCGCGGTAGCAACGGCGTTCCCAAGCAGACCGCAGGGTCCGTTCGGCACGCTGTGGAACGCGATCGTTGGCGAAGTCCAGGCCGGCCGGATTTCGACGTCGCGACGGGAGGACGCGCGCATGTGCGGAGCGGCGGCCCCGCCGCCGGGTGCGCGGGACGCGCACCCTCCGCGCTCCGACTGACGGCCGCGGTAAACACACCAACCGACGCCAAACGAACGTACCGGGCAAGCGCTCCGGGAGCGGCGGCGTCCCGCCGCCGGGGTGCGCGGGACGCGCACCCTCCGCGCTCCGCCTGACGGCCGCAGTAAACACACCAACCAACGGTAAACGAACGTAGCGGGCGAGCGCTCCCCGGGAGCGGCGGCGTCCCGCCGCCGGGGTGCGCGGGACGCGCACCCTCCGGGCGCTCCGCCTGACGGCCGCGGTAAACACACCGACCGACGGCAAAGGAACGTAAACCGCGCGAGCGCTCCGGGAGCGGCGGCGTCCTTCGTCCTCTGCCGCCGGGGTGCGCGGGACGCGCACCCTCCGCGCTCCGCCTGACGGCCGCAGCAAACACAACAACCGACGGCAAAGGAACGTAAACCGGGCGAGCGCTCCGGGAGCGGCGGCGTCCCGCCGCCGGGTGCGCGGGACGCGCACCCTCCGCGCTCCGCCTGACGGCCGCAGTAAACACAACAAATGACGGTAAACGAACGTAAACACCGCGAGCGCTCCCCAGGAGCGGCGGCGTCCCGCCGCCGGGGTGCGCGGGACGCGCACCCTCCGGGTCTTGGAGACTCGCTGCGCAGGCGCAGCCGGGCGGCCGCGGGGCCCTCGACCGAGGACCCCGCGCGGCTGAGCCGTGGCCTGCGACGTATCCGGGGCCCGCGCGTCCGCGGAACGAAACGGCGCGCCGCCGGTTGAAGCGCCATACCAGAAACTCTGGAGTTCCCAATGACGAATGGTAATTCGATCGGCGGCGACGTTCGCCGCCCGGTGATCCGGCCCGCGCCTTCTGGCTTGAGCGGGCTCCTGAGTCCGCTCGACATGGTTGCGATTGGTCTCATGATTGCGATGACGCTGTGGCCGCTCGTGATGGGAATGGCGCTCGCGCCTTCCCGGGAAGAGGTCGCCACGGGCAGGATCACCCCCGACGTGGCGCGAAGCGGCGCTCCGCTGCACGACACCGGCGCCGCGAACCGAGCGCCGTAGCCGCTCCGCGGCCGGAGGGCCCGCGCCTGAGGGCGCGCCTCCAGAACGGCGGCTGAACCGTCGGCGCGCTCGTCTTTCACCACCAAGGACACCAAGGACACAAAGACTTCGTGATCTTGATGGTCTTGGTGGCGAAGATTTCCCCGTCGCGGCCGATCAAGGCGCCCGCCGCAATTCGACCACGTTATCGCCCGGAAGCGCGGTTAGCCAGACGACGGCGGGACTGGAGCGACGGATTGCGGACATTGTTCGCAGGAACGGGTGCGGGCGAGTCTCCGGGCGCCATCCGCCCCGACGACGCGGCGCGGGTCGCCGTGTTCCTCGACGTGGACGGCACGCTGCTCGATCTGGCCGAGCGGCCCGATGTCGTCGTGGTTCCGGCCGAACTGATCGTCGACCTCGTCGCTGCGCGAAACCGGGCGGACGGCGCGCTCGCCCTCGTCAGCGGTCGCCCTGTCGCCGAACTCGACAGGCTGTTCACCCCCCTGCGCCTGCCGGCCGCGGGGGTCCATGGCGCGGAGCTGCGCTTCGATCCGGAAGACACTCCGTCGGCCGCAGTCGGCGCCGGCCCGCTGCCCGCGGCGCTGTGGGCTGCGCTGCGCGACGTGCTGCGCGACTTCCCCGGAACGTTCGTCGAAAACAAGCGTTACAGCTTTGCGATTCACTACCGGCAGGCGCGCCCGCACGAAGACGCGCTGCGGGCGCGTCTCGCCGGGCTCCTGCAATCTCTCGACGACCCGCGGATCACGATGCTCCAGGCCCATTGCGCGTTCGAACTGAAACCTCGCGCCTTCGACAAGGGGCGGGCGATCCAGGCCCTGCTTTCGCACCCGCCGTTCGCGGGACGGAGGCCGGTGTTCATCGGCGACGACGACACCGACGAGGCCGGCTTCGCCGTGGTCACGGCGGCCGGAGGGCTCGCCTATTCGGTCGGGCGGCGGCGGCCGCACACGGCGGCGACGTTCGCGAACCCGGCCGCGGTGCGCGCCTGGCTCGCCGCCTTCGCCGAGGGCGGCGAATGACCGCGCCCGGCGCGGCCCGGCGCCAGCCGCTTGATCTCGCCCTGATCGGAAACAGTTGCATCGCCGCCTTCGTCGATCCGAACGCCCGGATCGTCTGGTGGTGTTTCCCCGCTTTCGACGGCGATCCGGTGTTCTCGCGTCTGCTCAGCGGCGATGAGGAAAAGGGCTTCTGCGACGTCACCCTGCACGGGCTGAAGTCGATCGAATCGCGCTATGTGCGCAACACCGCGATCGTCGAGACGATCATGACCGCGGCCGACGGCGCGACGCTGCGGGTCACCGACTTCGCCCCGCGCTTCGACCGGTTCGAGCGGCCGTTCCGGCCGCCGCAGATCGTCCGCCGGCTCGAGCCGATCGCCGGCCTGCCGCGCGTCGCCATCCGCGTGCGCCCGACCCACAATTACGGCCGCCCGACCGCCAACGCCGTGGTCGGCTCGAACCACATCCGCTACGTCGGCGGCCCGCACGTCATGCGCCTGACCAGCGACGCCCCGCTGTCCTACATCCTCAACGAGATCACCTTTCCGCTGATGCGGCCGTTGAGCCTGATCTTCGGCCAGGACGAGCCGTTCCTGACCGCGATCGACGCGACCAGCCGCGAGTTCCTCGAACATACCCGCGACTACTGGCTCGACTGGTCGCGCAACCTCGCCGTGCCGTTCGAATGGCAGTCGGAGGTGGTGCGCTCGGCCATCACCCTCAAGAACTGCGCCTTCATGGAGACCGGCGCGATCGTCGCCGCGCACACCACCTCGATTCCCGAGGCGCCCAACACCTCGCGCAACTGGGACTACCGCTTCTGCTGGCTGCGCGACGCGTTCTTCGTCGTCGACGCGCTCAACCGCCTCGGCGCCACGCAGACGATGGAATCCTACATTCACTACATCACCACCATCGCCATCGACTCGGGGCCGATGCAGCCGGTGCACGGCATCATCCCGTTCACCCCCCTCGACGAATGGGTCGCGCCCGATCTCAAGGGCTTTCTCGGCCATGGGCCGGTCCGGGTCGGAAACCAGGCCGTGCATCAGGTGCAGAACGACGCCTACGGCAGCGTGGTGCTCGCGGCGATGCAGATGTTCGTCGACGAGCGCCTGCCGACCATGGGCGGCGAATCGCTGTTCCACATGCTCGAGACGCTGGGCGAACGCGCCATCTCGACCGCCTTCGAGCCCGACGCCGGCCTGTGGGAGTACCGCACCCGCTCGCGCCCGCACACCTATTCCGCGACGCTGTGCTGGACCGCCTGCGACCGGCTCGCCCGGATCGCGCGCAAGCTCGGCCTCCCCGAACGCGCCAATTACTGGAAGACCCATGCGGCGGCGCTGCGCGGGAAGATCCTGACCGAGGCGTGGGACGAGCGGCAGGGGGCGCTGACGGGCGCCTTCGGCGAGCCGGCGCTCGACGCGAGCGTGCTGCTGGTGGCGAAATTCGGCCTCCTCACCCCGAACGACCCGCGCTTCGTCAGCACCTGCGAGGCGATCGGCCGAACGCTGATGCGCAACGGCCGGATCATGCGCTACACGGCGCCCGACGATTTCGGGCCGCCCGAGACGGCGTTCCTCGCCTGCAACTTCTGGTACATCGACGCCCTCGCCTCGATCGGCCGCGTCGAGGAGGCGCGCGAACTGTTCGAGTCGATCCTGCGCGACCGCAACGCGTTCGGCCTGCTGTCCGAGGATATTCATCCCGAGACCGGCCAACTCTGGGGAAACCTGCCACAAACCTACTCGATGGCGGGAATCATCAATTCAGCGACGCGCTTGTCGTCGAGTTGGGAGGAAGCATGGGCCCGCGCCTGATCATCGTCTCCAACCGGGTCGCTGCACCCGACCCTTCCGGGACGCCGGCGGCGGGCGGCATGGCGGTCGCGGTGAAGGCCGCGCTCAAGAACCGCAAGGGCCTCTGGTTCGGCTGGAGCGGCAAGGTGTCGGAAGAGCCCGACCTCAGGCCGCAGATGATCGACGCCAAGCGGCTGACCTACGTCCTGGTCGACCTGTCGAAGAACGACGTCCAGGAATATTACAACGGCCTCGCCAACAGCGTGCTCTGGCCGATCCTCCATTATCGCGGCGACCTTCAGGAATATTCCCGCGCCGACGCCAGCGGCTACATCCGGGTCAACCAGATGTTCGCCGACCGCCTGAGCCCGCTGCTCGGCGAGGAGGACGTCGTGTGGGTGCACGACTATCACCTGATGCTGCTCGGCCAGGAGCTGCGCGCCCGCGGACACCGCAACCGGATCGGCTTCTTTCTGCACACGCCCTGTTCGTCGCCGGACATCCTTCAGACCCTGCCGCTCCACGAACGCATCTTCGGCAGCCTCGCCTATTACGATCTCGTCGGCTTCCAGACCGCCAACGACCGCGAGAATTTCGCCCGCTACCTCGTCGCCCGCGGCGCCCGGGCGCTGCGCGGCGACACCTACGAATTCGACGGCCGGCAGGTGAAGCTCGGCGTGTTCGCCGTCAGCATCGAGACCCGGACCTACATGCGCCTCGCCCGCAACGCCGGACGCTCGGCGATGATCGCGCTGGTCAAGGAAAGCCTCGCCGACAACAAGCTGGTGCTCGGGGTCGACCGGCTCGACTACACCAAGGGGATTCCCGACCGCATCCGCGCGTTCGAACGCTTTCTCGAGCAGAACCCCGACTGGCGCGGCAAGGTGACCTTCCTGCAGATCACGCCGAAGAGCCGCTCCGACGTGAAGGAATACGGGGAGATCGAGAGCGAGGTCACCGCGCTGATCGGCAGGGTCAACGGCCGGTTCGGCGACGCCGCCTGGACGCCGATCCGCTACGTCAACCGGTCCTATTCGCGCACTGTGCTCGCGGGCATGTACCGCGCCGCGGACGTCGCGCTGGTGACGCCGTTGCGCGACGGGATGAATCTGGTGGCCAAGGAATATCTCGCGGCGCAGGACGCCGCCAATCCCGGCGTGCTCGTCCTCTCGGAATTCGCCGGCGCCGCGCGCGAACTCGATCGCGCCCTGATCGTCAATCCGCACGAGACCGACGCGGTCGCCGGCGCGCTGAAGCGCGCGCTGGAGATGCCGCTGGCCGAGCGGCGCGAGCGGCACGCCCCGATGATCGCCTATCTCGAGATCCACGACATCGCCAAATGGGCCGAGGACTATCTGTCCGTGCTCGCGGAAGGACGCTCGAGCCGGCGCCTGCTCAATAGCCTGCGCACCTTCTTCGGCGCGTCGTCGCAGGGGCGTGAGCCGATCGCGACCTTGTAGCCGCGCCCCCAAAGTTGGTCTCGCCCGCGGCTGAACTCGACCGGGTCTCGGGCGGCCGGTAGAAGGAACGGACCGCGGCGGCGCGCCGCGCGCGTCCGTCGCGGCGGAGGCTTCGACGGCCCCACCGGAGGCGTCGTGATCACGGCGATAGACAGCCGCGGCCTCGCGGCCTTCGAGACCGATTGGCGCGCGCTGGACGGCCGCGCCTTTTCGCTCTGCCAGACCTTCGACTACGCCCAAGCCGCGGTCGCCGCCGCCGGCCGGCGCGGCGCCCGTTCGTTCGTGGTGGCGGCGCGAAGGGGCGGCGCGGTATGCGGCCTGTGGGGCCTCACCCTCCACAGGGACGGGTTCCAATCCGTGCTACGCCCGTTCAGTTGCGGCACGAACACCGAGTACAGCTGGCCGCTGCTTCAGGCGCCGGAATTCGCCGACCTCCTGTTTCACGAGATCGCGAACTTCGCCCAGGTCGCCGACCGGCTGATGCTCTACAACCTCCCCGCCGGCTCGCGACTCGACGCCGCGGCGGCCCGGCTGCGCCTGCCTCAGACCGTGCAAGCGATCGACTCCTTCACGATCCCGAGCGCGCGCTACGCGAACTGGCGCGAGGTCGAACAGCGCCTGTCGAAGTCGATGCGCTACGACCTCCGCGCCGGCGCGGCGCGCCTGGCGCGATCGGGCGCGCTCACGATCGGCTGGACCGCGACGATCGGCGAGACGGACGAGGTCCTGGCGTTTCTGTTCGCGCGCAAGGCGGAATGGCTGGTCGAGAAGGGTCTGCGCTCGCCGTGGATCGGCCGCCCCGAGGTGCCCGATTTCTTCCGCAGCCTCGCCCGCAGCGGGAGCGGTCCGCTCGTCGCCGCGGTTCGGCTCGACGGCGTCCCGATCGCGGCCAGCGTCTGCCTCGTCGGCCCGCGCGCGGTGGAATATCTCGTGACCACGTTCGACCCGCGTTACCGGACCTGCTCGCCGGGAAAGCTGCTGCTCGGCTTCCTCGCCAGATGGGCGATCGAGCGCGGGCTCGAACTCGATCTGCGCATCGTGCCGGCCGCCTACAAGGAACGCTGGCCGGTCGAGCGGCGCGCCCATGTCACGCGCACGGTGATGCTGACGACGCTCGGGCGAGTCCCACGACCGGGCGAGGTCATCATGGCGGCGCGCGCTCGCCTCGGCCGCCTGCGCCGGTCTGTATCGGGCGCGGCCGCGCGCCGGCCTTCCGCCCCCCGAGTTCGATGATCTCGTTGGTGATTTCCTCCTGGCGGAGCTGGCGGGAGCGGGCGATCAGCTCGTCGAGCATCTTGCCGACGTTGCTCTTGGCCGCGCTCATCGCGCGCATCCGCGCCTCGTTCTCGGCCGCGAGCGACAGCGTCAGCGCCTCGCACAGTTCGGCGAACACGTATTCCTGCGCGAGTTCGGCCAGAAGCCTGCGCGGCGGCAGCGCGATCAGCGGCGGCGAGGCGTTGCGGGCGCGCGGAAAGCGGGTGAAGTCAAACGGCGCGAGCGCGGCGTCGACGACCTCGATCTCGCCCGCCGAGGGAACCGCGTGGACGACGTTGACCCGCGTCGCCCGTCCCGAGCCGATCCGCTCGTAGAGCTGCTCGGTGACCTTGTCGGCGAGCGCGCCGACCTCGTCGACATGGGCGACCATCGGCCGGCTCCAGCCGACGGCGAGCCCGCGCTCGCTCGCCGTCATCAGCCCGCGCGCGCCGAGCAGCATCAGCTCGGTCGGCCGCCCGTCCGCCTTCAGGGCGCGCTCGGCGACGTCGAGCACCCGCCGGTTGAACGGGCCGGCGAAGCCCTGTTCGGCGCAGACCGCGATCACCAGATGGCCGCCGCGCCCGTCGCGGGCGCCAGCCGGCGGGCCGTCATCGATCAGGGCGAGCGCCTGCCCGATCGCAGCCCCAATGGTCGCCGCATAGGCGCGCACGCCGTCGCTGTGCGCCCTCGCCTCGCGCGCCCGCGCGGCGGCGATGCCGCGCATGGCGCCGATCACCGACGACAATTGCCGCACCGAGCGGACGCGCGCGACGACGTCGCTCAGGCGCTCGGTCATGCGCCGGTCCCGACGAGCGCGCGCACGGCCGCCACGAGCTTTCCCCGCGCAGCCTCGCTGCAGGTTCCCTTGGTCATGACTTCGGTCACGGCGTCCGGCGCCAGCGCGTCGAGTTGCGCAGCAATGCGGGCGCGCGCGTCGGCGACCGATGCGACCGGCGCGGCGTCGAACACGCCGTCGGCGAGGGCTGCGAGCAGCGCCACCTCGTCGACGAGGCGGAGGGTGGCGAAACGCGGCTGGGCGAGCAGCGCGCGGATCCGCTCGCCGCGCGTGATGGTCGCCTTGATGCGGGTGTCGGCGACGCCGCCGAAGCGGGTGAACAGTTCGAGTTCGAGGAATTGCGCGTAGTCGAGCCGCAGCCGGCCGGAGGCCGCGCGCAGGGCCGGCGCCTGCGCCTTGCCGCCGACGCGGCTGACGGACAGGCCGACGTCGACCGCCGGGCGCTGGTCGGCGGCGAACAGGCGGGAATCGAGCACGATCTGGCCGTCGGTGATCGAGATCAGATTGGTCGGAATGAAGGCCGACAGGTTGCCGGCGTCGGTCTCGGCGATCGGCAGCGCGGTGAGCGAGCCGCCGCCGAGCTCCGGCGCGAGCTTGGCCGCTCGCTCCAGCAGCCGGGCGTGGACGTAAAAGATGTCGCCGGGATAGGCCTCGCGGCCCGGCGGCTCGCGCGTCAGCAGCGCCAGCTCGCGATGGGTCGCGGCGTGCTTGGTGAGGTCGTCGATCACCACCAGCGCGTGCTGGCCGCGGTCGCGAAAATATTCGCCGATCGCGAAGCCGGCGAACGGCGCGATCCATTGCAGCGCGGCGGACGAGGCGGCCGAGGCGACGACGAACACGCAACGCTCGGGCGCGCCGCGCTCGCGCACCGCCTCGACCACGCGCTCGACCGCGGTCGCGCGCTGGCCGACCGCGACGTAGACGGAGATCATGTCGGAGCGCTTCTGGTTGAGGATCGCATCGACCGCGATCGCCGTCTTGCCGGTCGCGCGGTCGCCGATGATCAGTTCGCGCTGGCCGCGGCCGAGGGCGAACAGCGAGTCGACGACGAGCACGCCGGTCGCCACCGGCTCCTCGACCAGCGCCCGGTCGATGATCGCCGGCGCCGGGCGCTCGACGGGCAGAAAGGCTTCGGCGGCGACCGGCTCGTCGCGGTCGAGCGGGCGCCCTAGCGGATCGACGACGCGGCCGAGGAGGCCGGGGCCGACGGGAACGCGCGCGACCTCGCCGGTCGCGCCGACCAGCGAGCCGACGCCGATCGCCTCGGCCTCGTCGAAGATCGCGGCGTTGATGGCGTCGGCTTCGAGCGACAGCGCATAGCCCATCCGTCCGCCCTCGAAGCGCAGGAGTTCGCCGAGCCGCGCCTCGGGCAGGCCGGAGACGCGCGCGACGCCGTCGGCGATCGCCTCGACCCGGCCGACCGAGCGCGCTTCGGGCTTGAGGTCGACCTTGGCCAGGGCCTCGCGCTCGCGGGCGAGCCAGCGCTCGCCGTCGACGATGGAGGCGGTCATGGCGGGGCTATCCGGCAAGAAGACGCCATCGCCGGCGACAGGCGCCTAGCCTCCTCCCCCCTTGCGGGGGAGGATCGAGGAGGGGAGCCGCGCCGAACCTGAACAGTTGGGCGCCTCGCCAATTGCAGTGGATGGGTCCCTTCGACCCCCCACCCTGTCCCGCCTCCACAAGGGGGGCGGCGACGCTCCCGACCTGCGGCGCGAGCCGATTGGTCAAAGCCCCTTCCCGTCATGGCGGGTCAACTCCTCGGCGATGCGTTTGAGGTCTTCGCGAAAGCTGTTGCGCACGACCGCGTGCGGCGTCTCGAGTTCGAGACCGGCGATCACCGCCGGGTCGACGACCACGGCGAAATCGACCGTGCGCCCCAGCGCCTTCGCGAGCGCGTCGCGCGTCGACTGGAGTTCGGCCGCGGTCAGCGCTCGCGGCGCGATCAGCCGCGCCGCATCGCCCGCGCCGAATCCGCCGCGGCTCGCTTCGGGCAGCGCCGCCAGCGCTTGGGCGAGCCCGTCGACGAAGCCGTCGATCCGGGCCTGGTCCGGCAGGCGCGCGACCAGCTTCCGCGCGACGTCGACGGCGAGGCGCGCGGACCGGTCGGAAGCGGCGGATTCTTCCGCCGCGCGCGCCCAGCGCGTCTCCGTCTCGGCGGAGGACCGCACCTGATCGGCCTCCTCGCGCGCAGCCGCCAGCGCCGCCTCGCGCTGGGCGTTGGCCGCCTCGGACGCCTCGCGCAGCACGGCGTCGCGCGAGGCGGCGATCCGGGCGGCCTCGGTCTCGGCGGCCTCGCGCGCGGCGACCGCCTTCGTCTTCTCGGTCTCGGCGTCGGCGAGCAGCTTCGCAGCGGCCTCCCGGCGCTCGTCCATGATCGCCACCACCGGCCGGAACAGGAAGCGCGCCAGGATCGCCACGAGGATGAGGACGTTGATCGTCTGCAACGCGAGCGTCTGCCAGTCGATCCGCATCGGGCGGGCCTATTTCACGAACGGGTTGGCGAACAGCACCAGCAGCGCAATCACCAGGCAGTAGATCGCCATCGTCTCGATCATCGCGAGTCCGACGAACAGGGTGCGCGAGATCGTGCCGGCCGCCTCGGGCTGGCGCGCGATCGCGTCCATCGCGGAGGCCACCGCCATGCCCTCGCCGATCCCGGGTCCGATCGCGCCGAGGCCGACGGCCAGGGCTGCGGAAAAAATGCTGACGGCCTGGACGAGATCGTTCACGGTTTTGGCTCCGCAGAGACGCTGTGGCGCTCGCCGACGGCGGCGCCGATGAAGACGGTCGCGAGGACCGCGAAGATGTAGGCCTGGACGGCGCCGGTCAGCAGATCGAGCGCCATCAGCGGGATCGGCACGAGCAGGCCGGCGAGCGTCAGGATGATGCCGATGATGAACACGCCGCTCATCACATTGCCGAACAGGCGGATGATCAGCGAGAAGGTGCGGGTGAACTGCTCGACGACGTTGAGCGGGATCATCACCCAGGTCGGCTCGGCGTAGGTCGCGAGATAGCCCCTGAGGCCGCGGACCCGGATCCCCCAGGCGATGGTCGCGACGAACACGATCAGCGCCATCGCCGCGTCGGTTTCGATATGCGCCGTCGGCGGCTCGACGCCGGGGATGAGCGAAGACCAGTTCGAAGCGAGGGTGAACAGGAAGATCGAGCCGATCAGCGCCCGGAACGGCGCCGGGTCGGTCTGCATCGTGCCGCTGATCTGCGCGTCGATCGTCGAGACGACGAGTTCAATGAGCGCCTGACCGCGCGACGGAAGGACGGCGAGCCTGCGCGTCGCGAGCGCCGACCCGATGCCGAGCAGCGCGATGATCGCCCAGGAAACCACGACCGGCTCGGTCACCGCGACGGGGCCGAGGTGGAACAGCGGCTCGAGGGTGAGCGGAGACTTCATGGGAGGCTCCGCGAGGGCGGACCTCCTCCCCCCTTGTGGGGGAGGATTGAGGAGGGGGGCCGCGCCAAATTCCGGAAGTCTGGCGTCCCTCCGCCGCCGCCGGAAAGTTCCGGAAGACCCCCCACCCTGTCCCGCCCCCACAGGGGGGGCGGGGACGCGCCCGACGCCTTGCTGTTTCCCGTCATCCCGCCGCCCTCCGGGCCCGCCATGTCAGCGCGAGCCGCACGATCACGACGCCCGCCGCCGCGGCGAGGAACAATTGCGCCCCGGCTTTCGCGAGCAGCACGAGGGCCGCGGCCAGCAGCGCGAAGCGCAGCCCCTGGAGCGCGACGCCGAGCCACGTCCGGCCCTGGCGCATCAGCGCGACGCTGCCCCAGAGCGAGAGGAAATGCGCGGCGCCGAGCGCGGCGCCGAGGGCGAAGGCGGCGGCGATCATGGGCGTCATTGCCGATGCATCCAGCGCCACGCCGTCCACATGCCGGCCGCGGCCCCGAGCATGATCAGCGGCGCGGTGAAGAAGATCCCGGTCCGGAACGCCGCGTCGAGAAAGCGCCCGACGACCACGCCGAGCAGAATCGGCGCGACGATCGCCCAGCCCAGCACGCCGATCTGACCGAGGCGTGTGGCGGTGGTCGGCTCGCGGTCCTCGCGGGCGCGGCGGGCGCGCCCGGCGGCGACGCGGGCGGCGTCCTCGAGCTTGTGGTTGCGTTGGTCGAGAGGAGCGATCATGGCGCCGCCTCGCCGGTGAACGGGCCCTGCCCGTCGCCATGGCCGTCGCCGCGCAGGTAGCGCATCAGCTGGCGCAGGGCGCGCGCGTGAAGCTGGGTCTGCTCGACGCGGGCGCGACGGTCGGCGTCGAGTTCGGCCGCACGCTGGGCCGCGACCTCGGCCTGGAGCCGGTCGAGGTCGTCGCCGAGCGCGCCGCGCCGGCAGGCGACGGCGACGCGGTTTCCACCGCTGACGGTCAGAACGCCGCCCGAGAGGGCGCAGTAGCGCGTCGGCTCGCCCGCGCGCGTCCAGCGCAGCACCGACGGCGGCAGCACGGTCAGCAGGTCGGCGTGGCCGGGCAGCACGCCGAAGGCGCCGCTCTCGTCCTCGGCGCGCAGCGAGGCGACGCCGTCCGCGTCGACCAGCACGGCGGCCGGCGTCGCGATGGTGAGATGCAGCCCGCTCATGCCGCCTTGCCCGGGGGCTGGCTCGCCGCCTGCTCCTTCGCCCGCGCCTCGGCGAGGTCGCCGACCATATAGAGCGAACTCTCGCGCCAGCCGTCGCATTCGCCGGCGAGAATCGCCTTGCAGCCGGCGACGGTGTCGGCGACGCCGACCGAACGTCCGGCGACGCCGGTGAAGGCTTCGGTCACGGCGAAGGGCTGCGACAGGAAGCGCTGCAGGCGACGCGCGCGCTCGACGATCCGACGATCCTCGGCGCCGAGCTCCTCCATGCCGAGGAGCGCGATCACGTCCTGCAGCTCGCGGTAATGCTCGATCGCCCGGCGCGTCTCGGTCGCGACCGCGACGTGCTCCGGCCCGACCACCAGCGGATCGAGCAGCACCGAGGACGAGGCGATCGGATCGACCGCCGGATACATGCCCTCGGCCGCCATGGCGCGCGACAGCACCACCATGCTGTCGACATGGGCGGCGATGGTGGTGACGGCCGGATCGGTGAAGTCGTCGGCGGGCACATAGACCGCCTCGATCGCGGTGATCGAGGCGTCGCCGACCGACGCGATGCGCTCCTGCAGCGCCGCCACCTCGTCGGCGAGCGTCGGCTGGTAGCCGACCCGCGACGGGGCCCGGCCGAGCAGCCCCGACACCTCGGCGCCCGCCTGGACGAAGCGGAACACGTTGTCCATCAGCAGGAGCACGTTCTGGCGGCGGACGTCGCGGAAATATTCGGCGATGGTCATGGCGGTCATCGGCACGCGCCAGCGCGCGCCGGGCGGCTCGTTCATCTGCCCGTAGACAAGCGCGGTGCGCGCGAGCACCCCCGAGCCGCTCATGTCGAGCAGCATCTCGTGGCCCTCGCGCGAGCGCTCGCCGACGCCGGCGAAGACGGAGATGCCCTTGTAGCTCTCGACCATGGCGTGGATCAGCTCCATCACCAGCACGGTCTTGCCGACCCCGGCGCCGCCGAACATCGCGGCCTTGCCGCCCTGGGCCAGCGGCGCCAGCAAGTCGATCACCTTGACGCCGGTGGCGAACAGTTTTGTCGTCCCGGTCTGGGCCGAGAACGGCGGCGGCTTGCGATGGATCGGCCAGCGCGGCGCGTCCGCCGGGAGCGGCGGACCGCGGTCGCCGATGCGGCCGAGCACGTCCATCAGCCGCCCGAGGGTGGCCTCGCCGACCGCGACCGCGACCGGCCCGCCGGCGCCGCGCGCGACGTCTCCGCGCCGCAGGCCCGTGGTCGGCTCGAGTGCGATGGCGCGCGCAGTTCTTCCGTCGAGATGGGCCTGGACTTCGGCGACGACGATGCGCCCGTCCGCGTCGCAGATCTCGACCGCGTCTTCGATCGGCGGCGGCCCGCCTTCGAAAGCCAGGTCGATCACGGCGCCGCGGATCGCGACCACCGTCCCCTCGACCCGCTCATCAGCCATGAGAAAGCTCCTGCGCCGGGGGCCCTGGCAGGGTCGCACGAAGCCTGCCGGCGCGCAAAGCGGCATGGGGTCGCGGAGGAAGGGTGGAAGCCGTCTCAACCTGAGACGGCCTCAAAAACGCCCAACTTGACAAAGGCGTAGCGGAATACGACATTACGCCGAGAGGGGCCGAGGTTTTTTCGGCGCGGCGGGATTGACCATGAAAAGATTTGTTGTGATCGGCGTCGCTTTGGCGTCGCTCGCCGGCGTTGCGCCTGCGAGCGCGACCGTCGTCGCGCCCGGTGCGGACCAGGTGTTTGAGTTCTCGGGCGTCTGCTCCGACTGCACGGGCATCGGTACGGGAGAGCTGACGCTGTCCTCCACCTACACCCTCGGCGCTCCGGTGACGAAGGCCAATTTCATCTCGTTCCACTACGATGGCACCGATCTGCAGGACGAGTTCACGATCGCCAATAGCGACGTGGCGAGCATCGGCGGCTCGATCATGCCGGGCCCGGCCGATTTTCACGTTTATAATTCAGAGCAGTTTGGTTTCAGGAGCCTGCTCAACGGGTCCTGGTTCATCGGCTACACGACCCCGGCCGATTTCGGCCCGAACGGCAGCTTCGGCATCGCCTCGTCCGTTCCCGAACCGGCGACCTGGGCGTTGATGGCGGTCGGCTTCGCCGCGCTCGGGTTGGCCGGTTCTCGCGCGCGCAAGACGATACGCGCCTGACCTGACAGGCCGCCCCGCAGGCGGCCGGTCGCGTCCGGCGGTCTTCCGCGCCCCGGAGGCGTAGCGAAAGATCGGTTACGACGCTGCAAAGCTTTCCTGTCGCGTTTTGTTGACATTTGGTCGATTTCCAGTATGTGAGGAGCGGCCGGGAGCAAAGACTGCTCCGGAGCAGCGTTGGCGTCGCGCTTCGCGCCCGCGCTTGGCGCGGAGAGCCCGACGCCATACCCCCGCGAGGTTTTCGCTCGGGAACTCGAAGCTTCCACCCCCCGGCGCGGACGCAAATCGTCCCCGCAATGTGAGACCCAATGAAATTCAACGAACTCGGCCTGAGCGAAAAGGTGCTCAACGCCGTCGAAGCCGCGGGCTACGACACGCCCACGCCCATCCAGGCGCAGGCGATCCCCTACGCCCTTCAGGCGCGCGACGTGCTGGGGATCGCCCAGACCGGCACCGGAAAGACCGCCGCCTTCACCCTGCCGATGCTTTCGCTGCTGGAGCGCGGACGGGCCAAGGCGCGTATGCCGCGCACGCTCATTCTCGAGCCGACGCGCGAACTCGCCGCCCAGGTCGAGGAAGCCTTCATCAAGTACGGCGTCAACCACCGGCTCAACGTCGCCCTGCTGATCGGCGGCGTCTCCGACGGCGAGCAGAAGACCAAGATCGATCGCGGCGCGGATGTCGTGATCGCCACGCCCGGGCGCCTGCTCGACCTCACCGAGCGCGGCGGCCTGTTGCTCACCGGCATCGAAATCCTGGTGATCGACGAAGCCGATCGGATGCTCGACATGGGGTTCATCCCCGACATCGAACGCATCTGCAAGCTGGTGCCGTTCACGCGCCAGACGCTGTTCTTCTCGGCGACCATGCCGCCGGAGATCACCCGCCTCACCGAGGCGTTCCTGCACAATCCGGCCCGCGTCGAGGTCGCGCGCGCCGCCTCCACCGCCGAGAACATCACCCAGACCCTGGTGCCCTCGGGCTCGGCCCCGCACGACAAGCGCGCGACGCTTCGCCGCATCATCAGCGGGGGCGACAATTTCAAGAACGCGATCATCTTCTGCAATCGCAAGCGCGACGTGCAGGTGGTGTACCGCTCGCTCGAGAAGCACGGCTTCTCCGTCGGCGCCCTGCATGGCGACCTCGATCAGCGCGCCCGCATGGCCGCGCTCGACGCCTTCCGCGAAGGCCGGGTCCAGTTGCTGGTCTGCTCGGACGTCGCGGCGCGCGGGCTCGACATTCCTGACGTCAGCCACGTCATCAACTACGACGCCCCGCACCACTCCGAGGACTACGTTCACCGCATCGGCCGCACCGGCCGCGCGGGCAAGACCGGCCAGGCCTACACCATCACCACCCGCGGCGACGCAAGGGCGATCGCAGAGATCGAGAAGCTGATCGCGCGCAAGATCGACTGGCTCGAGGGCGCCGAGATGCCGCCCGAAGACGCCGACGCCGGCGAGGGCCACGGGGACCGTCGCGGACGCCGCGGCGAAAGGAGCGAGCGCGGAGACCGCAGCGGCCGCGCCCCCCGAACGGGCGAGTCGCGCGGCGAGCGCAGCCCGCGCGGAGAGCGCAGCGAGCGGAGCGCGCGCCCCGCCGAACCGCGGCCGGAACGGAGCCATCACGGCGAGCGGAGCGCCCGGCCGGTCGAACCGCGCGCAGACGAGCCGCGGCCGGACCGTCACGGCGACCGCAGCCCGGATTCGCGCCGCCACCGCGCCGAACGCCCGCAACAGG
>CAMFKX010000093.1 GCA_945957375.1 uncultured Roseiarcus sp.
CGGCAGGCGCGGCGGCGTGGCGCGTGCGGCAGCCCTTGAGGAATTCCTGCCAAGTTTGGCCGGCGGTCGTGTTGTTCGTCTTGGCGGCCTGCCACTCGGCGCCGCTCTCCTTCATGACGCTTTCGGCTCTCGCCGGGCCGGCCGCCGCGAGACCCATGACCAGAAACGCCGCCGCCGCAGCCTTGAACGAATGGATTCTCATTTTCACTCCCCGATTTCTGTCTGATCGCCCGGCCATACTGCTCGAAGGCCGGGATCCGGCGACCCCGTCTGCTCATTGAGATCGCCCGCAGTCATGCCGGAGTTCCGCTGAACCAGACATGAACGCTCAGTAACTATGGTTTCTCGAAGCCGGTCAAGGTTCGGGGTCGAGGCGGAGCGCCGCCGAGGCTCGGCTGAGCGTCGAGACCGCCGAGCCGGACGCATCGATCGCCGTCCAGCCCCTCTCCTCGAGCGAATCCGCGCGCTGCCGTTCGGCGACCGCGGCGTCGGCGTCGGAGGCGTCCGCGCTACGCGCGATCACTCGGGAGAGACGGACCGCAAGCGGCGCTTCGAGAAGCAGTCCGTCGAACGCCGCCCCGACTTCCGCCGCGACCCGAAGCGCAGCGACGCGCTCGTCCGCCCGGGCGAAGGTGGCGTCGAGGATGACGGACGAGCCGGCCGCCAGCGCGCAGCGCGCCTTGTCGTCGATGCGGCGGTAGACCCGCCGGGTGACCTCCGGCGCATAGGCGCCGGCGTCGAGAGGGTCCGTCTCCGCGACGCCGAACATCGCCTTGCGCTCGACGTCGCTGCGCAGCCACAGCGCTCCGGGCGCGCGCCCGAGGCGGGGAGCGACGGCGCCGGCCAGCGCGCTCTTGCCCGTTCCGGAGAGCCCGCCGATCGCGACCAGGCGGGGCGCGCGGTAGCGGAGAAACCCGAGAGCGAGGCGAAAGTAGCTTGTCGCAAGACTGCGCGTGCGCTCGCGCTCCTCGCCGGCGAGCCGCTCGGCCCGGGCGCCCTCGACCTTGGCCCGGATCGCGGCGCGCAAACTCAGGAACAGCGGCATCGCGGCGAGACCGGACATCGCTTCCGGCGGCGCGTCGGCTAGATAGCGATTGAACAGGCGATTGGCGGCGCGTCTGAGCCCCCGCTCTTCGAGGTCCATCAGCAGGAAGGCGAGGTCGTAAAGCACGTCTCCGCTGGCGATCGCATCGGAGAACTCGAGCGCGTCGAACAGAACCGGCTCGCCCGCGATCAGCACGATGTTCGACAGGTGCAGGTCGCCGTGACCGCGCCGGACGAAGCCGTCACGGCCGCGTCGCAGCAGAGTGGGTCGCGCCACCGCGAAGGCGAGCCGTTGCTCGTGCGTCAGGCGGCGCGCTTCCGCCGGCGGAAAGAGATCCGGCCTCTCGGCGAAGGCGACCTCGTCTTGCTCGATGTAGGTCTCGAGCTCCCGCGCCGCGCGCGCCCCATCGCGCAAGGGGGCGCGCCGGTGGGCGCGCTGCACGGCCCAAGCGAGCTGGTCGACGAGGGCGTCGTCGAGGCCGCCGCGGTCTGCAATCCGGTCGAGCGTGGCGGTCTCGTCGAAGCGGCGCATGTGGCAGACCCACTCCACCGGCTCGCCTTCGCCGCCCAGCGCAAGGCCGCCGGGCGTCCGGACGATCGGCAGAGCGCCGAGATAGACGCCCGGCGCATTGTCGCGATTGGCCGCAATCTCCGCCTCGCAGGCCGCACGGCGCTTGTCGAGCGTCGAGAGGTCCATGAACGGAAAGCGGACCGCCCGCTTGACCTTGTAGGCGTCCGAGCCAACGAGAAACACGACCGCCGCGGCTGTGTCGACCCGTTGCGCCGGCGCGCCGAAAGTCGCGGGATCGCCGAGAAAGCGGAGCGTCTCTTCCTGATCCGGTTCGCCGCCGCCGCACGTCTCGGCAAACTCCCCGGCGCGGCGGCGATTCGTCACGGTCCTGCGTCCCTCGGCTGGCGACGGAGCCGCCCTGGCCTTATTGAAAGGCGGCTTTGCGGCGCGGGTTTGATCTTTATCAAGCGGAGACGTCGCGGAGGTCGTAGGTCAAGGCCGAAACGTCTCTGCGGCGCTTTTGTCAATGGGGAGCGGGTTATGGCGGCAATCGGAAACCGTCCGTTCGATATGCTGCACGTCGGCGACGAGGATCGACTGGTCCACACCCTGACGCCGGAGGACTTCTCTCTTCTGGCCACCCAGGCGGCCACGATGGGCGCCGGTCTGGTCGACCCGGCGGTCGCCGCGAGTCGCGCCTTCAGCATCGACGCCGGGCAGACCGGATGGGCGAGCGCGCTGATGAGCGCGCTGATCGCCGGCCGCCTCCCCGGTTCGGGCTCGAAGCTCGTCAGCCAGACGATCACCACGACGACGCCGGCGCGGCCCGGCGACGTCATGACGATCGTCGCCAAGGTCACCGGCAAGGCGCCTGAAGGGCGACGCGTGACGATCGAGGTGCGTGCGACCAACCAGCACGGCGACCTCGCCATGTCGGGAGCCGCCGAAGTCGTCGCGCCGAAGAAGGGCGTCACGACCGAGCCGCGCGAGGAATACGTCGAGGAGATGCGCGAGAAGGGTCGCCGCTATCGGCAATTGATCGAGGCGACCCGCTCGATGAAGGCGATCCGCACGGCGATCGTGCATCCGGTCGACGAGGCCTCGCTGATCGGCGCGGTCGAGGCGGCGCGCGAAGACTTGATCGAGCCGGTGCTGATCGGCCCGGAGCGGAAGATTCGCGAGGCCGCCGCGGCGCATGGCATCGATATCGCCGGCTACCGGATCGTCGCGACCGAGCATAGCCACGCAGCCGCGGCGAGAGCGGTGGCGATGGCGCGCGCGGGCGAGGTCGAGGCGCTGATGAAGGGCGCGCTCCACACCGACGAGCTGATGCACGAGGTGGTCTCCGGCGACGCCGGCCTGCGCACGTCGCGGCGCATCAGCCACGTGTTCGCGATCGACGCGGCGTCCTATCCGAGGGCCCTGTTCATCACCGACGCCGCGGTCAACATCTACCCGACGCTGCTCGACAAGCGCGACATCGTCCAGAACGCGATCGACCTCGTGACCGCGCTCGGCGTCATTACGCCCAGGGTCGCGATACTCTCTGCGGTCGAGACGGTGTCGCCCGACATCCGCTCGACGCTCGACGCCGCGGCGCTCTGCAAGATGGCCGACCGCGGCCAGATCACCGGAGGCATCCTCGACGGTCCGCTCGGCTTCGACAACGCGGTGTCGCTCGAGGCCGCACGCACCAAGGGCATCGTTTCGCCGGTCGCAGGCCAGGCCGACATTCTCGTGGTGCCCGACCTCGAGGCCGGCAACATGCTGGCCAAGCAGCTCGTCTATCTCGCCGACGCGGAGATGGCCGGCATCGTGCTCGGCGCGCGCGTGCCGATCATTCTGACAAGCCGCGCCGACAACACCATCGCCCGCCTCGGCTCGGCGGCGATCGCGCTGATCCTGGCGCGCAGCCGCCTGTCGCGACGCCCGCCGCCCGAGTCCTGATCGCGCCGAAGCGACCGCGTCAGGGCGTGACGCTGAGCCCGAAATCGAGCTTGCGGCGCTTCGGCCCCGGATGTCGCGAAACCGCCTTCGGCGCGGCCTTTTCGTCGAACAGTTCGGCGAGCTTTTCCGTCATCGCGCCGCCCAGTTCCTCGGCGTCGACAATGGTCACCGCGCGGCGGTAGTAGCGCGTCACGTCATGGCCGATGCCGATCGCGATCAGTTCGACCGGCGAATGGGTCTCGATCTCCTCGATCACATGCCGCAGATGGCGCTCGAGATAGTTGCCGGGATTGACGGAAAGGGTCGAGTCGTCGACCGGCGCGCCGTCCGAGATCATCATCAGGATCTTGCGCTGTTCGGGCCGCCCGAGCAGGCGCTCGTGCGCCCAGGACAGCGCCTCTCCGTCGATGTTCTCTTTCAGGAGGCCCTCACGCATCATCAGCCCGAGGTTCTTGCGCGCACGCCGCCACGGAGCGTCAGCCGACTTGTAGATCAGATGGCGCAGGTCGTTCAGACGGCCGGGATTCGGCGGCTTGCCCGCCTGGAGCCAGGCTTCGCGCGACTGCCCGCCCTTCCAGGCTCGGGTGGTGAAGCCGAGGATCTCGACCTTGACTCCGCAGCGCTCGAGCGTGCGGGCGAGGACGTCGGCGCAGGTCGCCGCCACCGTGATCGGGCGCCCGCGCATCGAGCCGGAATTGTCGATCAGCAGCGTCACCACGGTGTCCCGGAACTCCATGTCCTTCTCCTGCTTGAAGGACAGCGGCTGCTGCGGGTCGATGATGATGCGCGGCAGTCGGGCGGTGTCGAGCATCCCCTCTTCGAGGTCGAAGATCCAGGCGCGATTCTGCTGCGCCATGAGCCGACGCTGCAGGCGGTTGGCGAGGCGCGCGACGACCGACGAAAGGTTTTGCAGCTGCTTGTCGAGGTAATCGCGCAGGCGCTGCAATTCCTCCGGGTCGCACAGCTCGTCAGCCTCGACGACTTCGTCGAACTTGGTCGAGTAGGCCTTGTAGTCGGTGGTGCGACGTTCCTGCGACGGGGGCTGCGGCGGGCGGCTTTCCGCCGCCTCCTCGGCGTCGCCCGCCTCGCCTTCGTCGTCGAGTTCGGAGGATGGCGCGTCGACCGTGTCCATCGTTCCGTCATCGGCTTCGTCGGTCGAGTCGTCGGCCGCCTCGCGCTGCATGGAATCCTGCGACTGGCTTTCGTCGCCTTCGCCTTCGGCTTCGTCCGGCTCCTCGGGCGGGGGTTGCTGCTCGTCATCCGGCTTATCCTCGGCCTCGGCGTCCGCATCGCTGGTCAGGCCGAGCGATGCGAGCAGCTTCTGGACGAGCCTGGCGAAGGCGCGCTGATCGTTGAGCGCGCCGCCGAGCCGGTCCAGTTCGGCGCCCGCCTTCTCCTCGACGAAGCCGCGCCACAGGTCGGTCAGGCGCTCGGCGCCGGGCGGCGGCTTGAGGCCGGTCAACCGCTCGCGCGCCATCATCGCGACCGCCTCTTCCAGCGGCGCCTCCTCGCGCGAGCGCGCCTCGGCGAACGGACTTTTCTGGTAACGATCGTCGAGCATGGCGGAAAGATTCGCCGCCACGCCCTCCATGCGGCGCGCGCCGATCGCTTCGACCCGAGCCTGCTCGACCGCGTCGAACAGCGAGCGCGCCGCGGGGTTCTGCGGCGCGAGGCGACGGTGGACCGCCTCGCTGTGACAGGCGAGCCGAAGCGCAAAGGAGTCGGCGAGCCCGCGCACGATCGCCGCCTCTCTCGCCGTCGCCCGTCGCGGCGGCTCCGGCAGCCTCGCCTTCGCCCCGTCCGGCCCCGTCAACAGCGACGGCTTGTCGGTCGAGAAGGTCACCTCGAGGTCCGGATTGCGAGCGAGGGCGCGGGTGCAGGAGGCGAGCGAGCGCTTGAACGGCTCGCTCGCGGCCTCGGACTTCGAAACGGGCTTGCGGTTGCTCGAGGGTTTGACGTCGACGGAGGCCATGGCCGGCTTTATGCCCCCGCAGGGCGCGCCTCGCAAGGCGACGGCGCGCGCGCAAATATTGACCGGGCCGCATCACAGCTTATTTGTGGGTTGCGCGCGCCCGGCCGACCGGGAGGGATTCCGCGCCCAGCAAGAAGGCGAAGCTCATGAACGCGCCCGTATTCCCCCTGGCCGACCTTGCGATTCCGGCCGAGTTTCTCGCCTGCTTCGACGCCCAGCGCGCGGCGAGCCGCAAGGCGCCCGAGCCGAGCTACGACGAGCGTATCGCCGACCTGAAGAGCCTCGGCCGCCTGGTGACCGACCATCGCGCCGAGATCGTGGCCGCGATCGACGCCGATTACGGCGGGCGCAGCACGTTTGAAACGACGTTCGCCGAGATCTTCCCCGTGATCGACGGCGTTCACGATTCGACGAAGCGCCTCAAGCGCTGGATGCGTCCACGCAAGCGCCACGTCGACCAGATGGTCTTCGCCGGGGCGAGCAACCGGCTGATCCCGCAGCCGCTCGGAGTGGTCGGCGTCATCGTGCCCTGGAACTATCCGCTGATGCTGAGTTTCGGGCCGTTGATCAGCATCTTCGCCGCCGGCAATCGGGCGATGGTGAAGATGTCGGAGAACTCGCGCCGCCTGGCGGAGTTGCTGATCGCCGTCTCGCCGAACTATTTCCCAGCCGACAAGCTCGCTTTCTTCGAGGACGGCGGCGGCCGTGGGCCGGCCTTCTCGTCGCTCCCGTTCGACCATCTGATCTTCACCGGATCCGGCGCCACAGGCCGCGCCGTCATGGCGAACGCGGCGAAGAACCTGACGCCGGTGACGCTGGAGCTCGGCGGCAAGTCGCCGGCCATCGTCGCGCCGGACTTCCCGATCGAGACCGCGGCCAGCCGCATCCTGTGGGCCAAGACCTTCAACGCCGGCCAGACCTGCCTCGCCGTCGACTACGTCTTCCTGCCGAAAGGCCGGGAGGAACCGTTCGTGGAGCAGTGCCGGCGTCTGTTCGCCAAGCGTCACCCGGACATCAACGGCCCGGACTTCACCTCGATCATCGACCAGCGCAGCTATGACCGCCTCACGCACGCGCTCGAGGACGCCCGCGCCAAGGGCGCGACGCTCATCGACCTCGCACAAGGGCAGACGCCCGCCGCGGCGAAGCGCAAGCTCGCGCCCCACATCGTGCTGAACCCGACGCCGGACATGGAGATCATGCGGCGGGAGATCTTCGGGCCGATCCTGCCGGTGCTGACCTACGACCGGCCGGAAGACGCCATCGCCGCGGTCAACGCGGGCGATCGCCCGCTGGCGATCTACCCGTTCACCCGCGACCGCGCCTTCCGAGACCTGGTGATCTCGCAGACCCTGTCGGGCGGCGTCTCGGTCAACGAAGCGATCCTGCACGTCGCCCAGCACGATCTGCCGTTCGGCGGCGTCGGCGGCAGCGGCATGGGCCACTACCACGGCCGCGAGGGCTTCGAGACCTTCTCGAAGCTGAGGCCGGTGTTCCAGCAGGGATCGTTCTCGTCCGTCGAGATGCTGCTGCAGCCGCCCTATTCCGGCTTCGCCAGGCGGATGGTCGATTTCCTGATCTGGATGCGGGGTTGATTCCGGGGCGCGCGCCGCGACCGAGTCGCGCGCGGTCACGGGAGAGGGAACTTCCGTGCGGACGCGGCGTTGCGGGTTGGGGGCCGGAGGAAACCGATGACTCAGTCCAGCAAGACCGACCAGCAGCCGGAAGCGCTCGAAACCTTCGCCGCGGCGGCGCGCAACAAGAGCCGCAAGCCCGACGATCTGGGGCTGACCGCGACGCCTGAGACCGAACCCAAGGCCGCCGACCTCGCCCAGGAGGAGCAGGACGCGGCCGAGATCCTGAATGCGGGCGCGACCGGGGACGACGCGAAGAAGGACGAAGCGATCGCCCGGCGGGCGAGAACCGACAAGCGAGCCGGCTGAGCTTCGCCGCCCGCCGCATTTCCGCCGGCTTCGCGGCCCGAAGTGCTTGAGACCATGCGTGTCTGCTGACGCGCCGGGGCGGAGGTTGCAATGGCGCACAAGCGTCTCGCGGAAGCTGTCCTGGCGGCGGCGTTGTCCTGGGGCCCGGCGGCCTCGGCCGAACCGGCGAAGTGGCGGATCGACCCGGCGCGCACCGAAATCGCCTTTGCGATCGACGCGGTCGGCTTTCCGCGCACCCATGGGCGGTTCGACGCCTTTGACGGGCGAATCGCGATCGACTTCGACCACCCCGAGAAGAGCCGGGTCGTGTTTCATGTCAACGCAGGGTCGGTCGACGTCGGCTCGGCGTCGTTCGGCGATTATCTGCGCTCACAGGCGTTCCTCGACTCGGCCAAGCACCCGACGATCGACTTCGTTTCGACTTCGGTCGAGAAGCTCAGCGACCGCGCCGTCCGGGTCTCGGGCGATCTGACGCTGCTCGGGGTGACCAAGCCGCTGACCGTCGAAGTCGAGGTTGCGCGACCCGCGGGGGCCAAGGGCCGGCTGGAATTTTCGGCCCGGACCCGGATCGATCGGGTCGCGTTCGGCATGAACTCCGGCTTTCCGCTGGTGTCGCGCGACGTCGACCTCACCATCAAGAGCGCGGCGGTCGAGCTTTGACGCTGCGGCCGTCGCGCTGGAGCCCGGTCGTCGCCGCCCTGCACTGGATCAACGCGGCGCTGATCCTCGGTCTTCTCGGCCAGGGCTGGCTGATGACCCACGCGGCGTTCGAGGCCGGGACGACCTTCGACCTCTACCAGCAGCACAAGTCGTTCGGCTTCGTCGTGCTGGCGCTGACGGCGATCCGGCTCGCCGCCCGGGCGAGATCGGCGGCGCCGCCGCCGGTTGCGGGATGGGAAGGCCAGCTCGCGCGCGCCGTGCAGGCGCTGTTCTATCTCGTCACGGTCCTGGCGATCGGCGCGGGCTGGCTGCTCGTGTCGACCTCGCCGCTGCCGATCCCGACCCGGTTTTTCGGCCTGTTCGTCGTGCCCGACATCGCCGCGCCCGACGCCGGGGTCTTCGCCGGCGCGGTCTCGGCGCACCGGATCGCGGTTTACGCCATCGCCGCGCTGGTCGCCCTGCATGTCGCAGGCACGCTGAAGCATCACGTCGTCGATCGGGACGACACGCTGAGGCGGATCACGTTCGGTCGGGCGCGCGCCCGTCGGGCTTGAAGCGCGCAGGCCGCTCAGGTGAAGTCGGCGAGCTTCCCGAAATGGTCGGCGAGCAGGTAGTAGACGGTGACGCGGTTCTTCGTCTTGTCGGCGTGCATCCGCTCGCGCACGGCCTCCATCGCCTTGTCGAGTTCGGCGTCGGGCGCGGTCAGGCCGAGCTTCTTGCGCAGGAAGCTCTCGCGCACCCGCTTGACCTCCTCGGGGTCGGTGAAGGCGACCAGCGAAGCGTCGCGGCTGTGCAGCGCGATGCCGAGATGACGGACGATCCCTTCGATCGCCTTGTGGTCGGCCTTGGGTTGGTACTTGAGTACGTCGACGGCCCAGTCCTGTGACATGATGTCCTCCCGGCCGATTTCCCGTTGCGTTGACGGCCGTATCAAAGGTGTCGCGCAATCGCCGATTCGGCGCAAGGCGCATCCCGGACGCGGTCACAGCGGAGTGAGCCAGGGCGCCATCGCGACGCAGACGACCATGACCACGATCGAGAACGGCGCGCCGATCCGCACGTAGTCGAAGAACGTGTAGCCGCCCGGACCGGCGACCAGCGTATTCACCGGCGACGACACCGGGGTCATGAAGGCGGTCGAGGCCGCGAGCGCGACGATCATGGCGAAGGGATAGGGCGAGACGTGGGTCTCCTGCGCGAAGGCGATCGCGACCGGCGCCATCAGCACCGCCGTCGCGGTGTTGGAGATGAACATGCCGAGGATCGCTGTGACGGCGAACAGGGCCGCCAGCACCGCCCGGTCGCCCGCGCCGGCGGTCAGCGCGCGCAAGGCGTCGGCGGCGAGGTCGACGCCGCCGGTCCGCTGCAGCGCGACCGAGAACGGCAGCATCCCGACGATCAGCACGATCGTCTTCCAGTCGATCGCGCGGTAGGCGCTCCCCAGCGACACGCAGCCGAACGCGCCCATGACGAGGCCGCCGATCAGCGCCGCCTGGACGTTGGGCACGATCCCGCTGATCATCAGGGCGACCACCAGCGCGAGACTCGCCAGCGCCGGGGCCGCCCTGCCCGGCGCGGCGGGCGCGGCGCTCGCTTCCGCCGGCACGCGGATCACGGCGAGGTCGTGGACGTCGGCGCGCAGCCGCTCGATGTCCTTCCACCGGCCGATCAAAAGCAAGGTGTCGCCGACCCGGAGCGACTCGCGCATCAGCTCCGGCTCCTGGTCGCCGGCGCCGCGGCGCATGCCGACCGCGGTCAGCCGGTATCGCGTGCGCAGGCCGGCGGTGACCAGGGTCTCCCCGACGAGGCCCGAGGTCGGCGGCACGATCACCTCCGCCATGCCGATCTCGTCGACCCGGTCGCTGAAATAGCCGCCGCTCGGCGGCCGCTCCTCGAGGGCGTAGGCGTCGCACAGTTTCGGCGCGTCGCGGTCGCGCGCCGGCAGATCGACGAGCAGGATGTCGCCGGCCATGATTTCGGCGCCCGCGCCGGGCGCGATCATCTCGCGGCCGAAGCGCCGGACGCGCTCGATGCCCGCGACCGTGCCGCCGAATTTTTCGCGCAGTCTCAGGTCGCCGAGGGTGCGCCCGACCAGCGGCGACCGTTCTGTGACGCGGAAGCGGGCTTCCCGCCCGGCGAGCCCGTACTGGCCGATCCAGTCGGCGAGGCTCGGGCGCCCGGAAGCCGTCGGCGCGGCTGCGCCGCCGAGAAAACGGCGGACGAGCACCATGTAGCCGATTCCGAGGGCGAGGATCGCGAGCCCGAAGGGCGTGAAGCTGAAGAAGCTCAAGCCCGCCGCTCCGGCGCGCTCCAGTTCGGCGTCGACCACCAGATTGGGCGGCGTGCCGATCAGCGTCGTCATGCCGCTGATCAGCGCGGCGAAGCTCAACGGCATCATCAGCCGGCCGGGGCCGACGCCGGCGCTGGCGGCGACCCGCAGCGCGACGGGAATGAAGATCGCGGTCACCGCGGTCGAACTCATGATCGCGCCGAGGGCGCTGACGACCAGCATCATCAGCACGATCAGCCGGACCTCGCTGCGTCCCGCCTTCGCCGTCAGCCAGTCGCCGAGCCTTTGCGCCACCCCGGTGCGGACGAGACCGTCGCCGATCACGAACAGCGCCGCGATCAGCACGACATTCGGGTCGCTGAAGCCGGCGAGGGCCTCGCTCATCGTCATGACGCCGGTCAGCGGCAGCGCGACAAGCATGATCAGCGCCACCGCATCGAGCCGCGGCCGATTGATCGCGAACATCACGACGGTGGCGGCGAGGAGCGCGAGGACGAGGAGGAGAGGAGACACGGGGGGCGCTCAGGCGAGGTCGCGGAGCGCCCGCGGCGGCCGCGCCGAACCCGAGCCGGTTTTGGGGCTTTTCAAAGGGTTAAGGGGGCATTTCCGGGCGAATCTGCGGCCGTGCGTGCAGGGCGGAGGCGACAACCCCGCCGGCGCGCTCAGCGTTGGCACCCAGCAGCCGGCGGCCCGGACTCCGCCGCGGCCGCGAAATCTTGATCGGCCGACGACCGCGGGCGCGTGACCCGACGTCGCGCACAAAAGACTCCCGCCGGGCGATTTCAGGGACTTAGGCGCCATGTCCTGCAACTCTATCACTCCAAGCGCCCGACACGTCGTCTGTGAGAACATTCCGGGGAGCCGGCGAGCCGGCGAGGCTCGGAGAAGGCCCGGCTCGGCGACCTCTTCGCAGAACAAATATAGAACAATTTCCCCGGCCGGCAAGGAATTGCGGACGTCATTCATTCCCACGCAAAGACGCGGCTCCGATCCTGCGCAAGGGCTCCGCGGGCCGCGGCGCCGGCGACGAGCCCGACAAGATGACGGCGATTGAAATCCACGCTTCACGTCTCCGGTCCGCTCGAATTTTGCGCCGGCGACACTTTACGCCTTTGCGGCGCTTGACAAGAAGACGGCGCGCAGGCCGGCGGGCGAATTTCGCAGCATCCGGGCCGGCCTCATGCTTAAAAGGTTGGAGGTTCATAAGCGGAAGTCGACCGCCGCGCTGCAATGGCCTCCCGTGGAGACGCCCAGATCCAATGACCGCGACCTCGCAAGCCACTGATCTGGCGGCCCTGCAGGGTCGCCCGGGCCGGCGGCGCGCCTTGTTTCTTTCGACCACGCCGGCGGCGCCGTCCCTGCAGCGGCTCACCGCCGTGCTTTGTCTGGTTTCCCTGATCGGCTTCGTTCCGGCCGCGATCTTCGCGCCGAATCCCTTGCCGCACCTGCCGAGTTTCGTGGCGATTTCCGAAACCGCGCTGGTGACCTTCGACATTGCGACTGCGACGCTGCTCTACGGGCAGTTTCGCATCCTGCGCACGGTCCCCCTGCTCGTGCTCGCCTGCGGCTACCTGTTCGCGGCGCTGATGACGGGCGCTCATCTGCTGACCTTCCCGGGCGTATTCGCGACGGATGGCTTGCTGAAAGCCGGTCCGCAGTCGGCCTCCTGGCTGTACGTGTTCTGGCGCTGCGGTTTCTTGCTCGCCCTGATGGCCTACGCGCTCCCCTGGAACGGCGGCCGTCCGCTGCCTTCGCCCATCGGGTCCTTGGGTGTCGCCGCAATCCTGGCGACGATCGGCGCTGCGGGCGCGCTGGCATTGCTGGCGACGCACGGCGAGCCCTGGCTGCCCGAGCTCATGACGAGTGAGAGTCAGTTCACGCCGGGGGCTTTTCCCTTGTCGGCGCTGGTTTGCGGCCTTACGGCGCTGACGTTGCTATTGCTCGGGCGGCGGCGTCCGCGAACGGTGCTCGACCTTGCCCTGATGTCGGTGACGTGGGCCTGCCTGCTCGAAGTGCTGCTCGGCGTCATCCTCAACAACGCCCGGTTCACCGTCGGCTTCTATTCAGGCCGCGCCTTCGGCTTCCTTGCGGGCGGCCTCGTGCTGTTCGTGTTGATGTCGAAGGCCGATCAGCTTTATCGACATGAGGTCGCGCTCGCGACCCGGCTCGATCGGGAGCTGCGACAACGGCTGCATGCGGAAGCGCGCCTGCGCGAGGCCAACCATGCGCTCAGCGATTCCAAGCAACGTCTCGAGGCGGCGGCGGCGGCCGGGGTCGTCGGCCTGTGGGACTACGATATCGCCAGCGGGAAAGTCGCGTGGGATAGCGTCATGCGCCAGCTCTACGGTTTTGGCGACGCCGATTTCGACGGCTCGATCAACCAGATCTTCGGCCGCATCCACCCGGAGGATCGACCGCGGGTCGTCGACGCCTTTTGCGCCGCGGTCGCAAGAGGCGCCTGGATCAACGTCGATTTCCGCATTGTCCTGGCGGACGGAACGACCCGCAATCTGAGGAAGTTCGCGAAGCCGACGCTCGGCCCGGACGGGAGGCCGATACGCGTGCTCGGCGTCACCTACGACGTCACCGAGCAGACCAACGCCCTGAACGCGCTCGCGGAGGCCAAGGCGCAGGCGGACGCCGCCCGAGCCGAGGCGGAGGCCGCCAACAAGGCGAAGTCCGATTTCATCGCCAACATCAGCCACGAGATCCGCACGCCGCTCAACGCCATCGTGGGCATGATCGAACTGCTCGCGCGCGGCGCCCGCGACGCCGAGCAGGCCGGTTATGTCCGGACGCTCGAGACCTCCGCCCGGAGCATGCTCGTCCTCCTCACCGACATCCTCGATCTCGCCAAGATCGAGGCGGGACAGCTCGAACTCAACGAAATTCCCTTCGCCCTCGGCGACCTCGTCGACGACGTCGTCGACACCTTCGCGGCGCTGGCGAAGCGCAAGGGCGTCGCGCTCATCTCGGCGCCGACCGGGGCGCTTCCCATCCTGCTGGGCGATGCGACCCGGGTGAGCCAGGTGCTGATCAACCTGGTGGGGAACGCGCTCAAGTTCACCCTCGAAGGCTCGGTCACGGTCTCGTTCGAGGCGCTCGAAAGCTCGGCCACCTCGGTGCGGGTCCGCGTCGTGGTGCGCGACACCGGGATCGGCATCGCCCCGGAACACATCGAGAAGCTGTTCGAACCCTTCGCGCAGGCGGAAGCGGCCACCGCCATGACGTTCGGAGGCACCGGACTCGGCCTCGCCATCAGCAAGCAACTCATCGCTTCGATGGGCGGCGAGATCGGAGTCGAGAGCGAAAAGGGCAAGGGCAGCGCGTTCTGGTTCGTCGTCGCCTTCGAGACGACCGCCGCGCCGGTCGCCGAGGCCGCGCGCGCCGCGGACGGCCCCGGCGTCAGGCCGCTCGACGGCGTCCGGGTGCTGGTCGTCGACGATATCGACACCAACCGCGAAGTCGCGGTCAAGCTGCTCGCGCTGGAGGGCGCGATCTGCGACGTCGCGACGAACGGCCGGGAGGCGATCGAGCGGATTCAGGCGGGCCCCGACGGTTACGACATCGTGCTGATGGACGTGCAGATGCCCGAGATGGACGGCATCGAGGCGACGCGATTCCTGCGCAAGGAGCTCGGGCTCGTCGACCTGCCGATCATCGCGCTCACCGCCGGCGCGACGGCCGGCCAGCGCGAACTGGCGCTGGCCGCGGAAATGAACGGCTTCGTCGCCAAGCCGTTCAGGCTGAAAGACCTGGTCGCCGCCCTGTCGCCGTGGGTCCGGCGGAGGCCGATCGGCAGGCCCGCCGGCGACTGACCGGCGACGCCTCGCGACGGCGTCAGTCCACGTCCTCGACCTCGACCGTCCGGCCCGACAGGCGCTGGGCGAGCGAGGCCTCCATGAACGGGTCGAGGTCGCCGTCGAGCACATCGGCGGGGGTGCCCGAGACGTGGCCGGTGCGCAGGTCCTTCACCATCTGGTAGGGCTGCAGCACGTAGGAGCGGATCTGGTGGCCCCAGCCGATCTCGGTCTTGGAGGCCGAGTCCGCGTTGATCTTGGCCTCGCGCGCCTCGAGCTCCTTTTCGTACAGCCGGGCGCGCAGCATGTTCCAGGCGGTGGCGCGGTTCTTGTGCTGCGAGCGTTCCGACTGGCAGGCGACCACGATGCCGGTCGGGATGTGGGTGATGCGCACCGCCGATTCGGTCTTGTTGACGTGCTGGCCGCCGGCACCGCTGGCGCGGTACGTGTCGATCCGGCAATCGCCCTCGTTGACGTCGATCTGGATGCGGTCGTCAACCACCGGATAGACCCAGACCGAGGCGAAGCTGGTGTGGCGGCGGGCGTTCGAATCGTAGGGCGAGATGCGCACCAGGCGGTGCACGCCCGATTCGGTCTTGAGCCAGCCGTGGGCGTTGTGGCCCTTGACCACGATGGTCGCCGATTTGATGCCGGCTTCGTCGCCGGCGGTCTCTTCGACCACCTCGACGTCGAACTTCCGCCGCTCGGCCCAGCGGACGTACATGCGCAACAGCATGCGCGCCCAGTCGGCGCTCTCGGTGCCGCCGGCGCCGGAATGGACTTCGACATAGGAATCGTTGGCGTCGGCCTCACCCGACAGCAGCGCCTCGAGCTGGCGGCTCTCGCCTTCCGCCTTGAGCGCCTTCAGCGCCGCGACGCCCTCGGCCTCGGTCGCCGCGTCCTCCTCGGCCTCGCCGAGTTCGACCAGCGTGACCGCGTCGTCGAGGTCGCGGTCGATCTTGGCGAGCGATCCGAGGCGGTCTTCCAGCACCGTGCGCTCGCGCATCACCTTCTGCGCCGCCTCGGCGTCGTTCCAGAGGCTCGGATCTTCGGACTTGGCGTTCAGTTCGGCCAGACGTCGGGTTGCAGCCTCGACGTCAAAGATGCCTCCTCAGCAGCCCTACGGACTGCTTGATGTCTGCAACCAGCTGCTCGGCTTCCGCGCGCATGGGCTCCGTTCCGATCCGGATCTGAAAGGGCTTCGCGCCCAGGAGCGCGAGGCCGTCGTCTAGCCGCTCGCGCGGGCTCTTGGCAATCGCCTCAGTAGAGGCCGCCGGTTCCGGAGCCGACGGACGCGTCCCCGCCCCCTCCGCCGCCGCCTTCGACCGCCGCCTGGGCGCCGCCGCCCCCGCCGCCCGAGGCGTAGGTGTCGGGCGGGCCGGTGCCGGGCTTGAACGCCTCCATGATCGTGCCGGGGCCCGAGGCGCGCATGCCGGAATGCACGTCGACCGAGATCAGCTTGATGCCGGGCGGGATGCGGAACGGCGTGTCGGGCGTGTCCTTGAGCGCCATCTTCATGAAGTCGCGGAAGATCGGCGCGGTGTAGAGCGCGGCCTGGGCGCTGTCGCCGAGCGAGCGCGGCTTGTCGTAGCCCATGAACACGCCGAAGGCGAGGTTCGGCGAATAGCCGACGAACCAGAGGTCCTTGGCGTCGTTGGTGGTGCCGGTCTTGCCGGCGAGCGTCTTGCCGACTTCCTTGATCGCGATGCCCGTGCCGCGCTGGATCACGCCCTCCATGATCGAGGTGATCTGGTAGGCGCTGAGCGGGTCCATCACCTGCTCGCGCTTGTCGACCAGCGTCGGCTCCTGCTGATTGTCCCACTTGGCCGCGTCGCAGCCTTCGCAGATGCGCTCGTCGTGGCGGTAGATCGAATTGCCCCAGCGGTCCTGGATGCGGTCGATCAGGGTCGGCTTGATGCGCTTGCCGCCGTTGTCGAACATCGAATAGGCGGTCACCATGCGCAGCACGGTGGTCTCGCCGGCGCCGATCGCCATCGACAGGAACGGCGGCAGGTTGTCGTAGATGCCGAAGCGCTTGGCGTATTCGACCACCACCGGCATGCCGAGATCGCGCGCGAGCCGCACCGTCATCAGGTTGATCGAGTGCTCGATGCCGAAGCGCAGGGTGTGCGTGCCGCCCGAGGTGCCCTCGAAATTGGCCGGCTCCCACACCTCGCCGCTGCCGTCGTCGATCTGCAGCGGCCCGTCGAGGATCTGCGACGACGGCGTATAGCCCTTGTCGAGCGCGGTGGCGTAGACCAGCGGCTTGAACGACGAGCCCGGCTGGCGCTGCGCCTGGGTGGCGCGGTTGAACTCGGATTCGTCGAACGAGAAGCCGCCGACCATGGCGAGCACGCGGCCGGTGAACGGGTCCATCGCGACGGCGGCGCCGCTGACCTCGGGGATCTGGCGCAGGCGGTATTCGCCGGCGCGGCTGGGCATCGGCTCGACGTAGAACACGTCGCCGGGCTTGACCAGGCTCTTCGGCGCCCGCCCGGTCCAGCGGTAGCCGTCCGGCGGCACGACGCCGGTCTGGCGGTCCTGAACCACCGCGCCGGCCTTGTCGTGCTCGGGCTGGAGGCCGATGCGGATCGCGGTCCCGCTGACGTCGAGCGCGACGGCGAGCTGCCAGGGCTTGATGTCGCCATAGGCGGGGATGTCGGCCAGCGGCACGCCCCAGTCCTGGCCGAGGTCGATCGACTTCAGCGCGCCGTGCCAGCCGTGCGCCTCGTCGTAGCGCACGAGGCCGTCGACCAGCGCCTTGCGCGCCATCAGCTGCATCTTGGGATCGAGGGTGGTGCGCACCGACAGGCCGCCCTCGTAGAGCTTCTGCTCGCCGTAGCGCTCGGACAGCTCGCGGCGCACCTCCTCGGCGAAGAAGCCGGCGGCGATGGTGTTGGGGGTCAGCACGCGCGGGTTGACCACCAGCGGCTCGGCGCGCGACTTCCGCGCCTGCTCCTGGGTGATGTAGCCGTCCTCGGCCATGCGGCCGATCACGTAGTTGCGCCGCTCGACCGCGCGGTCGTGATTGCGGAACGGGTTGAGCGCGCTCGGCTCCTTGGGCAGCGCCGCGAGATAGGCGACTTCGGCGACGGTCAGCTCGTGCACCGACTTGTTGAAATAATTCAGCGCGGCCGCCGCGACGCCGTAGTTCGACAGCCCGAGATAGATCTCGTTGAGGTAGAGCTCGAGGATCTTCTCCTTGGAATAGGCGGACTCGATCCGGACGCTGAGCAGCACCTCGCGAATCTTGCGGTCGAAGGTGCGGTCGGCGTTGAGCAGGAAGTTCTTCGCCACCTGCTGGGTGATGGTCGAGGCGCCCTGCACGTGCTTGTTGCCCTGCAGGAAGATCAGGCCGGCGCGGGCGATGCCTTCCGGGTCGAAGCCGCCGTGGGAGTAGAAATTCTTGTCCTCGGCCGAGATGAAGGCGTGCTTGACCAGGTCGGGAATCGCGGTCGAGGGCAGATAGAGCCGGCGCTCGCGCGAATATTCCGCGAGCAGGCTGCCGTCGGCCGCGTGCACCCGGGTCATGACGGGGGGCTCGTAATTCTTGAGCTGGCTGTAGTCCGGCAGGTCCTGCTCGTACTTCCACACCACCACCGCGAGAACGCCCGCGGCGATGACGAAGACGATCGCCCCGGTCGCAAAGACAAAGCCGAGAAGGCGTCCGAACCCACGCATCGTAGCCAATAACCTTCTCTAGCGCCCGTTCTGCAGCGAACTCAGGAACGAACCCGACGAGCGCCGTTGCGGCGCGACAGGGAGGCCGATCCGTGCGTCCCTGTCCGAGCGAGGGCCCAAGCACGGCTCCCGCCCCCGGGTTCGCGCGAGGCCCCCAATCCTTCCTGAGTACGGCGAATCTATGATGACGTAGGGCGAAAGCCAAGCCGCGCTTCGGCAAGCGCGCGGCCGCGCGCCCTGTCAGCGCGCCTCCGC